>JAFUVM010000068.1 GCA_017483665.1 Bacteroidaceae bacterium
AGAACTTTCAACTTTCGACTTTCAACTTTCAACTAAAGAATTATGGCACAAAAATCAAAACAGTGGGCTGCGATTATCATGATGATCGCCCTCTTCGCTATGATTGCCTTCGTGACGAACCTGTGTTCGCCTATGGCAGTCATCGTACAGAACCAGTTCGGAGCTTCTGAACTTCAGTCACAGATCGGCAACTATGCAAACTTCATTGCTTACCTTGTGATGGGTATCCCCAGCGGTATGCTCATCGTCAAGTACGGCTACAAGAAGACTGCCATCCTGGCCCTCATCGTGGGTATCATCGGCATGGTTCTCGAGCTGCTTTCCGGTACGATGGAAAGCATGTGGGTTTACCTGGCAGGCGCTTTCATCAGCGGTTTCTGCATGTGTATGCTCAACTGCGTTGTCAATCCTCTGCTGAACCTTCTGGGCGGCGGCGGCAACACCGGCAACCAGCTCATCCAGATTGGCGGCGCTTTCAACTCCTGCGCAGCCGTAGCAGTCTACATCATCCTGGGCGCCCTCATCGGCGAGGTTACAAAGGACACAGCCATCACCGACGCTGCTCCTGCCATGTACATTGCACTGGCTATCTTCCTGCTGGCCCTGTTCGTGATGTTCCTGACCAAGATTGAAGAGCCCGCACAGGAGCCCGTGAAGATGGAGCTCATCAAGGGTGCTCTCGGCTTCCGCCACTTTGCTCTCGGTGCTCTCGCTATCTTCCTGTACATGAGCGTTGAGGTCGGTACTCCCACCTACATGATTAAGTATCTCATCAGCGACTGCGGCGTTGCTGCAGGCACAGCTTCCCTGATTGCAGCCGTTTACTGGTTTGCCATGTTCATCGGCCGTTCCGTAGGCGGCAGCATCGGCGGCAAGGTCAGCAGCCGTACCATGGTTGCCACAACCGCCTGTGCAGCTGTCATCCTGATTCTCTTCGGCATGTTCGCTCCCGAGACGATGACCGCCAACGTTCCCGGCGTTGACTGGGCAAACC
Source organism: Bacteroidaceae bacterium (assembly GCA_017483665.1). Lineage (GTDB taxonomy): Bacteria > Bacteroidota > Bacteroidia > Bacteroidales > Bacteroidaceae > Physcousia. The sequence continues at coordinate 995 of JAFUVM010000068.1, forward strand.
TCAACGTTGTCTGGACACAGGTTCCCATCGGCGTAGCAGCATTCATCTGCGTGGGCCTCTGCACATCCGTCATGTGGGGCGGCATCTTCAACATGGCAGTTGAAGGCCTCGGCAAGTACACTGCAGCTGCATCCGGCATCTTCATGACGATGGTATTCGGCTGTGCCGTGATGGTTGCAGTCCAGGCTTGGGTTGTCGACGTCACAGGCAGCTACCTCACCAGCTACATCGTGCCTTGCCTTTGCGCAGCATACATCCTCTTCTATGCCCTCATCGGCAGCCGTGTAAGCAAGAAGGCAGCAGAGTAATTAACTTAAGTAATAACGAAATAACGTAATAACGAAATCATCATGAGACTAACAATCGACGACGTAAGAAGTCGTTTCATCAAGCACTTCGACGGCACGACAGGCAACGTCTATGCCTCTCCCGGCCGCATCAACCTCATTGGCGAACACACAGACTACAACAACGGCTTCGTATTCCCCGGAGCTGTGGAACAGGGCATCATTGCCGAGATTAAGCCCAACGGCACACGCACCGTCGACGCCTACAGCATCGACCTCAAGGACCGCGTGCAGTTCTCTCTCGACGACGAGAAGGGTCCCAACGCAACATGGGCCCGCTACATCTACGGCGTATGCCGCGAGATGATGGCTCTGGGCGTTCCCGTAGAAGGCTTCAACACTGCCTTTGCAGGCGACGTGCCCCTGGGTGCCGGCATGAGTTCCTCTGCTGCCCTGGAGAGCACATACGCTTTCGGTCTGAACGACCTCTTCGGCGAGAACAAGATTGACCGCATGGAACTTGCCAAGGTCGGCCAGCGCACCGAGCACAAGTACGTAGGTGTGAACTGCGGCATCATGGACCAGGCTATCAGCTGTCTCGGCAAGAAGGGAGCGCTGCTCCGTCTGGACTGCCGCAGCGGTGAGTACGAGTATTTCCCCTGGAACCCGAAGGGCTACCAGCTCATCCTCGTCAACAGCTGCGTGAAGCACGAGCTGAAGGGCTCTCCCTACAACGAGCGCCGTCTGCAGTGCGAGCACGTGGCCGAAGTCATTGCCAAGAGTCATCCCGAGGTGAAGAGCCTGCGCGACGCCAACTACGACATGCTCGAGGAGGTGAAGAGCCAGATTACGGAGGACGAGTACAAGCGTGCACGCTACGTCATCGGCGAGGTTGTTCGCGTACTGACCGTCTGCGATGCCCTCAAGAAGGACGACTACGAGACCGTCGGCAAGATGATGTACGAGACGCACTACGGCCTGTCGAAGGAGTACGAGGTAAGCTGCGAGGAGCTTGACTTCCTCAACGAAGTTGCCAAGGAAGAGGGCGTGACCGGCTCTCGCATCATGGGCGGCGGCTTCGGCGGCTGCACCATCAACCTCGTTGCCGACGAGCTGGCTCCCAACTTCAAGAAGGTTGTCGTAGAGAAGTTCGAGAAGAAGTACGGCAAGAAGCCCATCGTCATCGACGTAGTCATCGGCGACGGCTCTCGCAAGCTCTGCTAAGCCGGCCTCTCCGTCCCTGCGACGAAGTCAGGAAAAGCCTCTCCCCCGAGTCCATCGGGCGGGAGGCTTTTTTTGTATCCGCAAGGCAACAATTTCCTTTCCGCAAGGCAACAACTTTCTTTCCTCGCGGATAAAAGTTTCCCGACACGCGGAACAAAACTTTTTCAGTGGCACGGAAATATATTTCCAAGGCACTAAAATATATTTCCAAGGCTTTGAAATAAATTTCCGTGCCACTGAAAAAGTTTTATCGCCTGCGACGGAGGAAATGTGAACGTGCGAAAAGAAAGTTTTCACAGGTTTTCGGGAAGAAACTTGTAAAATAGAATTATATGTCGTAAATTTGCACTCACGAACTGAGAGTACACATTATTTATTAACCCTATTAACACTAATCACTATGACAAAGTATGTATGCGACGTATGCGGCTGGGAGTATGACCCCGAAGTAGGAGTACCCGAGGCAGGTATAGCACCCGGCACGCCCTGGGAAGAAGTGCCCGAGGACTTCGAGTGCCCCGTGTGCAGCGTAGGCAAGGACCAGTTCTCTGCCGAATAACGAACGAATCATCCGCGACGAGGGTGTGCCGTACCAAGCGGGCGCACCCTCGTTCTGTAGCATAAAACCGTGACTGACGGCAACCGCATATACATCGCCATCGACCTCAAGTCGTTCTATGCCAGCGTGGAGTGCGTGGAGCGTGGCCTCGACCCGCTGACCACGAACCTGGTTGTGGCCGACGAGAGCCGGACGGAGAAGACTATCTGTCTGGCCGTGTCGCCTTCGCTGAAGGCATACGGCATCTCGGGTCGTGCCCGTCTGTTCGAGGCCGTGCAGCGCGTCAGGGAGGTGAACAACGAGCGCCGGAGGCAGCTGGGCGGCTACGGATTCCGTGGCAAGTCGACCGACGACACGGAGATAAAGCAGCATCCCGAGCTGGAGCTGGACTTCATCCGCGCCGTGCCGCGCATGGCTTTCTACATCGAATACAGCACACGCATCTATCAGGTCTACCTGAAATACATCGCGCCCGAGGACATCCACGTGTACAGCATCGACGAGGTCTTCATGGATGTCACCAACTATCTGGGCACGTACAAGAAGACAGCTCACGAGCTGGCAATCACCATGATACGCGACGTTCTGCGGACGACGGGCATCACGGCGACCGCAGGCATCGGCACAAACATGTTCCTCAGCAAGGTGGCGATGGACATCGTGGCGAAGCACATGCCTGCCGACAAGGACGGTGTGCGCATAGCCGAACTGGACGAGATGTCGTACCGACGGACGCTGTGGAACCACCATCCGCTCACGGCCTTCTGGCGCGTAGGGCACGGTCTGGCCGAAAAGCTTGCCCGTTACGGCATCGACACGATGGGCAAGATAGCCCGTTGCTCCGTAGAGAACGAGGACCTGCTCTACCGTCTGTTCGGGGTGAACGCGGAGCTTCTGATAGACCACGCCTGGGGATGGGAGCCCTGCACCATTGCCGACGTGAAGGCCTACCGCCCGAAAGTCAACTCGATGAGCAGCGGACAGGTGCTGACACAGCCGTACACCTTTGCGCAAGCCCGCAACGTCGTCGCAGAAATGGCCGATGCCATCAGCCTGAAGCTCGTGGAGAAACGGCTCACGACGAACCAGCTGGTGCTCCACGTCAGCTACGACAGAGAGTGCCTCACCCGCCCCGAGATAGCAACACGCTACAGAGGCGAAATCGTCACCGACTACTACGGCCGTCAGGTGCCCAAGAGTGCCCACGGCACGGCCAACCTCGAGGGGCAGTCCTCGTCGAGCCGCGAGATCATCGATGCCGTGCTCAGGCTCTACGACAAATTTGTCAACCCCGACCTGCTGATACGCCGTCTGAACATCAGCACCAACCACGTCATCCCCGAAGAGCAAGCGCGGGCCGCCGAAGAGCAGGCCGCAGGGAACGAAAACCCTCAGCTCGACCTCTTCACCGATTACGAGGCTTTGGCACAAAAGAAGAAAGCCAAGAAGACTGAACGCGAGAAGGAGCGCCGCATGCAGGAAGCCATCCTCAGCATCAAACAACGCTTCGGCAAGAATGCCATCCTACGGGGAACGAGCTATGCCGACGGCGCAACGGCACGCGAACGCAACAACCAGATAGGAGGACACAGGAAATGAACGCCTACGACGACATCATCAACCTGCCGCATCACGTTTCGGAGAAGCATCCGCCCATGTCGATGTACCAGCGCGCAGCACAGTTCGCACCCTTTGCCGCCCTGAACGGTCACAACGAAGCCATCGAGGAGACGGCCCGCCAAAACGCCGAAAGCTACGAAGACGCCCCGCCCCTGGAGTAGATACGGGCCACGATGGCACCGCTGATGTTGTGCCAGACGCTGAAGATAGCCCCGGGAACAATAGCCAGGGGATAGGCCGCAAAGTGCAGCGTGGCAAGCGACGAGGCAAGGCCCGAGTTCTGCATGCCGACCTCGATGCTCAGCGTGCGACGCTTGGCCGAAGGCAAGTGCAAGGCCCGTCCCACGAGATAGCCCAGGAGCAGGCCGCAGACGTTGTGGAGCATCACGACGAGGATGACAATCATGCCGCCGGTGAGCAGCCTCTTGGCACTGGCTCCTATGACAATCATCACGGTAGCTGCGATGGCAAGCGACGAAATGGCAGGCAGGTAGACAGCTACCCGTTCCGTCTGTCTGGGCCAGAGGTGTTTCACGACAAGACCTGCCACAATGGGCAGAATGATGACCCAAAAGATGCTCAGGAACATAGCCACCACGTCCACATCGACCTTCTCTCCCGCCAGGAGCCACACGAGCAACGGCGTCACTACGGGTGCCAGAAGTGTGGAGACGCCCGTCATGCCGACGCTGAGCGCCAAGTCGCCTCCAGCGAGATAGGCAATGACATTCGATGCCGTTCCGCCGGGACAACAGCCCACGAGAATCACGCCGATGGCCAGCGCCTCGTCGAGGGCGAAGACACGCGTCAGCACATAAGCCAGCAAAGGCATCACGATGAACTGCGACGCCACGCCGACCAGGATGTCCCCCGGGCGGCTGAACACCACCTGGAAGTCCTTGGCCTTCAGCGCCAGACCCATGCCAAACATGATGACTCCCAGCATCGGATTGATAACAGCGGGCTTCACCTGGGCAAAGAACTCAGGGCACAGGAAAGCACAGACGGCTGCCAGAAGCACCAGCAGCCCCATATAGTCGGAAATCAGCTTGCAGAGTTTTCTCATATCAATACCTTTTCAAAATAGCCTGACACCCCTCGAGCACGTCCCTCCACGTCGCCTCGAAATCGCCCGTATACCACGGGTCGGCCACGTCCCCGGGGCGCGACGTGAAGTCCAGCAGCCTGCATATCTTCCCCTCGGGGTCGCCGCCGCATATCGCGTTCATGTTCCGGATGTTCCACGAGTCCATGCCGACCAGCAGGTCGAAGCGCACATAGTCGCCGCGCGTCAGCTGCCGCGCCGTCTTCCCAGCCGCGGAAATGCCGTGCTCAGCCAGCTTGCGTCGGGCAGGCGGATAGACGGCGTTGCCTATCTCCTCGGTCGAAGTGGCAGCCGACTCAATGTAAAACTCGTCCTCACGGCCCGCCTTGCGGACAAGTTCTTTCATCACAAATTCCGCCATCGGCGAACGGCAAATGTTGCCGTGGCAGACAAAGAGTATGTTCGTCTTCTTCGGTTTCATCGGTGCTTTTACGTTATGCCGATCTTTCGTCAGCTGGTGCAAAGGTACGACGATTCTGCGTCCTGTGCAACATATTTAATTATAAATTTAGGCAAAGCCTTTGCCATATCAGAAAAAAGTCGTAACTTTGCAGCCGCTTTTGAAGCCGTGTGATGGCGAATTAAGCAAAAGAGAAACTTAATTTAGAGTAACACAAACAAACACAAACAAACAATGAAAAGCATCAACGTAACAGGAACAGCCCGCACCGCCACAGGCAAGAAGGCTGCACGTGACATCCGCAAGGCAGGCGCAGTGCCCTGCAACCTCTATGGCGAGGCAAAGGACGAGAAGGGTCTGCCCAAGGCATTCAGCTTCAGCGCCACTCAGGAGGAGCTCCGCAAGCTCGTCTATTCTCCCGACATCTACAGCGTGAACCTCAACATCGACGGCAAGGAGTGCAAGGCCATCATGAAGGAGCTCCAGTTCCACCCCGTCACCGACAAGCTGCTCCACATTGACTTCTACGAAATCAACGAGACGAAGCCCATCGTCATGGAAGTGCCCATCAAGCTGACCGGCCTTGCAGAAGGCGTGAAGGCTGGTGGTAAGCTCTCTGCCAGCGTGCGCAAGCTCAAGGTACGCGCTCCCTACACAGCCATCCCCGAGTGCCTCAACATCGACGTCACCAACCTCGGACTTGGCAAGACCATCAAGGTGGCCGAGCTCAACTTCGAAGGCCTCGAACTGGTAACAAGCCCCAGCGTTGTCGTTTGCCAGGTTAAGATGACCAGAAGTGCAATGAGCGCTGCTGCTAAGGCTGAATAAAGGATGCCAGGCAACTCCGTTTCGAGATGAAGTACCTCATTGCTGGATTGGGTAACATCGGCCCCGAGTACGATGGCACCCGCCACAATATCGGATTCAGAGTATTGGACGCCCTTGCAGGAGCGTCCAATACTGCTTTTGAAGACAAGCGCTACGGTTTCGTGGCACACATGCGCGTCAAGAACGCCGAACTCGTGCTCCTGAAACCCTCAACATACATGAACCTCTCCGGCAACGCCGTACGCTATTGGCTGCTGCAGGAGAAGATTCCTGTCGAAAACATGCTGGTCGTAGTCGACGACCTCAGCCTCCCCGTCGGAGCAATACGCATCAAGCCAAGCGGCAGCGACGGCGGGCACAACGGGCTCAAGCACATCGCGCAGACGCTTGGCGGACAGGGCTACAACCGCCTGCGCTTCGGCATCGGCAACGACTTCCCGCGCGGCGCACAGATCGACTTCGTGCTCAGCAGATTCACGCCCGAAGAGGAGAAGACGGTAAACGAAAGGGCACTCGTGGCCTGCGACGCAATCAAGGCTTTCGTACTGAGCGGCATACAGTTCGCCATGTGCAACTATAACAACAAGTGAAGCATCCACAAAGTGCTGCCAACTAACATAAAACTAATGAACTATGAATTGTGAACTGAAAGACAGATTCCTCCGTTACGTCGGCTTCGACACACAGAGCAGCGAGGAAAACGAGGCACAATGCCCCAGCACAGAGAAGCAAATGGCTCTGGCAGCTTACCTGCGCGACGAACTCACAGCCATCGGCATGACCGAAGTGGAAATGGACGAGCACGGCTATGTCTACGCCACCCTGCCCGCCAACACAGACAAGGAGGTACCCACCGTCGGCTTCATCGCACACATCGACACAAGCCCCGACTGCAGCGGCGCAGACATCAAGCCTCGCATCATCGAGAACTACGACGGCTCGGACATCGTGCTCTGCAAGGAGGAAAACATCGTCTCGACCGTCAGCCAGTTCCCCGAGCTCAGGCAGCACATCGGCGAGGACCTCATCGTCACCGACGGACACACTCTGCTCGGAGCCGACGACAAGGCAGGCATTGCCGAGATTGTCACCGCCATGACCTACCTCATGGCTCACCCCGAGATAGAGCACGGCAAGATCCGTGTGGCGTTCAATCCCGACGAAGAGATTGGTGCGGGCGCACACCTGTTCAACGTAGAGAAGTTCGGTTGCGACTGGGCCTACACGATGGACGGCAGCGAAGTGGGCGAACTGGAGTACGAGAACTTCAACGCCGCCAGCGCAAAGATTACGATTAAGGGCGTCAACGTGCATCCGGGCTATGCGAAGGGAAAGATGAAGAACGCTTGTATCATTGCTTCAGAGTTCGCTTCCATGATGCCTGAGAATGAGCGTCCTGAGACGACGGACGGCTATATGGGTTTCTTCCACCTCACCGGCATGGACGGCACCGTGGAGGAAGCTTGGCTCAGCTACATCATTCGCGACCACAACACGGGCATGTTCCAGCTCCGCAAACAGGTTGTGCTCGACACGGCAGAGAAGCTTAACGCCAAGTACGGGCAGGACACGGTCAGCGTAGAAGTGCGCGACCAGTACTACAACATGCTCACACAACTGCAGGACAAGCCGCAGATAACGGACATCGCCCAGCGTGCCATCAAGGAGGCATGCGGCTTCTGCAACGTCGTGCCCATCCGCGGCGGCACGGACGGCGCACAGCTCAGCTTCAAGGGACTGCCCTGTCCGAACATCTTCGCAGGCGGGCTCAACTTTCACAGCCGTCATGAATTCGTTCCCGTGCAAAGCATGGAGAAGGCCATGATGACCGTCGTGAACATCTGCAAGCTCGTTGCAAAATGAACAACGAAGCGCGGATAGACAAGTGGCTGTGGGCGGCGCGTATCTTCAAGACACGCACCATTGCGGCCGCCGCCTGCAAGAAAGGGCAGGTGAGCATGAAGGGTGCGCAGCTCAAAGCCAGCCGCACCGTCAAGGCCGGCGACGTGGTGGAAGTCCGCAAGCCGCCCGTCACCTACAGCTTCCGCGTGCTGCAACCCGTAGAGAAACGCGTGGGGGCCAAGCTCCTGCCCGACATTCTGGAGAACATCACCCCGCCCGAACAGTACGAACTGCTCGAGATGAACAAGATAAGCGGCTTCATCGGCAGGGCCAAGGGCACAGGCCGTCCGACGAAGAAAGACCGCCGCAACCTCGATGACTTCCAGAATGATGTCCCCGAGTTCTTCGGAGACTTCGACTTCGACATGGGCGACGAGGACGAAGACGAAGGGGAGGAGGAGAAGGAATTATGATTGACCGCCTGACCGTAGACAAGATACTTGATGCCGCAAACATCGTGGACGTGGTCTCCGACTTCGTCACCTTGAAGCGTGCCGGCTCCAACCTGAAGGGGCTCTGTCCCTTCCACGACGACCGCACGCCCTCGTTCATGGTGTCGCCGGCACGCAACTATTGCAAGTGCTTTGCCTGCGGCGAGGGGGGCAGTCCCGTCGGGTTCATCATGAAGCACGAAGGACTCTCCTACCCCGATGCCTTGCGTTACCTGGCAAAGAAGTACGGCATCAAGATAGAAGAAAAGGAGCTGACGCAGGAAGAGATTCAGTCGCGGGGCGACCGCGAAAGCATGTTCATCCTCAACGAATGGGCACGCAACTGGTTCAGCGACCAGCTCTGGAAGACTCCCGACGGCCGCGCTATCGGTCTGGCCTACTTCCGCGGACGTGGTTTCCGCGACGACATCCTCGAGAAGTTCCAAGTGGGATTCTGCCCCAACACCAAGGAGCATACCCTCTCGGCAGACGCCCTGAAGGCTGGTTATCAGGAGCGTTACCTCGTGAACAACCAGAACGAGATGGAGCCGCGGCTGAGCATCGGCACGGGTCTGAGCATCAAGCGCGACAACGGCGAACTGCGCGACCGCTTCTTCGGACGCGTCATGTGGCCCATCTACACCATGAGCGGACGAGTGGCAGGCTTCGGCGGACGTGTGCTCGACGCAGCCACCAAGGGCGTTGCCATCAAGTATCAGAACTCGCCGGAAAGCATCATTTACAGCAAGCGCAAGGAGCTCTTCGGCCTTTATCAGGCGCGTCAGGCCATCCGCAAGCACGACCTTTGCTACCTCGTGGAAGGCTATACCGACGTGATGGCGATGCATCAGCAGGGTGTGGAGAACGTCGTATCGTCCTCTGGCACAGCCCTTACCTCCGAACAGATTCACCTCATCCATCGCATCACAGAGAACATCACGGTCATCTTCGACGGCGACGAGGCCGGCATCCACGCCAGCGAACGAGGCATAGACATGCTCCTGGCCGAAGGCATGAATGTCAAGCTCCTGCTGCTGCCCGACGGAGACGACCCGGACAGCTTTGCCCGCAAGCATACGGCCACCGAGTATCAGCAATACCTGAAGGACAATCAGGTGGACTTCATCACCTACAAAGCCTCGCACTCCATCGGCGGAAAGAAGGGCGAGCCCGACGCCGAGGAACGGCTTGTACACAACGTTGCAGAGAGTATCGCCGTCATTCCCGACGAGATAAAGCGCACCATCTACATCCGCTACGCAGCCCAGCAGCTGAACATGCCCGAGCGTCTCATCGCGGCAGCCGTCAACGCACAGATGACCAACCTGCGTGCCGAGAGGCAAAAGGAGCAGGAACGCGAACAGCGACGGCAGCAAAACGGCCAGACGACACAGGCATCCCCGGCAGAGGAGGTGAAGGTAACTGCTCCGTCCCCCACCCCAGTGGGAAGGAGAAAGGAAAGCCCGGAGACCGCTATCGCCCAGATGATTATCCGTCACGGCGAGAAGGTGATGTGCTACATCGAGGGCGAAAACGGTACGGACGTGCCCCTCTCCGTAGCCGAATACATTTCATATAGCTTGCAGGACGACGGCATCAGCCTCCAGACGCCCATCTGCAAGAGGCTGTTGCAAGAAGCAGTCGAGAACGTACACGAGCCGAATTTCCGTGCCGAGCAATACTTCATCAGCCATCCCGACGAAGACATCCGCGAGCTTGCGCTGGAGCTGGGTCCCGACATCGTGGCATTGAGCAAGTTGTTCAATGCACCTGAACCTCAGACTCTTCCTGGCGAAGAGGCCAAGCCGGCAGAGAGTTCAGACCTGCGGCTCGACGAAGTCATCCCCAAACTGATAGCCAGCTACAAGCTCAGCATCGTCCAGCATGATTTGCAAAGCATCATCGAGCAGATGAAGAACCCCGCGACGAAAGCAGACAAGGAACGTTCCCGTCAGCTCATGGCCGACTTCAGCCAGAAGAGTCAGCTCGTAAAGGAACTGGCAAAACAATGCGGCGAACGCGTAGTACTGAAATAGCTTCGCCACAAAGCCCCTGCAGGAACGGCTCGTTTGCTACAGATTTGTCTTGATGATATCGAAGAGATACGAGACTTTGACAAAGATGCCGCCATTGGAACTGCGGCCGAACGGGTCCTTCTTCGAGTTGGAGAAGATGTCGCTAAGCCCATAGAAATAGCGCCCCTCCACAATGAAGTGATGTCCGCTTCGCGTGCTGACATCCATGCCCAAGCCGCCGGCAATGCCGTACTCGAACTTCCTCTGCACCTCCAGATCGTACTGTTCCGTGATGCCGTTGATGCGCTGTGCCAGGGTCGCTGCCGACCATTCTCCGCCACGCTTCTCGGTCTCGCCTACGCAGAAGCCCAGCTGCGGACCGATGACGAGGAAGCCTTTCACGCCACCCCGCTCGCGGCCAAAGCCGAGATGGGCAAGCAGGGGAACCTGCACATAATGCACCGTTCGCTGATAAGTATCGCTGCTGGTGCTGATGTTCTCCTTCCATCCTGACTGCGTATAGTTTAACTCACCCTGGAAGGCACAAATCATGCTGAAATACTTCTCGCAGGTATAGCGTGCCGTGAACCCCAGCGTCATGCCCGGCTTCATCGACTGTTTGATAGAAGGGTTGAAGGAGACACGGTTCAACACCATGCCGGCACTGCCGCCTATTGCCAGGTCGGTACGCGGTTTACCCACTTGGGCAAAGAGAGCCGAGTGAAGGGTAACGACGGCAAGAAGGAACAAAGAACGGAGGCACTTCATCTGATGATTTCTATCTTTTTCTCGGGAGTGAAGTGAATGAACTGGACAAAACGGTTGGTGAAGCTCATGCCGGACGGCAAGCGCTCGAAGCTGAACCGGTTCTGGTAAGGGTTCTGCACGAGGGAACCCTGCATCTGCTCGAAGGTGTCGCCCTGTCTGCTTAGGCCGGACATAAAGTAGTAGCCAAGGTCGAAGCCCAGGGCTGCATAGCGCGGGTAGTTCTGCGCGATGGGAGTATGAAAGGCGTCCTCGTAGGCACGCTGGAAGCGTTTCGTGGATTCATCGAGCACATTATAATAATATGGGCTGACGATGTACGTGTCGAAGGCAAAAAAGTCATTCAGGAGCATCTGCGTCGTTTCCTGCCACTCCGGGAATCCGATCAGGGAGATACGGCAGTCGGGATGCTGGCGACGGAAGTCCTTGAGCCGGGCCAGCATGATGTTGAGCGAACGCGTGCCTGCGTTGTCGAGCACAACCACGTTCCCGCGAGTCTGACTGAAAGCCGACTCATAGGCAGCAGCATCGCCTTCCAGGTCTATCCTGCCGAGGGTCGCCCCGTGCTTTGCCGCACTCTGTACAAGCGTTTCGCACAAGACTTTCCCCTGATTGTCCTGGCTCCCGGTGTTCACGGTAATGATGTTGCCGTCCGGGAAGACAGCCTCCATCTTCTTCACAGCCTCCTCGAATACGACGGTATTTGTGGCCGTGGCGTTATAGACGAGGGGATAGTCCTGCAACACCTGCCCGCTGGCGAAGGGTAGGACAAGGCGGATACCCTGCTCGCGGCAGACCTCAGCCACAGCAGGGACCTGCGTTGCTTCAGTGGGACCAAACAAGATGTCGAGCCCCTTGAACTCCGATTGCATCTGTTCTATCTTCGACGAAGCGATTCCGCCATCCCAGGCATAGATATCGAGGTCTGTTCCGTTCTTCCGGACGCTGTCGGCAGCCATCAGCAGGCCACGGTAAAGTTCTGCCATTCGGGCCTTGTCCTGGCTGAACGGCAGCAGGACACCGACCTTCAGATGCGGCAGAGCCGTACGGACGGCGGGAGCTGGCTGCGGCGCCACGACCTCCACGGCCTCCACCGGCTGCGGCTTGCGGGGAATGATAAGCAGCGTGCCTTTCTTGAGTTTGCGACGGGTAATATCGGGATTTGCCGCCTGAAGTTCTGCCACGGAAACAGCATAATCGGCCGCCACGCTTTCCCACGTCTGCCCCTTGGCAACGGTGTGCATGTTCCCGAGCGCCGAAAGTGTATTCTGCCCGCAAAGAAGAAGCGGACACATACACATAATTATAAATATAACACGTTTCATCACCGCAAAGGTACGAAATAATTCATAATTCGTAATTCATATTTCAAATTTTTCTTAAATAAATACGCTCTCTTCTTTCCTAACTCTTATTTTCTTTGTACTTTTGCAGAAATATCACGACTCATGAAGCACATTTTATTCCTTTTCCTCTCGCTTTTGCCATTCTTTGCATGGGCACAGACGCCGACCGTCGACCCTGTCGGCACATACTATTCCACCGATGAGCATGGCGAAGAAGAGACTGGCGACGTGAACGGAACGGTGCGAAGCGTTCCCTTCCGCGTTGTATTCACAGCCAACCCCACCATCCCCGACGGCTACAAGAGCCAGGTGTGGTACGAATGGACGATGTGGAAATCCGACGAGCCGGGGAACATTTTGCTCCGACGCAACGACGAGACACTGGAATACGACTTTCGCGAAAGCGGCAGCTACGTCGTGCAGCTACGTGCCATCTTCTACGGCGAGGAGGGCGTCAACGAGGACTACGAGTTCCCGCAGGAAGGCGAGGACCAGAAGCTCATCACCTTCACCGGCAGCGAAAGCAAGCTGGAGTTCCCCAATGCCATCTCACCCAACGGCGACGATCGCAACGACGAGCTCAAGCCCAAGGAGGGCTACAAGAGCATCGTCTCCTTCCATGCGGCAGTCTTCAACCGCTGGGGGCAGAAGCTCTACTCTTGGGACGACATACACGGCAGCTGGGACGGCAAGTACAAGGGGAAGAGAGTGAAGGACGGCGTCTACTTCCTGGTCGTGTCGGCCAAAGGCGGCGACGGCATCGACTACAACATCAAGAAGGCCATCAACGTCATTTCCGGCTACAACAACGACGAAGGCACAACGGGCGAGGACGGCAATCAATGAGCGAGAAGAAAGCTACGCCCCGGAAAGTGGGCGACGGCGGACGGCTCTGCATCGAAGGCGCCCGCGTCAACAACCTGAAGAACATCAACGTCGAGATACCGCGCGGCAGCCTGACTGTCATCACAGGCTTGAGCGGCAGCGGCAAGTCGTCGTTGGCCTTCGACACCATTTATGCCGAGGGACAGCGCCGCTACATCGAGACCTTCAGCGCCTATGCCCGGAACTTCCTGGGCGGGATGGAACGGCCCGACGTGGACATGATAACAGGCCTCAGCCCTGTCATCAGCATCGAGCAGAAGACTACCAACAAGAACCCGAGGAGCACCGTCGGGACCACCACCGAGATTTACGACTACCTGCGCCTCCTTTATGCCCGTGCCGCCGATGCCTACTCCTACGTCAGCGGCGAACAGATGGTGCGCTACACGGAAGAACAGATTGTCGGCCTCCTGCTCAGCGAGTACAGCGGACGCCGCATCGTCCTGCTCGCGCCGCTCGTCAAGAACCGCAAGGGACACTACCGCGAACTCTTCGAGACCATTCGCCGCAAGGGATATCTCTACGCCCGTGTGGACGGAGAGCTGCAGGAACTGGTGCCCGACATGAAGCTCGACCGCTACCGCAACCACAGCATCGAGGTCGTCATCGACCGCCTGCGCGTACCGGAAAAGGATGCCGACGGAGCAGAGCCAGCCGCAGCCGACGGGCAGGAAGACGGCAAGGGGAAGGACGAAATGCGTTTGGCACAAAGCATCCAGGCCGCCATGAAGCAGGGTGACGGCGAGATGCTCGTCTACGACATGGACAGCGGAGCCCTGCGCCACTACAGCAAACACCTGATGTGCCCCACGAGCGGCATCTCCTATCACGACCCTGCGCCCCACGACTTCTCCTTCAACAGCCCCCAGGGAGCCTGTCCGCGCTGCAAGGGACTGGGCTTCGTGCACATCATCGACCGCGCCAAAGTCATCCCCGACCCCACCCTCTCGCTTCGCAAAGGCGGCTTCGCGCCACTCGGCAGCGCACGTCAGGCCATGATATTCTGGCAGGTGGAAGCCGTGCTCGAGCAGTACGGATGTACGATGGACACGCCGCTGGGCGAAGTGCCGGACGAAGCCATCGACGAAGTGCTGGAGGGCAGCTCACAGCGTCTGCGCATACCTGCCGACCGGACAAAGACAACGAACGACGTCTACACCGAGTTCGACGGACTGATAAAGTACATCAACCAGATGAAGGACGCCGAAATGGGTACAGCCGCACAGAAGTGGGCAGACCAGTTCAGCGGCGTATGCACCTGTCCCGAATGCGGCGGCGGACGGCTCCGCAAGGAGTCGCTCCATTTCCGGCTCGGCGGCAAGAACATCGCCCAGGTGTCGGCCCTCGACCTCGGACAGCTCTACGAGTGGCTTGGCGAACTGGACAGCCAGCTCAGCGAACGCCAGCGGGCCATCGCGCAGGAAATCGTCAAGGAGATACGCACACGACTGAAGTTCCTGCTCGACGTCGGCCTCGAGTACCTCTCCCTCTCGCGCCCCAGCATGAGTCTCTCGGGCGGCGAAAGCCAGCGCATACGTCTTGCCACGCAGATTGGCAGCCAGCTGGTGGGAGTCCTTTACATCCTCGACGAGCCCAGCATCGGCCTTCACCAGCGCGACAACATCAAGCTCATCCGCTCGCTCAAAGCCTTGCGCGACACGGGCAACACCGTCATCGTCGTGGAGCACGACCGCGAGATGATAGAGAACGCCGACTACATCGTCGACATCGGTCCCAAGGCAGGCCGACGCGGAGGCGAAGTCGTCTTCCAGGGCACCTATCCGCAGATGCTCAAACATGACACTCTCACCAGCCGCTACATGAAGGGCGAACTCAGCATCGACCCGCCTGCCCAGCGACGGAAAGGCAACGGCCTGTTCCTACGCCTGAACGGTGCTACGGGCCACAATCTTCGCGGCGTAAACGTAGAGATTCCTTTAGGGAAGCTCATCTGCATCACAGGTGTCAGCGGCAGCGGCAAGAGCTCGCTCATCAACGAAACGCTCTACCCCATCCTGAGCAAACACTTCTACCGTTCGCTGCAGGAGCCCCTGCCCTACGAATCGATTGAAGGCCTTGAGAACATTGACAAAGTAATTGACGTGGACCAAAGTCCATTGGGCCGCACACCCCGCTCCAATCCCGCCACCTATACGGGCGTCTTCGTCGACATCAGGAACCTTTTCGTCGCGCTCCCCGAGGCCCGCATCCGCGGCTACAAGCCCGGACGTTTCTCGTTCAACGTCAAAGGCGGACGTTGCGAACGCTGCAGCGGCAACGGCTACCGCACCATCGAGATGAACTT
The DNA here is from genome assembly GCA_017483665.1 of Bacteroidaceae bacterium. Classification (GTDB taxonomy): domain Bacteria; phylum Bacteroidota; class Bacteroidia; order Bacteroidales; family Bacteroidaceae; genus Physcousia. The sequence continues at coordinate 16,667 of JAFUVM010000068.1, forward strand.
CCTGCCCGACGTCTACGTGCCCTGCAACGAGTGTCGCGGCAAACGCTACAACCGCGAGACGCTGGAAGTGCGTTTCCGCGGCAAAAGCATCGCCGACGTGCTCGACATGACCATCAATCAGGCTGTGGAGTTCTTTGCCAACCAACCCACCATCCTCGGCAAGATAAAGGTGCTGCAGGACGTCGGCCTGGGCTACATCAAGCTCGGTCAGCCCAGCAACACTCTGTCGGGCGGCGAGAGCCAGCGTGTGAAGCTCGCCACCGAGCTCAGCAAGCGCGACACGGGCCGCACCCTCTACGTCTTGGACGAACCCACCACGGGCCTCCACTTCGAGGACATCCGCGTCCTGCTCGGCGTGCTTGGCCGGCTTGTGGACAAAGGCAACACCATCATCGTCATCGAGCACAACCAGGACATCATCCGCTCGGCAGACTGGATAATAGAGATGGGTCCGGGCGGAGGCCGCAACGGAGGCCAGATCCTGCAATGCGGCACGCCCGAGCAGACAGGCGATGCCTGACCGCAGGAAGAGCCACACGCTTATTTCCGAAGAACCACACTCTTATTTCGGAAGAGCCTCGCGCTTATTTCGGAAGAGCCTCGCGTACCTTTTTTGACATGAGTTCGTCGTAATGGATAAGGCGCGGAGATAGCAGAAGGGGCTATGTCTGTTTCCGGACATAGCCCCTTCTTGTTGTCGGGACGAATTGACGTCAGTTCGTTGCCATGATGTTCAGGATGGTCACGAAGTCTGCGATGTCCACCTTGCCGTCGTGGTTGACGTCGGCATCGGCATTGTACACGCCTTCGGCCATGAAGTTCAGGATGGTCACGGCATCGGCAATGTCCACCTTGGTGTCGCCGTTCAGGTCGCCCTGCAGGACGCGAACCGTCACCGTATTGTGATTCATATCGAAGGAGATGTGATACTTCAGTGTCTCGTCGGCAGCGCCTTCCGGCCAGTTCATGTACCACTTGCGGTCTGCTCCGCGAATCAGGTCGCCCTGGGCCACGCCGTTCTCCAGGATGAGCTTGTTCACGTCGCTGCCGTAGCGGCCTTCGTTCCATCCTCCGCGGGTTGTCGTGGAATAGGGAATGGTGCCGGTGTTGGAGCGGCAGGAGAAGATGGTGAAGTTGGGATACATGTTCTCCAGAGAGTCGCGATAGAAGGTGACGATGCCTTCGTAGACGCCGTCGCCCTTATGAGACAGGGGTACCATCTCGTCGTTCTTCCAGCGATGCTTCTGGCCTGCCTGATTGATGACGGAACCTACGACGTAGACATTGTCGTGCCAGTTGTACTCGACGGCTTCAAACTTCGTCTCGCCTGTTGCGGGATTGAAGGTGACGTTGAACGTGCCGCCCACCATCTGCAGGTCGTTGCCCGCATCCTTGGTCAGGGTGAAGGTGTTGACTGCCGGAGTCACGAAGCGACGCGTGCTCTGGTCCACCTTGTAGACCTCGTCCATACGGCTGAGGAAGACGCCTGCACGAGCGTTTGCATTAGCAAGGTTGGCACGGTTCTGCACTTTGACGGTAGCCGTCCAGGTGCCGTCTTCCTGCTGCACCATAGGATAGTTCTTGTTGCGGACTGCATAGTTGAGGTCGTTGCCCTCAGCGTCGAGCAGGTCTCCTTGTACGTAGTAGCCACCGCCCAGAGCGGGATCGTTCAGGATAGACTCACGGTAGTTGCGGGCCTCCTCGTCGGTGAGGTCGCCCATATAGTAGTGGTCGAATATCGTGTTGGTAGCCTCTGCAAAGGCGTTGCTCAGGTCGGGATCGGTCTCGATGTACTCGTCTGCCTTCGTGTTGCAGTAGTCGCCGATGGAGCGGAGGTCGTCGTAGGCATCGTAGCTGTCCAGGATGGTGTTGAACTCGTCGTTGAGCTTCTCTATGGCAGCCAGTTTCTCCTCGACGGAACCGGCAGCGTCCACGTCAGCCATCAGCGCCTCGATGTTCTCGATGTGGCTCATGCTGTAGAACATATACATCTGCTCTACCTGTCCCCACTTCAGGGCCTCGAGGCGGCTGCGGAAGTTGTCCATCATGGCAGCGACGGCACTTTCGCTCTGTCCGCAATAGGTCAGCTTGAACTTGCCCCACATGGTCATGCCGCTCTCGTACCAAGGCTTGCCTGTATTGCGGATGCCCAGACGGAGCTCGCCGCCCTTCACTACGCCGTATACCTTATTAATATAGCGGCCTCCGGCAAAGGCGAAGCTGACAGCCTGGCGCTGCTCGGGCACGTAGCCGTAGCCCGTGTCGTAGTCCTGAGCCGAGGTGCTCTCGCCGTTATGCGGTGCTTCGGGGTCGCCGGAAGCGTCGTAGCGGCAGTTCACGCCGTTGATGGCATCGGCATAGAGCACCTGTCCCTTGTAGATGTTCATGACGGGCGTGTAGTAGTCGTTGATGAAGAGGTCGGCGGGCACATAGTCGTTGCCTTCCATGTCGCCCATGCCGTTGCCGCCGGGACGATAGAAGGCCGGAGCCTCCAGCTCGTAGATGCCGTCGGGTATGTCGGCAATGATGTACTGCGAAACGCTGAATGCGGTGTTCCACGTACCGGCCACGGGATAGATGTCGGTAAAGCCGGTGTTGGAACTGAAGTTGGAACCGCTGGGGCTCTCGTAGGTGCGTACGGTCTCCCAGTCCTGGAAGTTGCCGTCGGCGGTGAAGGCTGCGTTCTTGATGATGTTGCTGACGTCGGAGCCTTCGCTGATGCTGGTCATGATGGCATTATCGTAGAGGCCGCGAACGAACTCAATCTCAGCGGTGAGCTCTTCCTCGCTCAGGGTACGTTCGTCCATGATGTACATATAGGTGCCGTTGGGCAGTTCCTCGCTGGCCTCGTCGTGCTCGTTCAGATACATGTCGAGCAGGTCGGTGGCTGCGCCGTTGAGGTCGTCACGGTTGGCACGCTCGTCGGCAATTGCCTGAATGGCGGTCTTGTAGTCCTCGTAAGCGAGGTGGCTCCTGCGGATGAGGTTGGGCGTGCGGGCCAGCACGTCGGATGCCTCCATGATTGCCTCGAGGGTCGAAGCATCTTCGATGGCGCTCTTTGCCTCCTCGTAAGCTTCCTTGAGGGAAACCTGAGGCTCCAGCAACTCCAGTTCTTCCTGAACGGCTGCAAGCTGCTGCTGACGGATGAGGTTCAAGTCGCCTGCTGTGAGCTTGTCCAGACGCCAGCTGTCCCATACGGTCCAGTTGCCGTAGAGGTAGAGACTGTTCTCTACGCCGACGTTGACGCTGTCCTCGGGGCTCTCGATGACGAAGTAGAGAGGCTCGTTCCAGTAGAGGCCGCGGGCGAAGTACTTATTGCAGGCTGTGCGGGAGTTGGGCACCCACTTGCCTGTATAGTCGCTGAAGTTCTCTGTCTCGCCGACGCGAACTTCCTGGGCGCCCTCCGTGATGTCCACGAAGCGGTTGGCAATCTTCTTGCCGTTGACCTCTGCGAAGTACTGGCTGCTGTGGTAAAGGGGAGCATATTCTTCGCTGAGCTCGCCTGTCTCGTAGGCGTTATGCTCTGCATTGCCCCACTGGGCGACGCGGCTCAGACCCTGCACGCGAAGGCGATAGACGCCGGGCTCGAGGTTCTTGATGGTCTGGAAGCTCTCGAACCAATGTACGTTCCAATGTTCTACGACGCTGCTCTCGAAGCCGAGGTTGCTGCCGTCGCCGGAGTTGCGTGTCGTGTAGCCGGTCGTTATGTCGTGGTCGGCATTGGCAAAGACATCGAGGAAGGGGAAGTCGGGGTCCTGCTGATGGCAGACTTTGCAGAAGCCGTCGGCGAACTGATGGTCGGGCTTGGCGGAGCCTTCGGTGTTGGAATAGATGACTTCGTCGCCGACGAACATGCCGTCGCAACGCATCTCGCCGTTTGCATAGACTTGCTTGTGGCCGGGCATGAAGGTGGGGAACTCGTCTTCGCCCAGGTTCTGGAACCACTGGATGTTCTCCTGGTTGCCGTTCAGCTTATAGCAGAGCGAGCCGTTCTCCACTTCTTCGAACTCGATGATGGCCGTCTGCAGGGGTGTGCCGTTGACGCTGTAGCAGTTGGTGAAGGTTGCGTTGTCGAAGCGGGCCAGGTACTTGTCGTCGTTCTGAACGCCGCTGACGGTTGCGCTCGACCAGCAGTTGGTGATGACTGCGCCACTGCTGCCCAGCCATGCACTCAGGGCGCCGTTCTCCATGACGGTGGAGCCGGAGATGAAGCCTGTGACGTAGCAGTTGGTCATGTGGATGTGGGCCTGCGAACCTGTGTTGCAGCCCAGGATGCCGCCTGCGCCAGACCTCGAGCAGCTGACGTCGCCTTCGAAGGCCAGGTTCTCCAGGTAGATGTCGCCGGGAGCCGTAGAGCCGCCGATGAAGCCGGCATTGCCTGTTGCCACGATGAAGCAGGTGGCGTCGGCACGAAGGTTGCGGACCGTAGCGCCGCCGTTCAGGAAGTTGATGAAGCCGACCCACTCCTCTGCCTCGCGCCAGCTCATGTCCATGTTGCTGATGGTGTGGAAGCCGCCGTCGAAGATGCCCTTGAAGCCGTGGTCGCGGTCTGCGATGCCGGCAAAGTCGGGATACTCGGTGAAGTCGAGGTCGCTATTCAGCTTGGCATTCACCTCAACGTTGCCTGCCTTGACGAAATCGGCAAACCAGCAGACGTCCACTTCGTTGTTCAGCTGATAGAAGCCGTCCTCTATCTTGCAGAAGTCGTCGCTGATTGCGCCGCAGTTGATGCAATGCCAGTCGCCCTCGTCGTATTCGTGAGGCGGACGGACAGGCTCGACGGGGTCGTTCGTATAGCTGCCGCCTTCGATGGGCGTACCGTCGCAAAGCAGCTCGCCCTGCAGGTAGACCTGCTTGCTGGTGCTGAAGGGCATGGGATATTCGTCCACGCCGATGGTCTGCCAGTAGACTATCTCGCCGGCCAAAGCGTTGATGGCATAGGCAAGCTTGCCGCTTGTCACGTCCTCGGCTGTGAACTCGTGGTCGATGTACTGGAAGTTCAGCTCGTTGCCGCTCAGGTCGTATGTGTTCACACAGCAGTCTCTGCTCATGCGGACCACGCCGCGACCGTTGGCGTCGATGCCTTCCACCTGACCGATGTTGATGCAGTTCTTGACGATGGTAGAGCCGTTGTCGCCCAGCCAACCGGAGATGCCGGCCGACTCGTATTCGCCGTTGCTGTTGCCCAGAGCCGTGATGGTGCCGGTGTTGACACAGTTCGAAATCTTCCAGATAGGATGATTGCTTGTGCTGCCACCGGTGATGCCGCCTGCATTCTTTGTCGTTGTGGTGATGCTGGCTTCGTTCACACAGTTCATGATGACAATCTCCATTGCATTGTTCTGGCCTGTGCCCGTGATGCCGCCAGTACGCAAAGCGCCTGTGATAGAGCAGCTCTTGTCGATGATGAGGTTCTTGATGACTGTACCCTTGCCGCGTGAGTTCGGATTGCCGCGCAGGTCGCCGAAGAAGCCCTGACGCTCGTCGTTCGGACGGTTGATAATCATGTTCTTGATGCGATGTCCTTGGCCGTCGAACGTGGCGTTGTACTTTTTGCCGTCGTTCGGACCGATGGGTCGGTGCAGGTTCTCGACGTTCTCGAAGTCGATGTCGTTCATTAGCTTGCAGTCCAGGTCGAGGATTCCGCCGGCAACCTGGTCGGAAATCCATTCCACGTTGCCTGCATTGTAGAGCATGTAGAAGCCGTCGGCATCCTGCTGCGGAGCTTCGAAGTGCGCGTCGCATTCGTCGTGCATCGTACAGATACCGTTCACGTACCCGTGGTCGTCAGCGAATGCAGCCGTCCCCGAAAGCCACATCAGGCCGAGAATGGCAAGAGCTCCGGCTTTGCATCGCGAGCAAAGCAAAGAAGTAATCTTTCTCATTGATTCGTTTTGTTTAGTTAGTAAATATGTGTTTGTTGTTCTGTTTTCAGTTCTTTTGCAAAGAAATCGTCACAAAAGTACAAAATTATTATGGTAATTTGATAAATAAAGACAAGAAAGGGTACGTTTTTAACCATAATTAACACTGTATTTTCCTTCCCGACGTGCCACAAAACTATTTCCAGGGCTTGGAAATAAATTTCAAAGCCACTAAAATATATTTCCAAGCCTCTGAAATATATTTCCGAGCCACTGAAAAAGTTTTATACCACGGGGTGAGGAAATTGTTTCCACGCGGCGAGGAATTTGTTTCCCCGCGGCGAGGGAATTGACTGCACTTGCAGCTCCATGCTCCGCCCTTTGCAATCGGCTGCGAAAGAGCGGCTAATCGAACAGTTTCTTCCAGAGCCACAGCACCGCCACCGCTCCGACCACACAGAACACGAAGTTCGTGAAATATCCCTTCCCGAGCAGCTCTATGTTCAGCAGATGGCTGATGAACGATCCGGCATAGCTGCCTACGATGCCCATGATGAGGTTCATGCAGCATCCCTTGCCCTCGCCGCTCATGATGCGGTTGGCAATGTAACCGATGAAGATGCCTGTCAGTATCGGCCAGGCCGTGAATTCTGCGATGTGTTCAAACATATCCCTTGACTTTTATTTGTGATGCTTCGTTCGATACGGTAGATATAAAAAAAGATTCCTAATCTCACGACTAAGAATCTCAACCTTAAAAATCTAATACCATGAAAAACACTTTTTGCTTTTGCGGTGCGGACGGGACTCGAACCCGCGACCCCTAGCGTGACAGGCTAGTATTCTAACCAGCTGAACTACCGCACCGTTTGGTATCAACATTAAGAAGAGCGGAAAACGAGACTCGAACTCGCGACCCCGACCTTGGCAAGGTCGTGCTCTACCAACTGAGCTATTTCCGCATTATCTGTGGGCAGGGACAGATTCGAACTGCCGAAGCCGTGAGGCAACAGATTTACAGTCTGCCCGTTTTAACCACTTACCTACCTACCCCCAGTCCACTGACTTTCGCCAGACTTGTGACTCCTGCGGGATTCAAACCCACAACCTTTTGATCCGTAGTCAAATGCTCTATTCAGTTGAGCTAAGGAGCCATCCGGGTGGGCGCTGAGGGATTCGAACCCCCGACCCTCTGCTTGTAAGGCAGACGCTCTGAACCAGCTGAGCTAAGCGCCCAATTCAATCGTTCGGGAAGTCACGCCTGACCGTCCTCTCTTGAATTGCGTTGCAAAGGTACGGCATTTCCCTGAACTGACAAAATAATTTGATGTTTTTTTTCGGAAAAAGTGCAAATACGGCTTCCTATACATTATATTTATATCGCGAACGCGCGCGAAGGGCACTTTCTGCACCTACATATTTGGTGTTTTCTGCCTTTCTTCGTAACTTTGCACACGAAAAGAGAATCACAGGCAAAAGGACAAAACAAAGTCCTTCAGCTGCGAACCATAAACGATGAACTCTGAACTATAAACTATGAACTCTGAACTATGAACTCCATTAAAGCCCTTCTCCACTTCCTCGACGAATCGCCGGTGAACTTCCTGGCCGTCGAAACCATCAGCAAGCGACTCGAAGAGGCTGGCTTCCAACGCCTGGATGCAGCCGACAGGCTCAGCGACATAAAGCCCGGCCGCCAGTTCTTCCTGACGAAGAACGACTCATCCGTCTATGCCTTCCGCATCGGCACAGAGCCGCTCGGCGAGGCCGGCTTCCACATCATCTGCGCACATTGCGACTCGCCCACCTTCCGCATCAAGCCCAACGCCGAGATGACCGGCGGAGGCGGCATCGTCCGTCTCAACACAGAGGTCTACGGCGGCCCCATCATGAGCACTTGGTTCGACCGCCCGCTCACCATTGCAGGCCGCGTCATCGTGCGCTCCTCCGAGGTCATGCACCCCACCACACTCCTCCTGCACGTTCGCCGTCCCCTCCTGCAAATCAGCAACCTTGCCATCCACTTCAACCGTCAGGTGAACGACGGCGTGAAGCTCAGCAAGCAGAAGGACATGCTGCCCATCCTCGGCATCATCACCGACGAACTGGAACGCGGCAACCTGCTCATCAATCTGATCTGCGGGGAGCTGAAAGTGAAGCAGGGAGACATCCTCGACTTCGACCTCTACCTGGCCGACGCCACGCCAGCCTGCACCTTCGGCATACACGACGAGTTCATCTCCAGCGGACGCCTCGACGACCTCAGCATGGTGCATGCCGGACTGCAAGCCCTCTTGCAAAGCGGAGGAGAGACGCCGCGGGTGACACAAGTGCTTGCCATCTTCGACAATGAGGAGACCGGCTCGCAGACAAAGCAAGGCGCAGGCAGTCCCTTCCTGGCAAGCCTCATCGAGCGCATCGTGCTGGCTCAAGACGGTACAAAGGAGGACTTCCACCGGAGCATCGAAAAGGCGTTCATGGTCTCTGCCGACAATGCGCATGCCTGGCACCCGAACTACAGCGAGAAGTACGACCCGACGAACCACCCCGTGCTCGGCGGCGGCCCGGTCATCAAGTTCAACGCCGCCCAGAAGTACGCCAGCGATGCCGTCTCGGCAGCCGTCTTTGCAGGCATCTGCGAGAAGGCGGGCGTGCCCTGCCAGCGTTTCGTCAACCACAGCGACGTGGCCGGCGGCAGCACCCTTGGCAACATCCTTGCCTCTTCCCTACCCCTCCGCGGCGTCGACATGGGCAACCCCTTGCTCGCCATGCACAGCTGCCGCGAGACAGCCGCCGCCGCCGACCACCTCTATTGCATCGAAGCCTTCAGGACTTTCTACGAATACGAAGAGAAATAGACTAACCAAGAACAAAGAGTGAAGAATAAGCTTTTTAGTTATTTTATTCTTCACTGTTAATGATGCTCAGGAACTCGTCTTCGCTCATGATGCGGATGCCGAGCTTCTGGGCTTTCTCGAGTTTGGCGGGGCCCATGTTGTCGCCGGCAAGGACGAAGCTTGTCTTGGCGCTGATGCTGCCGACGTTCTTGCCGCCGTGCTGCTCGATGAGGGCTTTGTACTCGTCGCGACTGTGATGCTGGAAGACACCGCTGATGACGATGGACTGTCCCTCGAGCTTGTCGGACTGTGCCTGCTTCTGCTGCTCGCCGATTTCCATCTGCAAGCCGTACCCGCGAAGGCGCTCCACGAAGGCTCGGTTGATGGGATTGGCAAAGTACCCGATGACGCTACCTGCAATGACTTCGCCAATGCCGTTGATTTGCAGCAGACTGTCCAGCGTGGCAGAGGCAACCTTGTCCATGCTGCCGTAATAGCGTGCCAACGTCTTGGCTGCAATCTCGCCAACGAAGCGGATGCCTATGGCGTAGAGGACGCGCTCGAAGGGAATCTTCTTGCTCTCCTCGATGCTGGCAAGAATCTTTGAGACTGAAGACTGAAGAGTGAAGAGTGAAGAATCAGAATTGGTATCATCTTCCGAGTTGTTACTTTTATTCTTCACTTTTAACTCTTCACTCTTCACTTTTAATTCATAAAGGTCGGCCGCATCGTGGATAAGTCCGCGACGGAAGTAATCGTCCACCGTCTCGGGGCCAAGGGAGTTGATGTTCATGGCCTTGCGACTGATGAAGTGCTCTATCCTGCCCAGGATGAGCGGCGGACAACCAGTATCGTTGGGACAATAGTATGCCGCTTCGCCTTCGTAACGGACGAGCTTCGAACCACAGACAGGGCAACGTTCAACAAAGTTTATCGGGGCAAGGGGCAAGGGGCAAGGGGCAAGAGGATTGCTGGGGCTGACGGTATTCTCTTGCTCCTTGCTCCTTGCTCCTTGTTCCTTCTTCCCGACTATCTTCGGAATAATCTCGCCGCCCTTTTCCACGAGGACGCGGTCGCCTACGTGAAGGTCGAGAGATGCCATCACATCGGCATTGTGGAGCGTTGCCCTGCGGACTTGTGTGCCAGCCAACTGAACCGGGTCCATGTTCGCAACGGGGGTCACGGCACCGGTCCTTCCTACTTGGAAGACGACCTGCCGGAGCGTTGTCTCGGCCTGTTCAGCCTGGAACTTGTAGGCAATTGCCCAACGGGGACTCTTGGCCGTCATGCCGAGGCTCTTCTGCTGGGCCAGCGAATTGACCTTCAGCACGACGCCATCGGTAGCGACAGGCAGATTGCGCCGTTCCTCGTCCCAATAGTCGATGTAGGCGAACACCTCGTCCAAGGTGCTGACCAGCCGCATGTTCTTGCTCACCTGGAAGCCCCAACGCGCCGCCGCCTCGAGGTTCTGGTAGTGTCCGTCGCCGGGAATACCGTCGCCAAGCAGATAATAGAGGTAGGCATCCAAGCCTCGCTGTGCCACGGTGCTGCTGTTCTTGCTCTTGAGGGTGCCCGAGGCTGCGTTGCGGGGGTTGGCAAAGAGCGGCTCATCAGCCTTCTCGCGTTCGGCATTGAGGCGGTCGAAGGAACTCCAGGGCATCAGTACCTCGCCACGAATCTCGAACTCGCGGGGCCAGTCGCCTCCTGCGGGCAGCTGCAGAGGGATGCTTCGGATGGTGCGCACATTGGCGGTGACATCGTCGCCCTGCACGCCGTCGCCTCGCGTCACAGCCCGGACAAGCCGTCCGTCCTCGTAATGGAGACTGATGCTGAGACCGTCGAACTTCAGCTCACAGCAGATTTGGAAAGGCGCTCCCATCAGTCCGTCGCTCACTCTTTGCCAGAAGTCAGCCACCTCCTGGCGGTTGTAGGTGTTGCCCAGACTGAGCATCGGACGGGAGTGAAGCACCGTCTCGAACTCGTTGTTCAGGTCGCTGCCCACGCGCTGTGTCGGACTGTTCGGGTCGAAGAGCTCCGGATGCCGGGCCTCGAGGTCCTGCAGCTCGTGCATCAGGAAGTCGAATTCCTGGTCGGAGATGACCGGAGCATTCTCCACATAGTAGCGGTAGTTATGTCTGTGCAGCTCATCGCGCAGCTGCAGGATGCGTGCTTTTTCGTCCACTTGATTGACTTTCTTTTTATTTGTTAATGACCCACCGAACTATGTCGGCTCTTTGCTCATACATTATTCAAATATGGCACAAAGTTACGAAATTACGGGCAAAAAACCAAATTTATCTGTGCTTTTCCGAGCGAGAGTTACTGCGGCATGGCAAAACACCCCGGTTCGCTTCGAAAATAAACGCGAGGCGCTTCCGAAATAAACGCGAGGCGCTTCCAAAATAAGCGCGAGGCGCTTCCAAAATAAGCGCGAGACGCTTCTGAGATAAGCGCAGGCCGCGATTCATCTATTACCATTTGTGTCAGCTGCGACAAACGTGCGCCATTTCATAAAAACCACGAGAAAGTTTGGCTATATCGCGGAAAAGCTTTATTTTTGCAGGACGAAACACGAGAAGCAGCAAAACATGATGCTGCGGCATTTGGACTGTCGTAAACGAGGACGCATGAAACAGATTGAAGTCGTTGCAGCCATTCTTCGCGATGGCGAAGGACGTGTGTTTGCCACGCAGCGAGGATATGGCGAATGGAAGGACTGGTGGGAGTTCCCCGGCGGAAAGATGGAGCCGGGCGAGACACCAAAGGAGGCGCTGAAGCGGGAGATTCGCGAGGAGTTGTCGGCCGAAATTGAGGTCGGCACTTTCCTCTGCACCGTGGAATACGACTACCCGAAGTTCCACCTGACGATGCACTGCTTCCTCTGCTCGCTTCTCTCCGACGCGATGCACCTGAACGAGCACGAGGCGGCACGATGGCTGCGGAAGGAAGAGCTGGACAGCCTCCGGTGGCTTCCGGCTGACACACAGATTCTGGAAACACTTAAAAAGGAGATATGACGACATGAAAAGAATGATGACTTGCCTTCTGGCCATGCTCGGACTGACGGCCTGCAGCCAGGAAAACTTTGAAAACACAGACGTGGCGGGCTTCGAGGCTCTGCTGAACGAGCCAAACGCCACCCTGCTGGACGTGCGCACCGCTGAAGAATATGCGGAAGGACACATCGCAGGAGCAGTGAACATCGACCAGGCACAGAGCGACTTCCTGGCGGAAGCTAAAGTAAAGCTTTCGCCCGACAGGACGATTGCCGTCTACTGTCGCAGCGGACGGCGTTCTGCCTCAGCCGCCGGCAGACTGGCTGCCGAGGGATTTCGGTGCGTGAACCTCATGGGCGGCATTCTGGCCTGGAAGGAAGCGGGAAAAGATGTGACAAACGACACCTACGAGGTGGACGTCTTCCGGACGAAGAGCGGAAAAACGGTAAGGTTCCATGCTCTCGTCCACGCCAGCATCCGCATCGACTTCGACGGCAAGGTAATCATGGTCGACCCCGTGACGAAACACTCGGGCCGCACCATCGACTACTCGGCAATGCCCAAGGCCGACTACATCTTCGTTACCCACGAGCACGGCGACCACTTCGACAAGGAAGCCCTCAGGCAGCTGACCGGCCAACAGACACGGCTCGTGATGAACCAGCGTTGCGTCGACATGTACGGCTCGGGCCAAACAATGGTCAATGGTCAATCCTCAATGGTCAATGGTCTCAAGGTCGAGGCCGTGCCTGCCTACAACACGACGGAAGGACGCACACAGTTTCACCCCAAGGGACGCGACAACGGCTACATCCTGACCCTCGACGGTCTGCGCATCTACATAGCGGGCGACACCGAGGACATGCCCGAGATGGCCGGCATCAAGGGCATCGACGTTGCCTTCCTTCCCTGCAACCAGCCCTACACGATGACGCCGGAGCAGCTGGTCAAGGCGGCCAAGGCCGTCAAGCCCAAGGTGTTGTTCCCCTACCACTACGGACAGACGGACGTCAGCGGCGTGCCTGCCTTGCTGAAGGACGACGGCATCGACGTCAGGATCAGACATTACGAATAGGATTCCCCTTAACAAGAAAGCATACCATGAAAAAGACGCTGTTATCTGCACTTCTGCTGAATCTGTTTGCCCTCGGAGCGACGTCTGCCGAATGGCACCCCGGCCAGTGGCCCGCGCTGAAGCACTACGACCAGGACCACCTCTTCCAGATTGCCTTGCCTCTGGGCGGCATCGGCACTGGACAAGTCTCGCTCGGCGGACGCGGCGAACTGCGCGACTGGGAAGTCATGAACATTCCGGCCAAAGGCTTCAGCACCGTCTATACGGGCAGCAGCAACGCGCCCTTCTTTGCCATCTACACGAAGCCGGCCGGCGGAGAGCCTGCGACGACTCTGCTCGAAGGCCCCATCTACCCGCACGAATACGTCCGGGGCGGCGGCGGAGAGGAAGTCAACCACCACGGCATGCCGCGCTTCAGGAACGCTTCGTTCGATGCGGCCTACCCCTTCGGGCAAGTCAACCTCTCGGACGAGAGCCTGCCCGTCAAGGTACGCATCAAGGGCTTCAATCCCCTCGTGCCTGCCGCCACCGACGACAGCAGCCTGCCCGTGGCCGTTCTGGCCTACGAGGTGACGAACACGAAGCTCGTCCCTGTCGACGTCAGCGTGTGCGGCACGATGCGCAACTTCATCGGGCGCGACGGCCGGGGCAACTCCTTTGCCGGATGCAAGAACAACCGGAACGTCTTCCGGCAGGCGGACGGGCTGAGCGGCATCTACTTCTATTCCGACAGCGTGGACCACAGCGACCCGGCCTGGGGCACGATGACCCTCGTCACGACCGCGGGAGAGGGCGTCACCTACCGCACCTGCTCCAAACCGAACGCCTGGCAGAACGCCATCCTGAACTTCTGGGACGATTTCAGTGCCGACGGCCTCCTCACGGATAAGGAATGGCCGCTGGAAGTCGACCCGATGGCTTCGCTGGCCGTCAGGAAGCGCATCGCAGCAGGCAAGACCGAGACCTTCGTCTTCTATCTCACCTGGGACTTCCCCAACCGCAAGGCCTGGTCGCAGACGGTCGTAGGCAACTACTACAGCACGCTCTACGAGGATGCCTGGGACGCTGCCCGCAAGATTGTGCCCCAGATACCGCGCCTCGAGAACGAGACGCGCCTCTTCGTCAACGCTTTCCTCGGAAGCTCCTACCCCGACGAAGTGAAGGAGGCAGCCCTCTTCAACCTCTCTGCCCTCCGTTCGCAGACCACCTTCCGCATCCCCAGCGGCCATCTGATGGGCTGGGAAGGCGTGTGGAACCGCTCGGGCTCCTGCAAAGGCTCCTGCACGCACGTCTGGAACTACGAGGTGTCGACGCCCTTCCTCTTCGGCGAACTGGCGAAGACGATGCGCGACGTGGAACTGAACTATGCCACGAAACCGAACGGACTGATGAACTTCCGTGCCGACTTGCCGCTCTCGGAGGCCGCCAAGCGTAGTGCGCCCGCGGCCGACGGACAGATGGGCTGTGCGATGAAGATGTACCGCGAGTGGCAGCTCTCGGGCGACGACAAGTTCCTGGCCGACAACTGGGAGCAGGTGAAGAAGGTGCTCTCCTACGCTTGGCTTGCCGACAACGGCATCGACGGAAAAGGCAGCTGGGACGCCAATCAGGACGGCGTGATGGAGGGCTCGCAGCACAACACGATGGACGTAAACTACTTTGGCCCCAATCCGCAGATGGGTTTCTGGTACATGGGAGCTCTCCGCGCCGCAGAGGAGATGGCGAAGGCCATGAAGGACAAAGCCTTTGCCAAGAAGTGCCGCACGCTCTTCGAGAAGGGCAGCGCATGGATGGACAAGAACCTCTTCAACGGCGAATACTACGAGCACAAGATTACCGACCCGCAGACCTTTGCTTTCCTCGACATGGACAATCCCGACACGAAGGTACCCGACTTCCAGCTTGGGCGCGGCTGTCTCGTCGACCAGCTCGTGGGGCAGTACATGGCGCACATCTGCGGCTTGGGCTATCTGGGCGACAAGGAACACATCCGCCAGACGCTGCAGAGCATCATGAAGTACAACTGGCTCGACGACTTTGGCCGCCACTTCAACAACATGCGCACCTTCGTCTATGCAGGCGAGTCCGGCCTTGTCATGGGCTCCTGGCCAAAGGGACGTCTCGAAGTGCCGTTCCCGTATTTTGCCGAGGCGATGACAGGCTTCGAGTACACGGCTGCCGTCGGAATGCTTTACGAGGGTCTGACCGACGACGGTCTGAAGTGCTTCCGCGCCGTGCGCAACCGCTTCGACGGCGCCAAGCGCAATCCCTTCAGCGAACCCGAATGCGGTCACCACTACGCCCGGGCGATGGCTGCCTGGGCCGGCGTGCTTGCCCTGAGCGGCTTCCACTACTCAGCCGTCGACCAGCACATCACGTTCACCGACAAGCCCGGCCGTTACTTCTGGAGCACCGGCTACGCCTGGGGCACCTGTGACGTGAAGCCCGACGGAACAGCCCAAATCGAAGTCCTAAAAGGCGAGCTTCCCGTGAAGACTCTGACCGTAGGCAGCAAGACCACGAAGTATTCCTGACCTGCCCTACCATCCTTCGGGCAGGACGACATTCTCCATGCCGTGTGCCTTCTGGAACAGCGGAGCGATTTCGTCGTCCGTGAAGCCAGCTATGCCGCAGCCAATGCGGGTGACGAGGAACGTCAGCCCGGGATGCTCCCCGGCAAACGCGATGAACTCATCCACGTAGGGACGGATGGTCTCCACGCCGCCTTGCATCGTCGGGATGCCGTAGCTCTGCCCTTGCAGCCCGACGCCTTGTCCCCAGACGGCTCCGAACTTGCGGTAGGCCACAAGTGCAGCCCCGCCGCCATGCATTCCCCTCAGGTTGCTGCCAAAGACGAATACCTCGCCCGGCTGGAGTTCCGTGATGAACTCCGGTGTAGTTCGTTTCTGTGCCATATATTCGGTTTGATTGAATCTTCTTCTGTGTCTTGAGGCCATCGGTTCGGCCAGCCGCGCGGACTTGCCTGCCCAGCTCATATCCTCCGAGCCATAGAGCATCGACGCATCCTCCATCCGCTCGGGCATATCCGGCTCCATGTCGAAGTTCTTGCGGAAGAACGGCACGATGACATCCCGCTTCAGCCTGGCAAACCTCTGCGAGACGGCAGCCGGAGAGACGCCCATCAGCTCGGCAGCCTCCTTGCCCTTGTAGCCCTTCAGCAACATCAGTTCGATGAGCTCCCGGTCCTGGGGACTCATGGGCAGATGCTCGCACATGTCCTCCACCAATTGGTTGAACTGCAAACGGAGGTCGTCCCACATGTTGAACGAGCGCACATAGTCCTCGTAGGTGATGCTGCCGTACTCCCTCTTGTACCACTTCAGGGCGTCGAGCACCACGTAGCGGAACCCGCCGATGAGCCACGTCTTCAGGCTCACCTCGGGCGAATGTTCCTCCAGCGGCATCCAGTCATGCTCCATCAGGTAGAGCGCATACTGGTGGGCCAGCGACATGAAGTCCAGGTTCTCCTTCCCGCTCAGCTGGTACTGTTGGTTGTAGATGTTGTACGCCACCTCCAGATACCCGTAGAAGTACCTGCGGATTACGCCCGCGTCACCCTGGCGGAAAAACCATAAAATATCCTCGTCCGACATATCGTTGCAGTTTGCTTTTTGCGTGTTTCGGGTGCTAAAATACAAAAAAAGTCACACACCAGCTTAATTTTTCTGCAAAAACTTCTTCAAAGGAATAAAAGAGGAATCAATGTCAAACCCAAAAACCGTACAAATCATGACAACAAACGAAACAACCCGAGTGCACAACCTCATCATCGTGGACGAAAGCGGCTCTATGTCCGTCATCCAGAAACAAGCCTTCGCAGGCATGAACGAAACCTTGCAGACCATCCGGCAGATGCAGACAAAGCATCCTAGCCAGGAGCAACGCGTCACGCTCCTCACCTTCGACACCGGCCACACCACATGGCACTACGACAACGCACCTGCCGCCACGACAAAGGACCTCGCCCCCGAAGCCTACTGCCCCAGCGGAGGCACGCCCCTCTACGACGCCATCGGCAAAGGCATTGCAAGGGTGAACGCACGGACGCAGAAAGGCGACCACGTCCTCGTCACCATCATCACCGACGGCGAAGAGAACAGCTCCGAAGAGTGGACGCTAAGGCTGGTACGTAACATGATAGAGAAGCTCAAGCCCCAAGGCTGGACCTTCACCCTCATCGGCACCGACAACCTCGACGTAGAGACCATGGCCCGTTCCTTCGCCATCGACGACCACCTGCAGTTCTCCGAGGACGCCGCAGGCACCAGCGCCATGTTCGCCAAAGAGCGCCGCTGCCGCGAAAACTACTACGGCTGCCTCCTCAAAGAAGACGACGTGCCCCAGGGCAAATTCTTCGAATAAAGCTTCAGCCCAACGCCCCCAACAACATGACGAGTACATGACGAGCTGTCATCTACTCGTCATGTACATATTGCATTGTCCTTCATCGCATTACACCGCATCCCTGACGAGTGACGAGTGTTTTTGATTTCTGTTGAAATTATGGATTGCCCGGCTTTTCGTCAAAAAAGTCGGGAATCGCTTTTGTATTTGAGGGAAACTTAGTATCTTTGCAAAGGGAAAAAGGTTCCGAAAGAAAGGTATTCTATTTCTATTATGACTAAGAAACAAGCACTTCAACTGTTTGAGCAACGCAAGGTTCGCACAGTTTGGGACGACGAGCAAGAGAAATGGTACTTCTCTATAGTAGATGTCTGTGGCATATTGACAGACCAACCTGACTATGACCACGCCAGAAACTACTGGAAGGTCTTGAAACACAGACTTGTAAAAGAAGGAAATGAAACGGTTACAAATTGTAACCAGTTGAAGCTACAGGCTTTTGACGGCAAGATGCGACTGACGGATGTCGCTGATACTGAACAGCTTTTTCGGCTCATCCAGTCCATCCCTTCACCCAAGGCAGAACCCTTTAAGCAATGGATGGCACAAGTCGCCAGCAATCGGCTCGACCAAATGCAAGACCCTGAACTCAGCATCGACCAGGCCATCCTCGACTACAAACGATTAGGTTACAGCGATGCTTGGATTAATCAGCGCATCAAGAGCATAGAGGTTCGCAAGGAACTGACAGACGAATGGAAGCGAACAGGAGTACAGGAAGGTTTGGAATATGCCTCGCAGACAGACATTATCACTCGCGAATGGAGCGGCTTCACCACCAAACAGTACAAGCGTCACAAAGGCTTGAAGAAGGAAAACCTTCGCGACAACATGACCAACCTCGAAATAGCCCTCAACATCTTGGCTGAAGCTTCTGCAACAGAACTCTCCAAGCAACGCGACCCCAAAGGCTACGAAGGTCAGGCAAGAGTTGCCCAAGAAGGTGGCAGCGTAGCCAAAGCCGCCCGCACTCAACTGGAAAGCAAACTCGGCCGCACCATCATCTCCAAATCCAAAGCCAGCGACCACCTGCTGCCGGAAAAGAGTGATGAGGATTAATCTGGACAATGAAGAATTCTTCATCCACTCGTCACCATTGATTTCTTTGTCTTTTAACGAATCACATGGCATTGGTGACGAGGCGCATGTTTTCTATTCGTTGAGGATGTGGTCGTTTAACAGAAACTCGTAGATGTTCATAAAGACTACTCCGTTATTGTCTTGATACATGCTTATCGGATCCTCGGTAATGACATACTTCTGGAAATTGTCGTCAATGAGTTTCAGGGAACGTAGTTCTTGCTCTCGCTTCTCTTCAGTAGGTAGGCGCAGCGCAGACTGTATGTAGTAACGTTTGCCACCTTGGTTGCAGACAAAATCTACTTCCAACTGCTTGCGCACACTCACACCATTCTCATCCTTGGCATTCTGAGTGACAACGCCCACATCTACCTCCATGCCACGCGCACGAAGTTCGTTGTAGATAAGGTTCTCCATCAGGTGGGTTACCTCAAACTGACGAAAACCGATACGGGCATTGCGCAAGCCTAAGTCCGTGAAATAGAACTTTGAGGGGGTATCTATATACCGCCGTCCTTTGATGTCGTAGCGGACAGACTTCTCTACCAGATACACCTCTTGCAGAATGTCAAGATAAGCTTTGAGCGTCTGATGGGTGATGTTGCTGTGCTTGACAGTGGCAAAGGTGTTTTCCAATTTTGAAGGGTTCGTGAGTCCACCTATAGAGGATGCCAGCACATCGATGAGTTCGGAAAGGTCATCATCGTTCTTGATTTTGTACCGCTCCTTAATATCCGTGAGATAAACTTTCTCGAACAGCCCTTTTAGGTAACTGACTTTCTTCTTCCTGTCGGTGAGCAGTGCCACCTTGGGCAGTCCTCCGTAGATTAGGTATTCCTCAAAGGCTGAATCTCTTGTACCTTCAAAGACACTCATGTATTCACGGAAAGTGAGTGGGCCAATTTTTATTTCATCGCCCCTGCCACGAAACTCCGTGATGACATCCTTTGAGAGAAATTTGGAGTTGCTGCCAGTCACATAGACATCGGCATTCTCTACCTTCAGGTAACTGTTCAGCACGTCCTCAAACTCCGGCACATGCTGTATCTCGTCGATAAGGATGTAATACATATTGTCATCCTTCATCTTCCCATCGATATACTGCAACAGTGCATCGGGGTCACGAAGCGACTTGTTGCGACGGTCTTCCAGGTCTATACCGATGATGTGGTCTGAAGTTACACCCTGTTCCTTCAGGTGGTTGACAAACAAAGTAAACAACAGGAAAGACTTGCCGGAGCGGCGGATGCCTGTCACCACTTTAATCATTCCGTTATGCTTGCCTTCAATGAGTTTCTGAAGGTGAATGTTGCGTTCTATAATCATACTTCATTTACTTTTTTTGCGGATTTACGCATTTTCTGGTTGCAAAGATAATTTATTTTCCTCTGACAATGTGCCCTTCATTTACTTTTTTTGCGGAAATACGCAATTTTAGGTTGCAAAACACTGTTATAGTACCTTTTTTATGCCATTCCCGATTCCCTTGGGTGTTATCGTCTTGCGAAGTGTCCTTCTCAAGGATAAGCAACAACTTCATCGAAGGAAAACGTCTGGGACTACATTCTGCCCGCATTGAAAGAGTTACACATGGGGGGCTTTTCGGAACGTAACATGTTACGCGTTACGGTACATAGCCGACCAAAAACATGTGAAGCGGTTGATTGTCAAACGATTCAATGTAGCTCTACGCACGGTGCGTAACGCGTAACATGTTACGCTACGTGCCCCCTCCCCTATACACACAGATAAGGTCTATTATTATATTATGTATATAATATAATAATAGAGTTTCAAGCCCTGTGTGTGGGTGGGGGGGGCTGTGCGTAACATGTTACGCGTTACGCAGCCGTTCACGACACGTCGCCAAGCCGCCAACGACGAATGAAAATGAAAGCCATGACCTTGCCTTGAATCAGGGCACTGGCTTTGGTTCAGATGCTCAGCCAGACGAGCACGACATAGACGAGGTTGACGATGCCAGCCTGCAGGAGGCAGAGATTGTACTGGGTTCCTTGGGCTCGCAGCACGTTGCAGTACAGAAGTCCGGCGGGGATGATGACTGCAACGGTCCAACTCAGACCGAATGCGAGCCAGGCAAACACGGGCATGAGTGCTACTATGGTGCCCAAGATGCAAAGTGCTGCTGTCTTGCCAAACCTGACGGGAATGGTGCGTTTGCCCACCAAACGGTCGTCGTCCATATCGCGGATGTTGTTGATGAAAAGCACACACATCGAGATGAGTCCGCACACGGCTCCGGCATAGACGGGCTTCGTCTGGCTGAGGTCATACGTCAGTCCTGCTGTCCGATATTGCAGCCAGACGGTTCCCCAAGTGGCGATGACGCCGTAATAGAGGAACACGAAAATGTCGGCTATGCCGAGATAGGAGAGCGAATAAGGTGTGGCAGTATAGAGCCAGGCGAACAAAATGGCCGTGATGCCTATCGCCACAATCACCCAGCCGCCAATGTGGCAGAGTATTGCTCCGAGCACAAGACTGCAGGCCAGCGCGACATAACAGGCGGTCCGCATGGCCCGTTCGGTCACGGTTCCCTCGGCCAGGGCACGTTTGAAGCCTACCCTGCCCTGCTTGTCCGTGCCGCGCCGGTAATCGTAGTAGTCGTTGATGAGGTTGCTCAGGATCTGCAAGGCAAGAGCACACGATGCAGTCAGGACGGCTGTCAGACGTCCGAAGGGGGTGCTTTGAACGTTGAGAATGTGGGCTACCATCAGTCCGACCAGCACGGGGCAAAGCGATGCGAACAAGGTCTGCGGCCGGATGATGCGAAGCCAAAGGACTATCTGTTTCATGCTTCGTTTTTTCCTTTTTACTATTATTCCGCCACAAAGGTACAACAAAAATGAAGAATGAAGAGTGAAGAATATAGAATTTAGACGAAATATTTTGTTTTATGCTTGCTTTTTTGTACCTTTGCAGCGCGAATAAGAGCAACCACCTTTATGGCACAAAATAAGTTCCGCGGCCTCGGCATTGCCCTCATCACTCCCTTCCTGGCGGACGGGAGCATCGACTTCGATGCGCTCGACCGTCTGGTGGAATACCAGATAAAGGGAGGAGCAGACTTCCTCTGCATCATGGGTACTACTGCCGAAACTCCGACACTGAGCCGCGAAGAAAAAAGATTGTTAAAGGAACATTTGGTAGGACGTGTGGCTGGGCGAGTGCCCCTGTTGATGGGGTGCGGCGGCAACAACACGGCTGCCATCTTAGACGAGTTACAAAACGAAGATTGGAAGGGCATCGACGGCGTGCTGAGCGTCTGTCCCTACTACAACAAACCCTCGCAGGAAGGTCTGTACCAGCACTTCGCAGCAATAGCAAAGGCAAGTCCTGTGCCCGTTGTGCTCTACAACGTGCCCGGCAGGACGGGAGTGAACATGACTGCCGAGACGACGCTCCGCCTGGCCCGCGAGTTCGAAAACATCGTAGCCATCAAGGAGGCAAGCGGCAATATCACGCAGATGGACGACATCATCAAGAACAAGCCGCAGCACTTCGACGTCATCAGCGGCGACGACGGCATCACCTTCCCGCTCATCACCCTGGGAGCCGTGGGCGTCATCAGCGTCATAGGCAACGCACTGCTCGCCGAGTTCAGCCGCATGGTGAGGCTCGCCCTGAGGGGAGAGTACAACACCTCGCTGGCTATCCATCACAAGTTCACCGAGCTCTTCAAGCTGCTCTTCGTGGACGGCAACCCGGCCGGCGTAAAGGCGATGCTCAGCGAGATGGGAATGATACAGAACGTCCTCCGCCTGCCCCTCGTCCCCACCCGCCTCACCACGATGGAGAAGATAAGCCAGATAGTGAGGGAATTAGGGTACTAAAGCCCCTCTCTAACTTCCCCAAAGGGGAGGACTTAGGGGGAGAGGAATGAAGAATGAAGAGTGAAGAATTAAGAATTTGCTGCCGCTCGTAAATAGACAAATAACCCAATAGTAAATAAATAGTAAATCGTAAATTGTTAAATAGTAAATTATATAACCTTTAAACTTTATAATTTTTAAACTTTATTAATTATGGTTTATTCACACGAAGTACAGAACATGTGTTGCGTGGCAAAAGGCCCCAACCATGGTCCTGCTCCCATCCCCGAAGAGGGCAAGTGGGTTCAGGCAAAAGAAATCAAGGACATCAGCGGTCTGACTCACGGCATTGGCTGGTGCGCTCCTCAGCAGGGCGCTTGCAAGCTGACGCTCAACGTGAAGGACGGCGTCATCGAAGAGGCTCTCGTTGAGACCATCGGTTGCTCCGGCATGACCCACTCTGCCGCCATGGCAAGTGAGATTCTGCCTGGCAAGACCATCCTCGAGGCGCTGAACACCGACCTCGTCTGCGATGCCATCAACACCGCCATGCGCGAGCTCTTCCTCCAGATTGTCTATGGTCGCTCACAGAGCGCCTTCTCCGTGGGTGGCCTGATGATTGGTGCCGGCCTGGAAGACCTCGGCAAGGGCCTCATCAGCCAGACCGGTACGCTCTATGGCACAAAGGTCAAG
>JAFUVM010000069.1 GCA_017483665.1 Bacteroidaceae bacterium
CTTTGCCGGTGGTCGGACTGCAGTTGCAGAAACTCTTCTTGGGTCATAAATCTAACAATCGTAGTTGGGTTGCACTATTGCGACTGCAAAGGTACAACGAAACTACAACGGCCACAATGGGTATTCGCTCGAATGCTTACTTCGCCCGACGGTACGGCAGACATGCTGGCTGCTGAAGATAATGATTCCCATATCTTTGGGCGTTTGTCTGCTGCAGTATTATGGCGTCATTGCTTGGTTGGCACAATGGTTGAATCCGCTCTTCTGCCACATTGGTCTGCCAGGAGCTTCGTCCATCGCATTTCTGACGGGTGCCACGGCCACAACGTATGCTGCACTTGCCGTGATGATGACGATGGAGCTGACACTCCGGCAGGCAACCATCATCGCTATCATGGTACTCATTTGCCACGCTCTTCCGTTGGAATGTACTGTGAACAAGAAGGTTGGCTCCAAGCCGCTGAGGATGGCGGCGCTCAGGGTTATCGGAGCCTTGCTTGCTGCCGTCTATCTGAATTTCGTTTTGCCCGATATGCCAGAGCCTTTCTCGGCAACTCCTCTCACAGCCGACGAATCGTCGCTCGCCGAGGTCCTGCAGGCTTGGTGCCAGTCTTCATTGAAGCTGAGTGCCATGATATTCACTATTATCTATGCGTTGATGTTTGTGCAGAGACTGATGGAGCGGTTCGGCATGATGCAGAAGCTGACCGAACCCCTCGCGCCGCTGATGGTATTCTTCGGTTTGCCGAGGAATGCCGCATACCTTTGGATAGTCGGTAACGTGCTGGGTATCAGTTATGGTTCGGCTGTGATGCTTCAACTGGAAGATGAAGGAAAAATCAGTCGCGAAGAGGCGAACGAAGTGAATTATCACCTCATCATGAACCATTCTATGCTCGAGGACACACTGGTCTTCGCTGCAGCCGGTGTCTCCGCGCTTTGGATACTCTCCACTCGCCTACTCTTCGCCTTAATCCTTGTCTGGAGCAGAAAGGCCATAAAGCACGCGTTGTCGGCAAACTAAGCACGTGTCGTTGGCAATCTAAGCACGCGTCGTTAGCAATAAGAGCACGCGTCGTTAGCAACAAGCGCAAGGCTCTTCCGGAATAAGCGCAAGGCTCTTCCGAAATAAGCGCAAGGCTCTTCCAGAATAAGCGCAAGGCTCTTCCTGAATAAGCGCAAGGCTCTTCCAGAATAAGCGCAAGGCTCTTCCGGACTGCCTCCTTTCTCTTCTTTTTCTAAGGATGTGTCTCTGCGGCTAAGAAAGCCTCCCGGTGGGGAGGTTTGGAGGGGGCTTTTGGGGAGGTTTGGAGGGGGCTTTGGGGAGGTTTGGAGGGGGCCTTTGTTGAGTTTTGGAAGCGGCCTTCGGTACAATCTTATGTTTTTTTCGATTCAAGCCTTATTTTCAATCCGTAATTTTCACTTTTCGATTAAAAAGTCGTACCTTTGTGTCAGAAAGACAGTAATATATTAATAATGTCAACGATGAACAAACATATCCAAGAGATTCTGAACAAGACCGACCGCTTTGCAGCAAAAGCCGGTTGCAAGATAGTCGAGGTGGACGCCGTGCATGCCGTGGCCGAGATGAGTGTGACGGCAGATCACCTGAACGGCGGGAACGTATGCCAGGGAGGAGCCCTCTTCACCTTGGCCGACGTTGCCATTGCCGCTCTGGTGAACTTCCAGGGGCAACTCACGTTCGGCATCAGCAACAACATCATCTTTGTCTCAAGCGCTAAGGAGAGCGACCTGCTCAGAGCCGAGGCAATCTTCATAGCCGACCATCACAAGATACCTTCCGTCGAAGTGCGCGTCACCAATCAAGAGGGCAGACTTATCTGTCACGTGACGGGCATGGGCTACAGAAAGGCTGTTCCCCTACCCTGCGGCAAATAATCAAGCTTTTGAAACACTAAACGCATACATATATGAAACGACTTTCTTTCTTCTTGGCGGCCTCATTCTGTGCCGCTTTGACCTGGGCAGATGTCACTCTGCCTGGATGGATGACTTCCAACATGGTCCTGCAACAACGGACGAAAGTTCACCTGCAAGCTACGGCTAAGCAGGGCGCTACCGTGAAGATTACAGCTTCGTGGGACAAACAGACCTTAAAGGTAGTTGCCGACAAGACGACCGGAGCCTTTGAGTTCGACCTCGATGTGCCCGCAGCTGGCGGCCCCTATACGTTGACATTCGACGACGGCAAGAAGCTCCTGTTGGAGAATGTGATGAGCGGCGAAGTATGGTTCTGCAGCGGTCAGTCGAACATGGAAATGCCCGTCAAGGGTTGGGGAATGGTGCAGAACTACGAGCAGGAAGTGGCCAATGCCAACCATCCTCTCATCCGTCTGTTCCAAGTGGACAAGGTCGTTGCACATACGCCGCAGACGAAAGTTCCCCTCGGTCACACCAAGGGCTGGGCAGTCTGCTCGCCCGAGATGGTGGAGGAGTTCTCGGCCGCTGCCTATTTCTTTGCCCGCGAGGTGTCGCAGAAGCTTGGCATCGCCGTCGGCGTAGTGAACAGTTCGTGGGGCGGAACGCCTGCCGAAAGCTGGATAAGCCTGGAGAGACTGCAGGGCGTAACGGGTTTCCAAGAACATGCCAAACGGGTCTTTGCCACAGGTTTCGACGAGAATAAGATAAATCAACTCTATCAGGAGGAACAGGCTGAATGGATGAAGTCGGCCTATACAAGCGACAAGGGCCTGAAGGACGGCAACATCGACAATGCCGCCTGGGCTGCCGTCGACCTCAGCGACTCCGGTTGGAACACGATAGCCCAGCCTGTTCTCTGGAGCAAGATTGATGCCTTGAAGGACTTCGACGGCATCGTCTGGATGCGTCGCGAAGTGGACATCCCGGCAACGCTTGCGGGCAAGGACCTGAAGTTGGAACTCGGTGCCATCGATGACGAGGACATCACCTATTGGAACGGACAACGCATCGGCATGAGTTCAGGTTGGAACGTCAACCGCACCTACACCGTTCCCGGCAACATGGTGAAGGCCGGCAGGAATGTGCTCACAGTCCGCGTCAACGATACTGGCGGTGACGGAGGCTTCTACAAGGAAGGCAAGGACTTCAAGGCAAGTGCCCTCAAGACAACCGTCTCGCTTGCTGGCGACTGGACCTGGAAGAAGAGTCTCGAGGCAGCCCGCATCACGCACCCCGAGAACATGACCGAACCCAAAGCCCCCAACAGCTCGTGGTACCCCACAGGCCTGTACAACAGCATGGTAGCGCCCTTCCTCTCGATGCCTGTCCGCGGTTTCCTCTGGTATCAGGGCTGTTCCAATGTGGGCAGAGCCGTGCAGTACGAGAGCCTCTTCCAAGCGATGATACTCGACTGGCAAGCACGCTTCAACCAAAACTCCGAAGTAGCTCGCTACCCCAAGCCTGAGCCACAGAACGAGCGTCGCCGCTTCATGCAAAGAGAAGACTCGAAGGCCATCCCCTTCTACTTCGTGCAACTTGCCAATTACTTGCAAAGGAAAGACCTGCAACCCAAGTCGGAATGGGCTGCCCTGCGCGACGTCCAGCGCAAGGCTCAGCAATTGGATGGTGTCGGCATGATGGTGAACATCGACATCGGCATGGCAAACGACATCCACCCGAAGAACAAGCAGGAGGTGGGTCGCCGCCTGGCTTTGTTGGCACTCAACCGCACCTATGGCAAGGAAGAGGCCTGCGCAGCTCCCGAGTACCTTCAGATGAACGTCTCGGACGGCAAGGCAATCCTCTCGTTCCTGCCCTCAGCCGGCAGCGACATGCTTCAGGAAAACGCCGACATCAAAGGCTTCATCGTTGCCGGTCCCGACCACGAATGGCACTTAGCGAAGGCTCATACCGAAGGCAGTGGCAGGTTTGTCTGGCGAGTTGTCGTGGAGTGTCCGGAAGTGCCGCATCCCGTTGCCGTCCGCTATGCCTGGGCCGACAATCCTGAATGCGACCTCAAGACTGTTTCCGGTCTGCCCGTAGGTCCCTTCCGCACCGACGACTGGAACGACTTGAAGTAAGAAGAGACGTTTCCCGTTCTCTATACATCTAAATTCCTAAGTACGCTGCAACAGCTTCGGCACAACGTTCGCCGTCGACGCCTGCGCTGACGATGCCGCCTGCATAGCCTGCCCCTTCGCCACATGGGAAGAGTCCGGCTATGCGGATGTGCTGCAAGGTCTCGCCGTCGCGAAGGATGCGGACAGGACTGCTGGTGCGCGTCTCGATGCCGATAACGGTGGCCTCCGAGGTCAGGAAGCCGTGCTTCTGCTTGCCCCAAAGCTTGAAGGCTTCGCGCAGACGTGTGCTGATGAAGTCCGGCAACCAGAAGTGCAAGGGGCTTGCAATCAGTCCGGGAGCATAAGATGACGCGTTGAGGTCGGCCGAGAGGCGACCGCTGACGAAGTCCGTCATCCTCTGTGCCGGAGCCGTCTGCAAGCGGTTTGCCTGCAGCCAGCACTGCCGTTCGAGTTCCTCCTGAAGCAAAAGAACCCCTAAAGACTCCAGACCCTCTCCCAACCTCTCCCTTGTAGGGAGAGGAGTGATTACATTACTCTCACTTAAGGCCCCCATGTATTTGCTCCTCTCCCTACAAGGGAGAGGTTGGGAGAGGGTCTTGAAGTTCGAGGGGGTCACATCTTCCGGCCTCACCTCCACCACCATGCCGCTGTTGCTCCAATGGCCGTTACGGTTGGAAGGGCTCATGCCGTTGACAACGACTTGCTCCGGACCGCTTGCCGCAGGCACGACGAAGCCGCTGGGACACATGCAGAAGCTGTAGACGCCGCGGCCCTGAACCTGCGTCACCATGCTGTACTCGGCAGCAGGCAACCACTTTCCCCTACCCTCGCGGCTATGGTATTGTATCTGGTCGATGAGATGCGCGGGATGCTCCAGGCGGACTCCTATGGCAAGACCTTTCGCCTCGATGTCGATGCCGCTCTTGGCAAGGTAACGATAGACATCTCGAGCCGAATGACCTGTGGCAAGGATGACGGGACCCCTGAATTCATTGACCATTGAACATTGACCATTGACCATTTTCTTTGCCACGATGCCAACGACGCGTCCTCCCTCAACACCAGTGCCGGAGCAATGCGAAGAATGGTCAATGGTCAATGGTGAATGGTCAATGATAAGCCCTGTCATCTTCGTCTGGAAGTGCACTTCGCCGCCACAGGCAAGGATGGTCTTGCGCATGTTCTCGATGACACGCGGCAGGCGGTCGGTGCCGATATGCGGATGAGCATCGGAGAGGATGGCCGGGCTTGCGCCGTGCTGCACGAAGATTTGCAGGATGCGGTCGGTGTTGCCACGCTTCTTGCTGCGGGTGTAAAGCTTGCCGTCGCTGTAAGCTCCTGCCCCACCCTCGCCAAAACTGTAGTTGCTCTCGGGGTCGACACGCTGCTCCGGACGGATGCGAGCCAAGTCCTTCTTGCGTTCGCGGACGTCTTTGCCACGTTCCACGACAATAGGTTTCAGCCCGAGCTCGATGAGTCGCAACGCAGCAAACAGTCCTCCGGGACCTGCTCCGACGACCACAACCGATGGCCGGTCGCTGACATCTTTATATATATAAGGTTCGAAATCGAGCTGAGGCGGCTCCTCGCCTACGTAAGCTCTGACTGTCAGATTGACAAAAATCGTTCGTTGACGGGCGTCGATGCTTCTTCGTATCACCTTCACAGCACCGGCATTGATGCCTTTCTCCTGCCGGAGATACGTGATGATGCTTTGCTCGTTGTATGCCTGCCTGGGCAAGATGCGCAAGTTAAGTTCTTTTACCATTGACCATTAACCATTGACCATTTCTGTACAAAAGTATAAAATAATTCATGATTCTCAATTCATAATTCATAATTATTTTGTACATTTGCACGCGAAAAGTAAAAGGATAACCCAAACAGCAAGGATGAAAGTAATAAAGTTTGGCGGAACATCTGTCGGTTCCGTAGAAAGTATACTGAGCGTAAAAAGGATTGTAGAAAGACAGGAAGAACCGGTCATCGTCGTGGTCAGTGCCCTTGGCGGCATCACCGACAAGCTCATCCGTACAGGCCGGATGGCTGTGGAAGGCGACCAGCTCTACCAAAAGTCTTTCCAAGAAATAGCCGTCCGTCACGAAGAAATGATAGGTGCCATCCTGCCCGCAGGCAAGAAGCGCGATGACCTCTTGGCACAGGTGGGCGAGCTACTCGAGGAACTTCGCAGCATCTATCAGGGTGTCTACCTCATCCACGACCTAAGCCCCAAGACTCAGGCAGCCATCGTTTCCTATGGCGAACGCATCAGCAGCCGCATCGTAGCCACGTTGATTGACGGGGCCGAATGGTTCGATAGCCGCGAGTTCATCAAGACAGAGTTCAAGGCAGGCAAGAACCGCCTGGTCCGCGAGCTGACCAACAAGCTTGTCCGCCAGACTTGGCAGCAAGTGCCAAAGATCAGCATCGTAGGCGGCTTCATCAGTACCGATGCGGAGAGCGGCGAGGTGACGAACCTTGGCCGCGGCGGCAGCGACTACACAGCCAGCATCATAGCTGCGGCTCTCGATGCCAGCGTGCTGGAGATATGGACCGACGTGGACGGCTTCATGACTGCCGACCCGCGCGTCATCAGCTCGGCCTACGTTATTCCCGAACTGAGCTACATCGAGGCAATGGAGCTCAGTAACTTCGGCGCAAAGGTGGTTTATCCGCCAACCATCTATCCCGTCTGCATCAAGCACATTCCCATCCTTATCAAGAACACGTTCAACCCCGATGCTCCGGGCTCCATCATCAAAGACGAGGTGCAGGACGACTCGCGAAGCATCAAGGGCATCTCCAGCATCAAAGGCACAACGCTCATCACGGTTTCCGGTCTGTCGATGGTAGGTGTCATCGGCGTGAACCGTCGCATCTTTACCTGCTTGGCGGATAACGGCATCAGCGTCTTCATGGTCAGCCAGGCTTCCAGCGAGAACAGCACAAGCATTGGCGTTCGCGACGAAGATGCCGACGAAGCGTGCCGCGTGCTCGACTTTGAGTTCAAGAAGGAAATAGAAGACGGCTCGATGTTCCCGATGCTTGCCGAGAAGGGTCTTGCCACGGTTGCCATCGTAGGCGAGAACATGAAGCACACGCCCGGTATTGCCGGCAAGCTTTTCGGCACGCTGGGCCGTTCGGGTATCAGCGTCATAGCCTGTGCCCAAGGTGCCAGCGAGACGAACATCTCGTTTGTCATCAACCAGAACTTCCTCCGCAAGGCGCTCAACGTCATCCACGACTCCTTTTTTCTGTCCGAGTATCAGGTGCTGAACCTCTTCGTCTGTGGTGTCGGCACGGTTGGCGGCAGCCTCTTGGAGCAGATTCATCAGCAACAGGAAAAGCTGATGCGCGAGCTTAGGCTGAAGCTCAATGTCGTGGGCATTGCCAGCGGCCATAACGCCATCTTCACACGCGAAGGCATCGACCTCGAAAACTACCGCGAACAGCTGGCAGCGGCTCCGGCAAGCAACATCAAGCGCCTGCACGACGAAGTCATCGGCATGAACATCTTCAACAGCGTCTTTGTGGACTGTACGGCAAGCCCCGAAGTAGCCGGTCTCTACGCCGACTTCCTGGAACATAACATCAACGTTGTGGCGGCCAACAAGATTGCGGCAAGCAGCAACTATGCCAACTATCGTCTGCTCAAAGAGACCAGCCAGAAGCGAGGCGTGAAGTTCCTCTTTGAGACAAATGTCGGCGCAGGCCTTCCCATCATACGCACCATCAACGACCTCTGCAACTCGGGAGACAAGATACTTCGTATTGAGGCTGTTCTGAGTGGAACGCTCAACTTCATCTTCAATACTATCAGCAAGGACATTCCCTTCAGCGAGACGGTCCGCATGGCAAAGGAAGAAGGTTACAGCGAACCCGACCCACGCATCGATTTGAGCGGCAAGGATGTCATCCGCAAACTGGTCATTCTTGCTCGCGAGGCGGGCTACGAGATAAGTCAGGAGGATGTGGAGGCCAAGCTCCTCATGCCTCAATCCTTCTTCGACGGAACACTGGATGAGTTCTGGCAGAACCTGCCTTCGCTGGATGCCGACTTCGAGGCTCGACGCAGGGAGTTGGAGAAGCAGAAGAAGGTTTGGCGCTTCGTGGCAAAGATGGAGGTCATTGACCATTCGGCCACGCCCGAAGATGTAACGGCAAATAATAATGGTCAATCATCAATGTTAAATGTTCAATGTTCTGTCTCGCTCGAAGAGTTCGACAGCAATCACTCGTTCTATGTGCTCGAAGGCAGCAACAACATCGTCATGCTCACCACAGAGCGTTACCGCGAGTACCCGATGCTCATCCAGGGCTATGGTGCAGGTGCAAGCGTGACGGCAGCGGGCGTCTTCGCCGACATCATGAGCTTGGCATAAGGAACGTTTGCAGTCATGAAACACCTCATCATTCTTGGTGACGGCATGGCCGACTGGCCTTGCGAGGAATTGGGCGGCAAAACCTTGCTCCAATATGCCGACACGCCGCATTTCGACTGGCTTGCAAGTCACGGCCGCAACGGCTTGCTCAAAACGGTTCCCGACGGCTTTCATCCGGGCAGCGAGGTTGCCAATTCCAGCATTCTCGGCTACGACCAGCATCTTGTATACGAAGGCAGAGGGCCTCTCGAAGCGGCAAGCATCGGTGTTGAACTGCAGGCCGACGACCTTGCCCTGCGCTGCAACTTGGTTTGTCTGGAAGGCGACCTGCTGAAAAACCATTCCTGCGGACGGCTCGAGACGGAAGAGGGCGACGTGCTGATACGTTTCCTTCAGGAACAGCTTGGCTCGGACAGCATACACTTCTATACGGGCGTACAGTACCGGCATCTACTGGTCATAAAGGGAGGCAACAAGCACCTGCATTGCACACCGCCGCACGATATTCCCTTGAAGCCGTGGCGCGAATACATGCTTCGGGCTGAGTGCCCCGAGGCAGAGGAAACAGCCCGTCTGCTCACCGACCTCATCCTTCGCAGCCAAGAGTTGCTGGCAAAGCATCCGCTCAACATCGAACGGCAGCGGCGAGGGCTCGACCCGGCCAATTGCATCTGGCCGTGGGGCGGAGGCTATCGTCCGAAGATGCAGCCACTCACCGAGACTTATCCGCAGATCAGGAAAGGAGCCGTCATCACAGCCGTCGACCTCATCCGAGGCATCGGACGCTATGCAGGCCTCGACGTCATCCATGTGCCCGGAGCAACAGGCCTTTGGGACACCGACTTCCGAGCCAAGGCACAGGCAGCCATCGAAGCCCTGCAGACGAACAACTTCGTTTACCTCCATGTCGAGGCAAGCGACGAGGCCGGACACGACGGCGACCTGCACATGAAGCTG
Organism: Bacteroidaceae bacterium; assembly: GCA_017483665.1. Classification (GTDB taxonomy): domain Bacteria; phylum Bacteroidota; class Bacteroidia; order Bacteroidales; family Bacteroidaceae; genus Physcousia. The sequence continues at coordinate 9,362 of JAFUVM010000069.1, forward strand.
GGCTGCATAGAGCACATCGACCACCTGCTCCTTGCTCCCATCCTCTCTCACAGGTCAATGGTCAATGGTCAATGGTCCATCGCTCTCCTTCCCGACCACCCGACGCCCATCCGTCTGCGCACCCATACAGCCGAGCCCGTTCCCTTCTGTATCTACTATCCGGGCATAGAGCCCGACGAGGTGCAGACCTTCGACGAGGTGGCTGCCCGCGAAGGAGCATACGGGCAGATGGAAGGCGATGCATTCATCAAAGCGTTTATGAAAAGGTAAAAAGACAATGAAATACTATAGTACGAACGGCAAGGCACCGCTTGCCACATTGGAAAAGGCTGTCGTCAAGGGACTGGCCGAAGACAAAGGACTCTATATGCCCCAGCACATCAAGCCGCTCCCGCAGGAGTTCTTCGACGAGATTCAGGACATGACCTTGCAAGAGATAGCCTATCGCGTAGCAGACTGTTTCTTTGGCGAAGACATTGATGCCGAGAGCCTGCGCAGGATAGTCAGCGAAACACTTTCCTTCGACATACCGCTTGTAAAAGTTGAAAAGGTTGAAAGCTTAAAAAGTGAAGAGGAGCGCCCCATCTATTCCCTCGAGCTCTTCCACGGCCCTACCCTCGCCTTCAAGGACGTCGGTGCCCGCTTCATGGCACGACTGCTAAGGTATTTTACTAGTTGTTCTAGTTCTACTAGATGTTCTAGTCATACTAGATGTTCTAGTCATACTAGTTTAATCAATGTCCTCGTAGCCACGAGCGGCGACACTGGTTCCGCCGTTGCCAACGGTTTCTTGGGCGTAGAGGGCATCCACGTCTATGTACTCTACCCGAAGGGAAAGGTCAGTCCCATCCAGGAGTGCCAGTTTACGACACTCGGGCAGAACATCACAGCCATCGAGGTGGATGGCACGTTCGACGATTGCCAGGCGCTCGTCAAGAACGCTTTCATGGACGAGGAACTTAATGCCCGCATGCAGCTCACCTCGGCTAACAGCATCAACGTGGCCCGCTTCCTGCCCCAAAGCTTCTACTACTTCTGGGCATACTCTCAGCTGAAGAAGAATACTCAGCGCCCAAAGACCCTCTCTAACTCCCCCTTAAAGGGGGAGAAACCAGGCGAATCCTCTGCGAAGGAAGCCTCCCCTTTAAGGGAAGGTTTGGAAGGGTCTGTTGTTTGCTGTGTCCCTTCGGGCAACTTCGGCAACATCTGCGCCGCCCTCTTTGCCAAGCGGATGGGACTGCCCATCAGTCGCTTCATCGCGGCCAACAATGCCAACGATGTCTTCTACAAATACATACAGACAGGCACGTACGAACCAAAGCCCAGCATACAGACCATAGCCAACGCGATGGACGTCGGGGCGCCCAGCAACTTTGCCCGCATCCTTGACCTATATGGAGGCAGTTACGAAGCCATCTGCCACGACATCGACAGCGCTACGTATTCCGACCAGCAGATAGCCGAAACTATACGCCGATGCCTTGCCGAGACAGGCTATCAGCTCGACCCCCACGGAGCGTGCGGCTATCGTGCGTTGCAGGAAGGATTGCGCCCCGGCGAAATCGGATTCTTCGTCGAAACGGCACACCCCGCCAAGTTCAAGCAAACGGTGGACGACATCTGCGGCTCCGACATCGCCATTCCCGAGCGTCTGCAGGCCTTCATGAAGGGAACGAAACAGAGCATCGCAATGAGCAAGGACTTCGCCGACTTCAAGGCAATGCTCCTGGCAGGAGCCATATAGGCCTCATAGGTTGTATAGGTCTTATAGGTCTCATAGGTCATATAAGTCTCATGTCACAGCCTACCCTTTGGAACGCCAACTACCTGAAAGCCTGGAGCGCGAACTTCATGCTCTACTTCTCCTTCATGCTCGTCACGCCGCTCCTGCCGCTGTACCTGAGCGAAGTGTTCGGTGCGACGAAGGACCAGACGGGCCTCGTGCTGAGCGGCTACGCACTGACAGCTCTGCTCGTACGTCCCTTCAGCGGATTCCTCGTCGACTCCTTTCAGCGCAAGCGGGTGCTGCTCGTCTGCTACGGCCTCTTTGCACTTCTCTTTTGAGGCTATCTGGTGGCAGGTTCCCTACTCACTTTCTGCATCCTGCGAACACTCCAGGGCGCACCGATGGGCGCCACGACCGTTGCCAACAGCACCGTAGCCATCGACGTCCTGCCGTCCTGCCGACGCGCCGAAGGCATCGGCTACTACGGACTGAGCAACAACCTGGGCACAGCCATCGCCCCCACTATCGGCATGCTCATCTACCAGTGGACAGCCAGCTACGGCCTCATCTTCCTCCTCTCCTTCCTCGCCGCAGGCATCGGCTTTGCCATCAACAGCACACTAAAGCTAAAACCACGTCCTGTTGAAAATTTTCATTTTTCACTTAGCTTGGACCGCTTTCTCCTGCTGAAAGGCTGGCCCGAAGCGCTCTGCATGATTTGCTACAGCTTCTCCTACGGCGTAGTGAGCACCTACATAGCCATCTACGCCAAGCAGGAAATGGGCATGACGACAGGCACCGGACTCTTCTTCACCCTGCTTTGCATCGGACTGATGTCGAGCCGACTGATAGGAGCACGCGGGCTACAGAAAGGCCGCATCGCCGAGAATGCCTCGCACGGCGTGCTCACCTCCGCCGTCGGCTACCTCGTCTTTGCCGCCTTCCCAGGCGTATGGGGATTCTACGGAGCAGCCCTCATCGTCGGCCTTGGCAACGGACACATGTTCCCAGCCTTTCAGACAATGTTCATCAGCATGGCACCCGCCTCGCAGCGCGGCACGGCCAACAGTACCCTGCTCACGGCCTGGGACACAGGCTTCGGCCTCGGCATCATCCTGGGCGGCTTGGCGGCAGAGTTCTTTTCCTACAGCGCAGCATTCTGGCTCGCCTGGATTATCAACCTGGCAGGCGCAGTCCTCTTCTTTGCCTACGCCCGCAGTCATTTTCTTGCAAACCGCATCGGGGGATGAACAAGGGGCGAGAAGGTTAGAGGTTAATGCAGCGGGGTCAGCGGGTAGACGATGTTGACGATGAAGATGTTGGCAGCCAGGATGATGATGTTCATCAACAGACCGATGCGCATGAAGTCGCTGAAGCGGTAGCCGCCGGGACCATAGACAAGCATGTGGGTGGGCGAACCAATGGGCGTGGCGAAGCTGCTGCTGACGCTTATCATCAGGGCGATGATGAAGGGATAGGGCTCGTAGCCCAGCTTCTCGGCCGATTCGTACATAATGGGGAAGAACATGGCGCCTGCTGCTGTGTTGGAGATGAACTCGGTGATAAAGGTAGCAACCAGACAGATGGCAGTCATGACGACTATCGGATTGGTGCCGCAAACGTCGAGGATGCCGAAGGCCAGCCGCTCGGCAATGCCCGTATTCTGTATGGCTAAACCCAGCACTACGGAACCGGCAAACACCATGAGTATATCCCAGTTGATGGACTTCATGGCCTGCTCGGGGGTGCAGCAACGCAGCAGAAGCATGGCGGCCGCGGCGAGGAAGGCGCACTGCAGGAGCGGCAGGATGCCAAGTGCGGACACTACGACCATTGCAAGCATAATGGCTGTGGAGAAGAAGGTCTTGTAGCTGATGTTGGGCACTTGCTGCGAGTCGAAGAACTGCAGCTGGGAGGCGAGGCGCTCGGTGTCGATGTTGATTTTGGCGGGACACTCGAAGAGCAGTGTGTCGCCTGTCTGCAGTATGACTTTGCGCGGCGACTCGACGATGCGCTGCCCTCGGCGTGCCACGGCCACGAGCACCATGTTGTTGTCCTTCTCGAAGGTGCTGCCACCGATGCTGGTGCCTATCAGTCTACTGCCAAAGGTGACGTAGGCTGTGCGTAACTGCCGGTTCTTCTCTATCTCGCTCGTCGAGAAGACGTAGTGGTCGGCATTCACCAGTCCGTGGGTGTCCCGGAGGTTAAGCAGCTCGTCCACTTGTCCGGAGTAGACCAGTCGGTCGCCGCCCAGAATGAGTTCGTCTTCGGGTACGGGCGAGATGACGGTGTCGAAATGGATGAGTTCTATCAGGCTGCCGCCGCGTACACCCGACAGTCCGACCTGCTCTATCGTCTTGCCAATGAGCTTGCTGTTGGACGGCACCAGCATCTCGACTGTGTAGTCGGACGTGGACTCGAAGGCGTTCTCGGGGGCCTTGCGGTTGGGCAGCAACCGGCGCATGGCTATCACGGAGAGCACGCCTACGATGAGGCAGAAGAGGCCTGGAATGGTTGTTACCAGGACGTTCATAGTGCGACCTGTGTTGTCGGCATACAGTCCGGAGATAATCAGGTTAGGCGGTGTGCCGATGAGCGTGCAGACGCCGCCCATGCCTGAGGCATAGCTCAGGGGGATGAGGAGCTTGGAGGGCGATACGCCCAGCTTCTTGGACCACATCTTGACGATGTTGACGAAGAGCGACACGACCGTGGTGTTGCTGAGGAACGAGCTCAGCGCGGCCACAGGCAACATCAGCCGGAACACGGCTTTGGAATAGCTGTCGGGCTGTCCGAGGAGGTTTTTCACTATCCACTGCAGGACACCTGTGTAGGTTAGCCCGGCCACGACGACGAACAGTACGCCGATGACGACGACCGAGGTGGAACTGAAGCCTGAGAAAGCTTCCTTGGCATCGAGTACTCCGGTAACGAAAAGGACGGCAATAGCTGCCAGGAACACCAGGTCGGCACGCAGCTTGGTGAAGAGCAGGACGGTGAACATGGTGAGCACCGTTGCAATGGTTATCCAGGCATATAGACTGAACCCAAAGAAAAGTGCTGTTTCTATCATTCCATGAATTCAAAGATGTTACTGAAGCCTGTGATAGTGAAGATTTCGCGCACGGTGTCGTTGATGCCTCTGATGTAGACGTGTCCGCCTTTTTCCTCTGCATTTTGCAGGATGACGAGGAAGATGCGCAGTCCGGCCGACGAGATGTACTCCAGCTTTGTGCAATCGATGATGATGTCTTTTCCCTCTACGTCGTTAAGCGGCCTCAGTGCCTCTTCGGTCTCTGCAGCAGCAACGGTGTCGAGGCTGCCTTCCAAAACGGCAACCACCTTGCCGCCTGTCTCTTGGATTGTTGTTTTCATGTTTGTATTTATTATTTATTTAATATATTGTATAGCCATCATTGTTAAGTCGTCGCTTTGCTCGGCTCCTCCGACGAACTGACGTACCGATTCCGTCATGCGTCCGATGAGTTCGTGGGGTTCGTGCTGCCCGTCTGCAAGGGCTTGGGTCGCTACGTCGCCCACGCGCTGCATCTGGAACTGAGCCTTGTCGATGTCCATCGCCTCGGTGAGTCCGTCGGTGAAGAGGAAGATGGTTGTGCCCGAGAAGATTTGTGCTTCTTGTAGGGTGTATTTCCATGTGGACCTGAAGCCCACGGGTATGTTGTTGTCGCAGGGCAGTTCTCCGACGCCTTCGCCGATAAGCAAGGGTGCATCGTGGCCTGCATTGCAGTAGTGCAAGTGGCCCGTGGGCAGGTCGAGCACTCCGACGAAGAGGGTGACGAACATGTGGGTCTTGTTCATGCCTACCATTGTTCTGTTCATGGCTGTGACGATTTCGTCGGGCTTCGACTCGCGGGCGGAGACGGTGCGGAACACAGCCCTGGTGACTGCCATGAAAAGCGAGGCGGGCACACCTTTGCCCGAGACGTCGCCGATGCAGAAGAAGAGCTTCTCGTCGCGGAAGTAGAAGTCGAACAGGTCGCCGCCCACATCTTTGGCAGGGGTCAGCGAGGCATAAATCTGGACGTCATCGCGGTCGGCCCTTGTGGGGAATTTATCGGGCAACATGCCCATCTGTATGCCGCTTGCGATGCGGATATCCCTGTCTATCGAAGCTTTCTGGGCTGTTGTGTTCTTCAGCTCTTCGATGTATTTCACGAGTGATTGCTGCATTCCGGCAAAGGAACGGGTCAGCTGACCGATTTCGTCGGTGCGCTGGAAGTCTGGCAACCGGGCATCGAACTGCCCGGAAGCAATCGTCTCGGCACCCTTTGCCAGCTGGTGCAGCGGACTGAGCTCGCGGGTGATGATGCGGATGAAGACGTAGAGCATCAGCAGCAAACCTGCACAGACAATAGCTATCACGGCACGGCGCACACGGTCGAAGCCGCCAAAGATGTCTTTCTCGGGACAGACGATAGCCATCGAGCAACCCGTCTTGCCAAGGGGTTTGTAGAAGACGTAGCAGTCGTTGCCGTCAATGTGCATGTGCTTCATGCCCTCCTCGCCGCGCTGCATGGCATGTCCCAAAGCAGACATCGCTGTGTCGGGGTGCTCGATAGTCTGGGTAAAGATGGACTGACGTGTAATCTTGCTTGTGTCCGGGTGTACAATATAGATGCCGCCACGGCCTATCATGATGCTGTAGGAATGGGGATAGGGCTTCACATTGGAGATGGTCTGCGAAAGCCAGTTCAGCGAAAGGCTGGTGTTGATGACGCCAATCTTCTGGCCCTCCCGGTCATTGATAGTCTGGCAGTAGCTGGTCACCATCTCGGTCGTGTTGGAGTATGTGTCGTAGTCCATGTATGGCTCGGTCCAGCAAGGACGTTCGCTCAGCATGGGCATCAGATACCAGTCCATGTAGAAATACTGATAGTTATCGTTGCCGCCCTGTATGGTGCGGGTGCTGTCACCGTCGTATTTCGTATATGCCGAGAAGTAGCGGCCTTTGTTCTTGAAGTGGTAAGGCTCGAAGGCAATGGAACAGTTGTAGAAGTCAGGGTTGTTCAGCAGCATTCCCTGACTATAGACAAACATTGAGTCGGCTTTGTCGGGATGCCGCTGCACAAGCCACTTGGTCATGTCCGAAGCCACTTCTACACGGTTCAGGATGCCCTCGACACGCAGCGACGTCTTGTCGAGTATCTGCGAGGCATGGTTGATGGCTTCTTGGCGGATAGCTTCGCGCGACTGATAGAACAGGAAGCCGAGTGCTGCTACGAAGATGACAGCAGCAAATATGACTACCCACAGGCTGACTCTGACAGAGAGCTTCCGACGGACGTATTGAATTATCGTTTTCATATCTATCTGTTGTCTATTAACTCGTCGTACGTCACTTCCCGACTGAGCATTCCGTTCTCCTTCATCAGTCGGCTGGCAAGCTGCACCATATCGGTACGCAGCCGGAATTCGCGCTTCTTCGACTCGCGGTCCACCTGCAGACGCAGCACTTCCCTAAGCATCAATCGCTGCATCACACGGTTTGTGGCTACGTGTTCTTTTTCAATATATTGCATCACGATGTCGAGCGTTTCTTCCGGATGAGCAACAGCCCACTCCCACCCCTTGCGACTGGCCTGTGCAAAACGGCAAGCCTGGTCGCGATGCTTCTCGTAGTAGTCGCGGGCCATGTAAACTCCGTCCTCCTGCACATTGTAGCCGTGGTCGCAGAAACGATAGACGTCCTTGTCTGCCATTTCTATGCCTGCCTGTACCAGCTGGTAGTACTCGTTGTAACTCATAGCCAAGGTGGCATCGAGAACTCCTGAGACAAACAGGTTGACGTTTTGGGCAAAGCGCACCCATTGGTAATCGAGGTGTTCCTTGATGCTCATGCAGATGGCTAACTGTCCGAAACCGACGCTCCAAATGCCAACCTTGGCACCCTTCTGCGTCAGCGGGTCTTTCTTGCGGGCAGAGACGATGACCATAGCATTGTTCATGGAGGTCTGCAGGATGTTCGTCAAAGGTGTTTTTCCGTCGGCAATCTCCAAAGCTTGGCACAGTTGCAGCGTCGTGGCTTGGCATTCGCCCGAAAGCAAGCGGCTCACGGCAGGCTGTGTGGCCGTAGGATGCTCTATCCGAACCTTCACGCCCGCCTCGCGGTAGAAGCCCTTCTCTTCGGCCACGTAATAGCCGGCAAACTGTGCCTGCGCTATCCATTGAGGCGTAAAGACGATGGTGTCATCCTGTGCCGTTACTGACCGGCTGACCAAAAGGATGGCGATAAGTACCCAGTGTCTGAAGCGTTCCATATCAGATTTCACCTTTTCAATTTTTCACCTTTTTAATTTTTCACCTTTTTAATTTTTCACTTTTTTAATTTTTCACTTTTTTATAATGCTTGCTGCCACGGCGTTGCTTACCACGGAACGCAGGCGAACCGTAGAGCCGCCTTCATCGGGATGAACGGAGTTTGTAAGCAGTATGACGCTGCAGTCCAACTCGGGGTCGATGACGATGCCGGTTCCCGTGAAGCCTGTGTGACAATAGGTTTGCGGGGAGAAGAGATCTCCATTGCACGACGCATAGGCACTATAGTTGTCCCAGCCGTAGGTGCGTCCGAAGGGTTCTGCAAAGCGTGGAACCGTGCGTAGCAGTCGGGCGGTCTGCTGCGACATGATGCGCTTCCCGTGCCAAGTGCCGTCGTTCTGGAGCATGGCACAGAGAATGGCGATGTCCTCGGCCGAGCTGAAGAGTCCAGCGTTTCCGCTGATGCCCCCGTTCATGATGCGAGCCAAGGGGTCGTGCACCATGCCGCAAAGCACGCTGTCGGCCGTCTGACGCGTAGTGGGCGCCACGATGCTGCGCCAATCCTCGCCTTGGGGCATAAGGGAGACCCAGCAAGGTTGGTCCGTATTGTGCCAAACACCCCGGGCATCGGGGGCGCAAGGAATGTAGTCGGTATGGTTCATGCCCAGCGGAGCGAAGATGCGGCTGCGGGAGAATTGGCGTAGGGACATGCCGCTGGTCTTCTCGATGATGCGCTGCAAGGTAATAAAGTTCAGACAGCTATAGCGGAAGCCCGTACCAGGCTCGAAGGCACGCTTCATGTGCGAGATGTGTTCGATGGCTGCATCCGGATTGGGCGAAGCATCAGCTGCAGGAGAGTAGTAGGCGGGCAGGCCGGAAGTATGTGTCAAGAGGTGATGGATGCGGATAGTGGTCGTCTCGCCCGACGTGTCCTTCCAGTTCTCGAAGCCCGGCACATAGCGGTCCACGGCATCGAGCATCCGGAACTTGCCTTCCTCGCAGAGAATGAGCGCGGAGAGAGCAGTGGACATGGCCTTGCTGCACGATGCCATGTCGAAGATGGTGTTCGTCGTCATGGGGCGCACTTCGGGCCATACCTGCTTGTTGCCATAGGCTTTCAGATAGGCTATCTTGTCGTGACGAACCACGGCAAGCACGGCTCCGGGAATGTCGCCGCGGCTGATGGCATCCTCTATGATAGAGTCGGCTTTGAGCAACTTGTGCGAATCCATGCCGACTTGCTCGGGGCGAACGTGTTTCAGCGGTTGTGACAGGCTAACAAGAGGCACAAGCACAAGGAGAAGCAGCGCGGTAGCAAATTTTTCATTCTTCATCTTTCATTCTTCATTTTTCACTTTTCATTTTTCATTCTTCACCATCTTCTTCCCTCCCGAGATGTAGAGTCCGCGGGGCAATGCCAGCCTGCCATTCACCCTTTGAACGTTTACTTTTTGGCCGGAAATGGTGTAAACGAATTGGGTATCGGACAGGAACGATTGAGTGCTTTCGTTTCCTGGAAGCTCGGAGAGTGCGTCTTCTTCGTCGGTGCTGAGCATCTTATTGCGGAATTCGTCGATGGCTTTATCCGTAATGCCGAAGTCGGACTTCAGATAAGTACGGAACTTCTGCTCCAACGTCTCGCCGTCCAGCGCTTCAATCATGGCAAACATGTCATCGAGCTGTCCCTTGCTGCAAGGGGTTTTGAAGTAGGAGAAGTTCGTCAGTTCGTAGTCTTTGTAGATGTCGCTCTTGCTCATACCAAGCACGCCTTCGATGAGGAAGGCCAGTGTGCCGGTGCGGTCGCGTCCGATGGCACAATGGAAGTAGACGGGTTTGTCGGTCTTCACGCATGTCAGCACGAATTGCAGGGCTGTCTTGTAGGTCTCTTTCGAGCTGTTTAGTCCGTTCATGTGGCTGGCCGTCTGCCCGAGCGGAGTACGTTTGTAGGTGACGTCTTTGCCGAGCACCGAAGCTGTGATGCTCTTGGCTTCGCTGTCGCCTCGCAGGTCGAGCTCTGCCTTGATGCCTGCCCGGCGCATGGCTTCGATGCCTTCTGGCTCAAGATTGTGCCCGCCGTTCAACTCGCCTCCACGGAATATCTTGCCATACTTGACGCGATGACCGCTTGCCGTGGTCCAGCCGCCCAGGTCGCGAACGTTGGCAGTTCCGTCAACTTTGAGGTGACGCATCTGGCCTATCGTGTTGAAGGTGAAGCAGGTGATGGGCTTGGTCTGCTGATTGTTTTCGGAATCGGACGAAGTGGCTGTCACCTTGCAATAATAAGTGCGACCGGGGATGAGGTTGTATATTTCCTGGGAAGCAGCATCGGCAGAAACGGCGAGGGACGAGGCTTCGGAGAAGTCGGCATGCTCGCTCCACGTCACGAATTGCGACAGAGCCGTGGTGTCCTGCTTCCAGAAAACCGTTGCCGGCTGCGGCCAGTCGAGACGTTCCAGCGGATTCACATTATAAATACTTATGCGGCTTGCATCGCCATCGGCATACTCGAAGTCGTGCACAAAGCCTTGAACCCGAGGATTCTCCAGGTTATATTCCATTCGGAACAGATTCGACGCTGCCGGATGCATGCGCCACATCTGTCGGACTTCCATGTTGCCGCCCGCGGGATAGTTGTACACAGCTACACGAGTGCCGGTATAAGAATAGGGATAGGTGTTGGAGCCTTGTATCTTGAACCGACCGCCGCCAACTGATGTTATCGTCTGCTCATAGCGTGCTTCTTCTGTCAGCGAAACTGGTCTGCCGCTGCTGTTGCTGCCAACCACTGTGCCTACGTACATACCATTATCGGCACATTGCATGAGCCAGCCGCCGTTTCTGCGTGTCAACTTGAAATATGGCAAAGCATTCACCTCGTCGAGAGTCACGCATTTCAATCCAGTCCTGTTGGCATTGGCGGGGTCGCCTGCGAGCAACTGACCGGGAAATGCAACGTTCTCGATGTAGTAATAGCCTTCGCCCAAAGGATAGCAATAAAGGGCATCGTAGGCAATTATTATGCCATTGATGGCTTTGTTGAGCTGTTCGAGGCTTGCCCCTTCATCGAGTGCCTGGGCTTGGGCAAGAGCTTCGCTGAAAGCTTTGACTGTGCTCGGAGAATAGCAGCCAGGATCGGTGCCGACGGCATCGCCTGTGGGAAGCTTCGGAGCATAGTCGCTGAGCACTTTCTGAAGGTCGTCGTAGCTGTATTCTTGCCAAAGGTCACCGATGATGTCGTAGGTGCTCCAAGCTGCATCGCTGAGGAAAGCCTGGTACATCGACGGCCGGACATGCACGTTGGCGCCGGTGAAGTCGAATGTGTAGGAGCGCAGTTTGGGCACAGCATCGCAGTTCATGTAGACCTCGTACTTCTTGCCGCCATAGATGCAGAGCTTATCGCCCCAGGTATTGGCAGCAATGTTCTCACCGAAGGTTATCTTCTGCAGCACTTTGTTGTAGCCAAGAGCCTCGTAGTCCATCAGCGTCACGGAATTGGGAACGGAAATCTCGGTGATTTGTGTCTGATAGATAGACTTATAGCCAAGTTTCGTAATGCCTTCAGGGAGGTTGAGAGCCGTGATGTCGGCAAAGTGGAAGGCATAGTCGCCAATGGACGTCACCCGATAGGTCTTGCCCTTTATCGTCACGGAAATCGGAATCGTCACTTCACCGCTATAGGTGCACTTGTTTGTCGACGAGGGCTGCGTCTCGTTGGGATAAGTCACAGCAGCGGTATTGGTGCCCGTAATCACATATTTGATGCCGTTCACTGTCATGTCGTCCTCGCCGGCCGGCTCGTTGTTGTCATGAGGTACGGGACACGATGTGCCTTGCGACCAGTTCTCTGCACTCAGTTTAGCAGGCAAGGTGCCGTCGGTGAGCTGCTCTGCTGTCACGGTTGTGACGGACGGCACTCTGCTGGAAACGGTAGCGCTGCCGGCCACGGGAAGCCCTTCGAGCACATAGTTGCCTTCGAAGGAAGTGACAGCTGCTGTATTGTTGCCTACCAAAGCGCCGCTACGAGTGGCGCTCTTCGGGCTCGTTATGCTGCCGATGCTCAGGTTTCCCGCTATGCGGACACCTGTCCGTGCGCTGCTGTTGAAGCCGACGATGCCGCCAAGATAGGCGCTGCCCGAACCAATACCTGTCGAAGCGAGCGAACCGGCAAAGAGGCAGTTGGTTATTGTCGTGTTGTTGGCATCGGGCCAGCCAAGGATGCCAGCCACTTGCAGATTCGTGGCAGCTCCCTTTATCGTGCCGTCGTAGACACAGCGGTTGATGGTGCTGCCTTCGGCTCTTACCACAACGCCTGCCATGCGAAGCGACACCTGCGATGTGTTCGGATTGGTGATGTCCACCGAGCACCATACATCTTCTATCTTATGGGCGCCATTGGACGAAGCCACCACGCCGGACGCGAAGTGGTCATAGGTAGTTCCGTAGGCCGTCACAGAGCCTGAAATCCGGAAGTCGTGCACATCCTTCGTGCCGCTATGGTAGCCGATGAAGGACGAATAGCCGGTCGAGGCATCGGTCTTGACCATGAGGTTCTTGATGCTGTGTCCCTGTCCGTCGAACTCGCCGCTGTGCTTGTATGTGCCGTTGCCCATTGGCGTCCATGAGCGGTTCTCCAGGTCGACGTCGGCTGTGAGCCTTGCATTTACATTGCCGTTGCCGTTGTTTACCATGAAAGCCAGCCAAAAGAGCTTGCCGCCGTTGTCTATCTCGTAGTAGCCTTCGCTGTTCAGACGGGCAGGCTCGTAGGGAGCGGCATCGCATGTGCAGAAGCCGTTGACATAGTTATGCTCGTGGTATCGTGGCGTAGCAACGATGATGTTCGGCACGTTGCGCACCGAACCGCCAGCAAGCCTGTTGACAATCCCCGTACCAGACACCCAAAGCGTAGACGAACCGCCTCCGTCGAGATTGATGGCATCGGTCATTCCAAGGTCTTCGGCAAGGGAAACCATGTTGCTTGTCGAAAAACCGGTTGCACCGTTCAAGCGACCTTCCATCACTACCATGTACATCGTTCCATCGGCACACTTCCCGACCATCGTTCGCGGATGCGGGCCGTAGAAGCCTTCTCCACCAATGTTGGCATCTACGCTTTTGCCGTTTCGCCGGATAATAGGTCCGGCCACAACGAAGGCATCGTACTCTTTGCCCCAAGCAGCGAGCGTGGAAGCGGGAGTGGAGGAAAAACAAGGTTCGATGAAGATGTCGCCGTCCTTGAAGCAAAGGGCTCCGTTACATCGGGCAAATTCCTCGGGAGCTGTGGTCGTAATCTCCTTGCCGTCCACCCAGACAGCCGTGGTGGAGGTGAAGGAACTCATATTAAAATAGCTGCCGTTGACGGCAACAGAAGCTCCGGCCTCTGCTGCCAAGCCGTTTGTGCCTTGCGAGGAGTGCTCCTTGTCGTAAAGATTTGTGCTCATCGATGCGACCGAGTACTTGGCAATCGATACGACCTGAGCCGAGCCGTAGAGGTCGTCGAAGCTTGCCTTGCCATAGGTCACTCCGTCGAGGGTCTGCCAATTCCATTCGGCACTGGCAAGTACCTGAGCGTAATTGCTCTGGGCTGCTGCCGACACGACGAAGCATGCGAGCAGGACAGAGAGCAGAGACTTGATAGTAGTTGTTAGTTTCATGGTAGCTATTGTTTAGTTTTTAGTTATGACGCACGGGTGAAGTCTGCAGGAAAGCCTCGGCTGCGGCCAACGTGTCGAGCTTGCCGACGTCCAAGAGTTGAAGACCTGGCTGGATATATCCGTAGATGGGTTCCTTGTCGCAAACCTTCAGGTAGAAGTCGATGATGCTGAACTTCTCGGGGAAGTCCTGGAAGTAGCGGAACAGACTGGGATTCATGTAGTGTACGCCTGCGAAGGCCAGCTTCTTGTAGCGCTGCACATCGAGATTCGGATAGGGACTCCGGACTTCTCCTGTTGCAACGTTTGTCCAGCCAACGAGACGCATGTCGTCGTCGAAGAGGAGATAGCGCTGTGTGTCGCGCTCGCTGACGAGCAACGTGGCAGCCCGTGGCCTCATTCCTGAACTGATTGAAGAGCGCCCTGCCTCTGCAAAGGCTCTGAGGTCGACGTTGCTCAAGATGTCGACGTTATGGATGAGGAATCCGTCTTCAGCATCGCGAAGCAGGGGAGCTGCGTGCTTGATGCCGCCTCCTGTCTCGAGGAGCTGCTGACGTTCGTCGCTGAACATGATGCGCATCTGCATGGGGTGCTGTTGACACCATTCTTCTATCATGTCGGCAAAGTGGTGGACGTTGATGACGACATCGCTGAACCCTGCTGCCTTCAGCTTCAGCAGCAAGTGTTCCAGGAGCGGTTTCCCGCCAACAGGGACAAGGGCCTTGGGCATAGTGTCAGTGAGGGGCTTCAGCCTTGTGCCGAGCCCGGCGGCAAAGACCATTGCGCGAGCTGGCGTCAGCACCTTTTCGATGCCTTGTTCCCTGTGGCAGATGTGCACTTCGATGCCGAACTTCTTGTGGATGTGTTCGGCAAGATGCTGGGCGCTGTAGACGCTGCGATGCTGGCCGCCAGTACAACCGAAGCTGAACATCAGGCTGGTGAAGCCGCGCTGCATGTAGCGATGGACGTGAGCGTCGGCCAGCTTGTAGACGCTTTCCAGGAAGGTCAGTATCTCGCCGTCGTCTTCGAGAAAGCGGATGACAGGCTCATCGAGGCCGGTCAGCTGTTTGTAGGGTTCGTAGCGCCCGGGGTTGTGGGTGCTGCGGCAGTCGAAGACGTAGCCGCCGCCGTTGCCGCTGGTGTCCTCGGGGATGCTTTTCCGATAGGAGAAGCTGAAGACGCGGACGACGAGCGGTCCCTGTGCATCATAGCGACTGAAAGTGGCCGGTCCGTCTTGCGGATGTGTGGGATAGGGATTGAGCTGCGTCGTCTTGAAGCCGTCGGCACGCTTGACGTTTTGCTTGGGTTCGGGCTTGAACTGAGGCATAGCCACAAGTTCCGACAACACTTCGTTGAGGTATTGGTATGGTGTGCCGCCGCTTTTGAGCAAGTCGCGGAGGCTTTCCATTGCAGGCGGAATGCTTTCCAGGAAATGCTTCTTACGTTCGAAGTAGCCGCGGAAGCCGTATGCGCCGAGCACCTGTAGCAGACGGAACAGGACGCAAAGCTGGAGGCCCTGCCGGAACTGCTTCTCGTTGACTTCCTGATATTGTTTCAGTCCGTCGATGTAGACCTTGATGAGTTCTTCGCGGAGCTTCTTGGGGTATCGTGCGGAAGCTTGCCAAAGGAAGCTGGCGACATCGTACTGTACCGGTCCGCGACGTCCTCCCTGGAAATCGATGAAGTAGGGATTGCCCTGCGCATCGAGCATGATGTTGCGTGCCTGGAAGTCGCGGTACATGAAGGCTCCGCCGGGGATGCTCACTATGTCGCGAGCCATCAATTGGAACGACGCTTCGAGTTTCAGCTCGTGGAAGTCGAGTCCGGTGGCTTTCAGGAAGCAGTACTTGAAGTAGTTGAGGTCGAAGAGGACGTTCGTTTCGTCGAGGGCTTCCTGCGGATAGCATTGGCTGAAGTCGAGTCCCTGCGCCCCGAGAATCTGCATGGCGGGCAGGGCGGCAACGGTGCGGCGGAGCAGTTCGCGTTCGCGGGCATTGTAGCGTCCGCCAGCCTCTCGCCCACCCTTCAGAGCATCGAAGAGCGACTGGTTGCCGAGGTCGGTCTGCAGGTAGCGGAGACCGTCGGAGGATTCTGCCATGACCTGCGGGACGGGCAGTCCTGCCTCGTGGAAATGGCGGGCCAGGTAGCAGAAAGCATGGTTCTCGTCGCGGCTGGTGCCGACGGCTCCGATGAGCGTGCTGCCGTCCGAGCCTTTCAGACGATAGTATTTCCTGTTGCTTCCGGCTCCGGGAATAGCTTCCACCTCGCTGACGTCAAGGCCGGTTGCTTCTCTGTATAGTTTCTTCAGTTTTTCCATTTAGTCCTTATTGTTCCAAATCTTGTTGATGCGTCGGCGGATGACGACGGCATTTGCCAGGCTGACGGCCACGAAGAGCATGAGGCCGAGCAGGAGTGCCGGCAGGATGCTTCCGCCGTCCATCTTCGGGAAGACGGTCCAGAGCTGTCTCATGTATAGCGAGCGGCAGGCGAGGAGGGCGCCCACGGCAAGCACGAGCACGGCTGCATTCATGCCGATGGTGAGCAGCTGGTAGGGCAAGGCCACGCGCCTCGGGCTGTAGCCGATGAGCAGGAGCGTCCGCATCTTTTCCGTATTCTTCTCGACGAGCAGGTAGATGCTGAGCATGAGGATGTAGAAGCTGAGCAGACTGATGAGCAGTCCGACGGCCATGACGATGCCTGCCGTGATGCGCAGGAAGAAGGTCATGCGGCCTGCATCGAGCTTGTCCTCCTCCTGTTCGTAGCCGTGCCGGTTGATATAGTCCAGGATGGCGTCGTCGGCAGGGTTGCTCACTTCGAGGATGATGCGGTTGGGCGCGGTGTCGCCATCGGGGGCATAGCGGGCGTTGCTCCATCGGATGAAGCTCTCGGGCACAAGGATGGTGTTGAGGCGCGAGCTGAAGCCGGTCACACGGCCCTTGATGTATTCGCTGCGTCCGTTGCCGCGCATCGTGATGGTCAGCTCTACCATCTGTGCGATGCCTTCCGATATCTTCGGTAGGTTCTGACTTTTTGCAAAGCCGAAGTTATAGATGGCAAGATAGGTCTTGGGCAGAATGATGGGCACCACCTCGTCGCCTTCCGCGAAGTGCCATTTTCCGAGGTCGACGTCGACAAAGGCATCTGGTACGCTCTCGAAGAACATGTCCGTGCCGAACTGTGCCGCGCCGCCGAGGCCCATGCTGCACGACACTTTGTACTGGCTGGCTGTGAAGCTGCCGACGCGTTTTGTGAAGGGTTGACGGGCGAGCTCGTCTATCTCGGTTTGCGAGAAGGTGCCGTCGGAAGCCAGTCCGATGGAGGAAAGGGCTGTGACACGTTTGTTGAGGATGAGGTAGTCGGGACGGATGAAGCCGTCCTCGGCGGAAAAGATGGGCTTTATGTCGCGATAGAACTGCAGGCCGAGCAAGACGATGAGCATGCCCAGAAGGTTGGCGAGGAAGAAGCCTGCCAGCTGCGGCAGACTGATGTGCCGTCGAAGAAGTTTCCAGACAAGTCTCATAGGCGCAAGGTTTTATCATAGTTTATCTGCATGTGCTTGCCGATGCTGGTGACGATGACGCCTGCTCCCTGCCGGCGTGCCTCGGCCATCATGATGTGGGCCATCGCAGCGGAGTTCTCGTCGTCGAGGTGCGAGACAGGCTCGTCGGCAAGCAGGAAGTCGAAGGGCTGCACCAAGGCGCGTATCATGGCGACGCGTTGCTGCTGGCCGAAGCTCATCTGTCGGACGGGCGACTGCATCTTGTCGGCTATGCCAAGGGCCTCGAACCATTGCTCAACCTCCCCCTTCGGCTTGAAACGTGTGAGACTGTTCTTTATCTCGACGTTCTCCATGGCGGTCAGTTCGGGGAAGAGTCGCAGTTCCTGGAAGAGCATGCTGACGTGGCTTTGGCGGAGCTTTGTCCAGTCGTTCGCGTTCAGTTCGCGGCTGTTGCGTCCGTCGAAGAGGATGTCCCCGTCGAAGTCTTTCCGATAGCCGATGATGAAGCTGCAGAGCGAACTTTTCCCCGTGCCACTGCAGGCTTCCACGAGATACGTCTTGCCCCGCTCAAACGTCACCTGTCCCTGCCATACATCGCTACGGATATCGTTTCTCCCGCGGAAAACCCGTGGTAACATGTTATCGAGGTTTATCTTTAGCATTGAACTTCTTTATTTTAACATCGAAGGATTTTATATTTAACATCTAAAAACACGAAATAAACGAATATATCATGAGTTCATCAACATGAATTGCCTTTGTATTTGACATGAATTGCCATGAATTTATCATGAATTATTCGTTTCTTTC
>JAFUVM010000070.1 GCA_017483665.1 Bacteroidaceae bacterium
CCTCCCGATAATAATGCAAGTGAAAGGGGCATCAGAAAAGTAAAGATCAAAATGAAGAACTCAGGCACTTTCCGTTCCGATGCTGGGGCAAATGCCTTTCTCGATCTGCTCTCAATCGTAGAGACCACTAAGAAACACAACCACTCACCATACGCTGCTATCCGCGCCTTGTTCTAAGCACGGACTACTGCTATATGGCAATCGCTGAATAGTTACATTACCCCCCCCGTGCGTTAAACAATGTTAAATGGAGGCATTTTATTTGTCTTAATGTCCGAATTGCTTGCCAAAGTATCGCTTTTCCTCAGAAAGACAAAGTTTTCACGCCTTGACATGAAAATCTTCCCAGCCTGCAATAAAACTATTTCAAAGGCTTGGAAATAAATTTCAGTGCCTCGGAAATATATTTCCAAGCTTTTGAAATATATTTCCGAGGCACTGAAAAAGTTTTGTTCCGCGGGGCGAGGGATTTGTTCCCGAAGGATGAGAAATTTGTTCGTGTACGGGAAAGAAGTTGTTTCCGCGGGGCGGGCTTATTCTTCGCTGAGCTTGGCCAGGCCGCCTTCGGAGGTTTCCTTGTAGAGCGAAGGCAGGTCCTTGCCTGTCTGCTTCATGACGCGGACGACGCGGTCGAAGCTGACGCGGTGCTGACCGTCGGAGAGCGAGGCGTAGAAGTTGGCGTCGAGGGCGCGGGCGGCGGCGAAGGCGTTGCGCTCGATGCAAGGTATCTGCACGAGGCCGCAGACGGGGTCGCACGTCATGCCCAGGTGGTGCTCCAGCCCCATCTCGGCGGCGTATTCTATCTGCGACACGCTGCCGCCGAAGAGCTGGCAGGCGGCGGCTGAGGCCATCGCGCTGGCAACGCCCACTTCCCCCTGGCAGCCTACGTCGGCGCCGGAGATGCTGGCGTTGTGCTTCACGAGGTTGCCGATGAGTCCGGCTGTGGCGATGGCGTGCAGGATGCGCTCCTCGGCAAAGTTATGGCCCAGCGACAGGTGGTAGAGGACTGCGGGCAGTACGCCGCACGAGCCGCAGGTGGGAGCCGTCACGATGCGTCCGCCCGAGGCATTCTCCTCGCTGACGGCCAGGGCATAGGCGTAGACCAGGCCGGAGCTCTGCAGGTTGGCCTTGTAGCCTTTGGCTTTGGTGTAGTAGGTAGGCGCCTTGCGTTGCAGTCCGAGGGGGCCGGGCAGGATGCCCTCGTGATTGATGCCGCGCTCCACGGCTTCCTGCATCACGTACCATATCTCGCGCAGGTATTCCCAAATTTCCTTGCCCTCGCATTGTTCCACGTACTCCCAAAAGGTATGACCCGTCTCTTGGCACCAGGCCTTGATCTCCTTCATCGTGTTCAAGGGATAGAGCTGCGGGGTGTCGGCAGGCGTTTCCTCGTCCTTGCCTTCCGAGAGTGCACCGCCGCCAATGCTGTAGACGGTCCACTCGTCGCTGAGGGTGCCGTCGGGCTCGCAAACGGCGAACTTCATCCCGTTGGGGTGGAAGGGCAGGAAGATGCTTGGCTCCCAATGAATGGTGACGCTGCCTTTGGGCTCGAGTACGCCGAGGATGGCAACGTCGGTCATGTGTCCCTTGCCGGTGGCGGCGAGGGAACCGTAGAGTGTGACATCGAAGGCTTTGGCTTCGGGATGCCGCTCGAGATATTGGATGGCAGCGGCCTGCGGTCCCATCGTGTGACTGCTCGACGGGCCAATGCCAATGCGGAAAAGTTCTCTTAAAGAATCCATATTGTTTTTAGTCTATTTAAGTTTCGGGAGTTAAAATGGGAGTTAAAATGGAAGTTAACTCGCTACTATTTAACTTCATTCTATAACTTCCGAAACTAAAATTAGTTTATAGTTCATAATTCATCGTGTCGTAGCTCTTGGTTCATCGTTGCGGACGGCAGCTATCCAGCAGGGCTCGCACCAGACTCGCATCGGTGTGGCCGCCGCTGCGAAGCGAGCCGTGTATCTCGCGGGCTCCCGTCTCGGAGAGGATGCGACAGGCATTCTTGGGACTGACGCCCGCTCCGGGCATGATGATGATGCGGCCCGATGCCTGCTCCACCAGCCTCCGGAGCATGGGGATGCCTTGCTCGGCCGATGGCGCCTGCCCCGATGTGAGCAGACGATGGCAGCCCAGGGAGATGATCTGCTCGAGGGCTTCCTCCGGATGCGCACAGACATCGAAGGCGCGGTGGAAGGTGATGCTCATGCCCTCGGCTTCGCCGGCAAGCCGACGCGTTGTCTCCTCGTCGATGCTGCCGTCGGGTCTCAGAGCTCCTATCACTACGCCGCCGGCGCCCAGCCTGCGGGCATGGCGTATGTCGCGCTGCATGCAGAGCACCTCGTCCCTGTCGTAGACGAAGTCTCCCTCGCGGGGACGGATGAGCACCTGCACGTGTATGCCCATGCCCACGGCCGTTTCTGTCATTCCCGCCGAGGGCGTCAGTCCGTCCAGGCCCAGCGCCTGGCACAGCTCTACGCGGTGGGCGCCTCCCGCCACGGCTGCCCGGACGCTCTGCAGGTCGGCGCAGCAAACCTCTAACTTCAGTTCATTGTTCATCATTCACCATTTATAATTGACTTCTGTCGTGCTTTATTTCGTCGTTGATACTTGCCTTCTTTTCTGTACAGACCGCGCTTTTCCAGATGGCAGGGCGTGGGAACTATACAAAAAAAGAGAGTGGCTTCACAGCTGCTCTCTTCCGCTTAGGTATTAGCTTTTGTTTAAGGTAAAAAGATTGTTTTCAGGATAACGGTTGCAAAGTTACGGCATTTTTATGCACTTTGCAAGAGTTTGCCGTATGTTATACAACATGTTTTGCTTTTTTGTGCGCTTAAGAGAGCTTTTTTCACTCGGAGAGGTGGTATTTTGCCATTTCTTCGATGGGTCGACGCAAGATTTTTCCCATTATCATGCCTTCTTCGGCTACAGCTTCGGTCAGCTCCGCGGTGAACTGATATGCTATGCCGCCGACGCAGTTGACAGGCATCGCGGGCTGACTGTAGGCAGCGACGTTTCGTGTCAGGAACAGCCGGAAAGCACGCGTCAGCATGTCGTGGACGGCGGGATGGGCACGGTGCTCTGCCAGGAAGGGCACGAAGGAGGCCAGGAAGGCGTTGGCGGCGGACTTGCGGTAGACGTGCTCTATGACGTCGGCCTGCGTGAGCTTGTACCTGTCGAGGAAAGCCTGTCGGAGTTCTGCGGGCAGGATGCCCTTGAAGATGTCCGAGAGCAACGTCTTGCCCAGGAAGGAGCCGCTGCCTTCGTCGCCCAGGATGTAGCCCAGCGGCGGCGTGTTGCAGGTGATTCCTCGACCGTCGTACAGACAGCTGTTGGCACCTGTGCCCAGGATGCAGGCAATGCCCGGCGTGTGTGCGCAGAGGGCTCTTGCCGCTCCGAGCAAGTCGCTCTCCACCTCGACCTTGCAGCCGGGCAGGAGTTCGGCGAGGACACTTTCTACATTTCTGCTGAAGGGCTCGATGCAACCTGCACCATAGAAATGGACGGCTTGCAGCTCCGTTTCGGGCGGAAGTTGAGGCAGCAGTTGCCGGGACAATACATTATATATAATATCGCGCGCGTCGCGCGCGGGATTGATGCCGTCGGTGTGCAGTTCGGTGCGTACGCCGTCGGGGGTGGCGAGAAGCCAGTCGGACTTCGTCGAGCCGCTGTCGCAGATGAGTAATCCTTTGTTCATATAAGTAGGGGGCAAGGATTTCCTTGCCCCCTTTTACTTTACTTGGCGAGATTACTGGGCAGGAGTCTCGGCGGGAGCCTCGGCAGGTGCCTCTGTAGCAGCGGGCTGTTCCATAGCGGGCACGTTGGCGGGGTTGGTGGCAGCCTGTTCGATGGCCTGCTGCATAATGACAGAGTCGGAGCTGCCCGTGCCGGGCAGGAAAGCGACGCTGATGACGCTCAGGGCAATCATGGCAGCAGCAAGGCCCCATGTTGCCTTTTCGATGAAGTTAGTTGTTTTGGGAGCACCCAGAATCTGGTTGTTGCTTGAATAGTCGGCAGCCAGTCCGCCGCCCTTTGATTCCTGAATCAGTACGATGAGGCACATGAGAATGGAGGCCAATACAATCAGGATAACGATAGATGTGTACATGTGTTATTTGTGTTTATTATTTATTATTAGTTTCTCTAAGAAGCGTATTTGGTCTGCAAAGTAACGATTTTTTTTTGGATATTTCAAGGAAAGTTGCCTGATAATTTTGACTGCGTTCTCATATTTGCCTTGTTTGATGTAAATACCGGCCATAATTTCAGTCAGAATTTCGTTATCAGCGTCCTTTTTGGGTGTTTTCGCTGTTTGCGGTTCATCGCTTTCGGCAGGTTGTCCGCCGGCTTCGTCCGGGGTGGTTCTTTCTGGCTCGTCCTCCGGGAAGTTCGCGGCGTCTTTGTTGTCATCGAGGACAATTCTTCTGCTGTTGCTGTTGTTCTCCAGGAAGTCCTCTACGACGCCGCCGCCGTTCATCGGGAGTGCTTCCTGCCTTCCGCGCCCTTCCTGGCTTTCGCGCTGCAGCAGGTAGCCGATGTAGTCCTGTGCCGCATCGATGGGATGGCTGACGGGCAGGGCAGGCGTCTGTGCTTCGAGGAAGTTGTCTATCAGGCTTACGGTGCGGGAGGCTGATGTCTCGCTTGTCTCGTCGTAGCGCTTGCGTTCTTCGGCATGTGTATAGTGCGGTTCTTCTGTGAGCCTGAAGATTGCTTCCCGTCCGGGCACAAGGATGGCGGTTCGGCGCAGGGTCTCGTCGTAGGCAGGTGCGTGCATCTTATAGAGTGCCTGCAGGAGCAGGATGCGTGCCACGTGGAAGTAGGGATGCTCCTGTGTGAGTGCAAGCAGGTAGCTGACAGCGTCTTCGTCGATGGTGTCGGGGCGCCGGATATAGTCTATGAGGTGTCGTTGCATGGAGAAGGTTAAAGTTCAGAGTTCAGAGTTCATAGTCCATAGTCCATAGTCCATAGTTCATAGTTTAATGGTCAATGTTTTACCAGTTGGCTACCGTGGCGTTGAATATCTGGTCGGTGATGTCCTTGACCATCTGCGTGACGAGCTCTTCCTGTACGGCTGTGAGCTGCTGCGAGGCGTCGTAGTCGGCGGTTGCCGAGAACTGTCGTTCGAAGTCGTCGGTGTGCTTCTTGTTGTTGACGAAGCGCACGTTGACCGTCATCTTGAGCTGCACCTGGCTGCTGTAGCCGTCGCTGGAGATGCCTTTGTTGTACTGGTCGAACCCGGTTATCTCGCCTGCGAGCTGCATGTCGCCGTTCTTCTTCACCTGCCGGAGCTTTGTCTGGCTGGCGAAGATGTCCGTCAGGCGGTTCTGGAAGATGCTCTGCATAGGAGCCCAGACGTAGGTGCTGCGGATGGGGAAGTTGTCTATCTGTATGGTCTTCGTCGTCTCGTAGTCGATGCTGGCGCCGTTGAACCGGTAGCTGATGGTGCATGCCGAGACGATGAGCGCGAGGAGCAGCGGCAAAGCGCGGAGCAGACGTTTATTCATCGATTCCATAGGCTTTGATTTTCCTGTATAGTGTGCGTTCGCTGATGCCGAGCTCTTCGGCGGCCAGCTTGCGGCGGTAGTGGTTGCGCTGGAGTGCGAGCAGGATGTTGCGCTTCTCCATGTTGCCGATGTTGAGCGTGTCGTCGTCTACGATTTCCTCGGCTGTGGGGATATCCATGTCGAGCGGCTGGGCGCTTCTGCCTTCGGGCAGGGAATGGTAGGAGTGTGCCATGGGCGATGCCTTTTGCGTGTTGATGGGCACGGGCATCGTGGTGCCGGCCTGTTCGTGCCAAGGTTCGCCTCTCTGGAGCTTTTCCTTGAGTTCCTGGACTTCGGAGCGAAGCTCGAAGACGGCGTGTGCCAGAATCTTTATCTCCTGTTCGTAGTCATGCTGAGTGCCCGACCTGCTGCTTCCCGCCAAGGCGACCATGCCGGTATCGGCATCGGAGTTGGGCGTGATGCCGTGCTTGGCAAGCATCTCCGGCGTGATGCTCCGGCTCTCGGAGAGAATGCTCATCTGCTCCGTGATGTTGCGCAGCTGTCGTATGTTGCCGGGCCACTTGTAGGAGTTGACTACGGCCTCTGCCTCGGGGGTGAGGCGTATGGGTTCGGGGATGTTGTAGCGCTGAGCCGTGTCGAGCGCGAACTTCTTGAAGAGGAGGACGGCATCTCCCTGCCGGTCGCGCAGGGGCGGAATCTTGATGTTGATGGTGCAGAGGCGGTAGTAGAGGTCTTCGCGGAAGCGTCCCTGCTTGATGGCGTTGGGTATGTCGACGTTTGTAGCGGCCACGATGCGTGCGTTGGTCTTGCGCGGTGTGCTGCTGCCGACGCGCAGGTATTCGCCTGTCTCGAGTACGCGGAGCAGCCGTGCCTGTGTGCTCATGGGCAGTTCGCCCACCTCGTCGAGGAAGAGTGTGCCGCCGTCGGCTGCGCCGAAGTAGCCTTCGTGTTCGCCGATGGCGGAGGTGAAGGCGCCCTTCTCGTGTCCGAAGAGCTCGCTGTCGATGGTTCCTTCGGGTATCGAGCCGCAGTTGATGGCGATGTAGGTCTTGCCGCGTCGCTTGCTGTGGTCGTGAATGACGCGTGGTATGACTTCCTTGCCCACGCCGCTCTCTCCCTGTATGAGTACGGAGAGGTCGGTGGGTGCCACGAGAACGGCTGTGGCGAGGGCTTCGCGCAGAGCCTCGTTGCGACCCACTATGCCATAGCGGTTCATCAGCGTCTGCATGTCGGGATTTGCTGTCATGATTCCTTTTCGGAGTTATCTGTTTCGTTGTTTGCCTGTTGTGTCTCGTTTTTCTTGCGCTCGTCCCGTTTGTCGCGGAAGAGCTTGGGCAGGATGTTCTGCCGTGCCTCGTCGTAGGAAGCGCGGTTGCGGATGATGTCGATGGCTGTGTAGAAGGGGTGTGTCAGCCACGAGACGTCGGCCATTCCCTCCTCCGGCTCGTCGGTCCGCCCCGGTTGGCAGATGGCTGTGACGACCGCCTCGCGGCCTGCATAGTAGCGTACCGGTGCTTCCTGCCGGGTGTCTCCGATGATGCGTTGCAGCAGTTCTTTGCCTCTGACGATGATGCCGTCGAAGTGTATTGCCGTGTCGTCGGCCAGGATTTGTTCCGGGGTGTAGGGTCCGTAGGTGTTGATGCCGGATGCTTCCGTCACTTGGCTGGCGAGGTCGGGGTTCTGCATGGCGGTCTCCTGGACGAAGGCGATGCGCGGCGAGCGCAGGTCGAAGTCACGCTCCAGGATGTCGCGAAGCCTGACGATGTCCTCGGCGGTCGGCTCCTCGGCAAGGGGCATGAGGCAGGTCTTCTCTGTCACGACTATCTCGAAGGCGTTGGCGGGGCACTTCGCCGGCCCGTCTGTCGGGGCGAGCACCAGGGCGTCCACCTTGCCTTCGTCCACGTCGCGAAGTGCCTGCTCTTCTTCGCCTGCTCCGTAGGGAACGGGTGTGCAGAGCTCGAGCATCGCGGGGTCCTCGAGAATCTTGGCGGAGAGTTCCTGCGCCGAAGCGGTGTATTTACCGGAAGTGATGGCTATCTTTAGCTTTTCCATGTGTCTGTTTTATTATGTTGTCACGTGTTTGTGTGCGTTTCGCCGTGTGTCGGTTTCCGTCGCGGCGTGGGCGTTTCGTTGAATTGTCATGAATGTTCAATTGAATCTTCATGAATGTTCAATTGAATCATCATGACAATTCAATGGTTCTTGCCTGCTGTGTCTTTTGTGTCGCTGTGTTGTGCCGGTTTCTTCTCCTCTTCCAGCCCTGTGTCGATGAGCGTGAACTGTTCCTCGGGGAGCTGCAGGGTGTAGAGCGAGCCTTCGAGTCGGCGTATGAGTCCGCGCTTCATCTTCTCCGGCGCATAGACGAAGCCTTCGACTACGATGACGCGGTTTGTCTCTGTGTCGACGCGTGAGTGGCTGACGAAGGGGCCGCCCATGCAGTCGTTCTCCATGTACCAGAGGCCGCGGGCCTCCATTGCATAGCGGTTGTGGACGACGATGGGCTTGACTGCCGAGCACAGCGTGTCGGTCTTCATGTACATGCCGGGGCGCTCGCCGGGCAGGTTCGCCTTCATGACAGAGTCGCGCTTGGCAAGCATGTACGCCTTGTTGAACGTCTCGGGTCCCTCGTAGGGATAGCTGTACATGACGATGTTCTCCAGTCCGCTGGCCGTGTTGTTGCTCGTCCAGAAGAACTGTTCGCCCTTCTTGAAGCTGGTCAGTTCCTTGGGCGCATGGAAGTGGCAGGCGAAGATTTGCCACGCCAGGTCGTAGGTCACCTTGGAGTATTTCTTCTCCAGCTCCTTGATGAGGCGGTTCATCTCGGAGCGCGTCAGGAAGTCGATGACCTCCTGCTTGTGGTCGATGCAGAACTGCCGGAGGTCGTCCTTGCTGGGGCTGTTGATGGTGAGCACAATCTGGTCCATAGCATACTTGTTGCGCATGAAGCGCATGCCTGTGCGTGAGAACTGCGTCCGGTCGATGTTGACCTGGATGATGTTGCGGAAGATGCTGAAGGTCTGGTCCAGGTCCTTCGGCTCGATCTGCATGATGCGGAACGAGCGTTCGCTCTGCGGCAGGAAGGGCACGTCGGTGTCGAGGATGTCGAACAGGGCGCGTCCGGCAGGCTCCTCCCACGTCTTGTTGTCGAGCACGACGAGCACCTCATAGGGGCGTCCGCTGGCCTGCGGGAAGAAATGCTCCTTCTTGCAGCCGGACAAAAGAAATAAACAGAGGAGTAGAGCCAGCCCCCTCCCCGCTCCCCCTTTGGGGGAGTGCTTGAAACAATATGGTATCATGTTCTTCATTTATAGATGTATTTGTTCTCTGTTGGAGGCACTCCCCTAAAGGGGGAGCGGGGAGGGGGCCGCATGCAGCAGTCCGCAGGCGGCGTAGATGTCCTGTCCGCGGCTGGCCCGGATGGTGCAGGTCACGCCGTGATGCGTCAGGTAGTCGCGCAGCCAGACCATCTTTTCATCCGGAGCACCCATGTAGGGCGAGTCGGGAATCTTGTGGAAGCGAATCAGGTTGACGCGGCATTCCAGGGGCGAGAGCAGGCGCACCAGCTCGCGGGCGTGCCGCTCCGAGTCGTTCAGACCGCCGAAGACGATGTACTCGAAACTGAGTCTTCGCTGGTGGCTCCAGTCCTGTTCGCGCAGCAAGGCCAGCAGTTCCTGCAGTCCGAAAGCTTTCTCAGCCGGCATCATCCCGAGGCGCTCCTCCGGAAACGGGTTGTGCAGGCTAACGGCAAGGTGGCAGTCGCTCTCCCGAAGGAAGCGCTCCACGCCTTTCCGTACGCCTACGGTCGAGACCGTGATGCGCTTCGGGCTCCATGCCCAGCCGTCGGGAGCCGTGAGCAGCTCCGTGGCTCTCAGCACGGCATCGAGGTTGTCCATCGGCTCGCCTTGCCCCATGAAGACGATGTTGGTGAGTTGTTCGCTGCCCGGCACGGAGTAGACTTGGTTCAGAATGTCCGTGGCCGAAAGGTTTCCTCCGAAGCCTTGTCTGCCCGTCATGCAGAAGCGGCACCCCATGCGGCATCCCACCTGACAGCTCACACAGAGCGTCGCCCGGTCGCCATCGGGGATGAAGACGCACTCCACCTGCCCTCCGCTCTCCGTCGGGAACAGGTACTTGGCAGTCCCGTCGACGCTCTTCTGCACGTCGCTCGGCTCGCGGCAGCCTATCTCGTAGCGCTCCGCCAGGGCAGTCCGCGCCTTGAGCGAGAGATTCGTCATCTCATCGATGCGCCTCACCCGCTTGCCGTAGAGCCACCCCGCCATCTGCTTTGCCGCATAGCCGGGCAGTCCCACCTCAGCACCGACGGCCTTCAGTTCGTCCGTCATCATGCCAAGCAGCTTCTTCTTTTCCATTTCGTGCCTAATTATTATGCAAAGATACATTATTATTATTATATAAGGTACGAGAAGAAGAAAAAGTTGTGAATTTAAGTTTCTTTTGCGAAAAAAGCATGTTTGTTTGGAATAAATTCCTTATCTTTGCCACGGATATAACCGTAAAAACACTATAAACAATGAATTTCAAACAAATCTTGACCGTTTCTCTTGCGGTCGTTTTCTCTTGTGCAACAGCATTGGCACAGAGTCTCAGTCCCAGCACAAAGTATCACTGGGACAAAGGAACCCTCGTCGTTGAAACTCCCACCCGACCCGTCGGCCAGCAGAATGTGCTCGGCCTCACGGCTCCGAAGCTTTCCACCGTGCGCGTGGCTTTCGTCGGACTGGGCATGCGCGGCCCTGGTGCCGTGGAGCGTTTCACCTATATCCCCGGTGTGCAGATTGTTGCCCTCTGCGACTACGAAGAGGCACGTGCCGAGGGTTGCCAGAAGTATCTGCGTAAAGCCGGACTGCCGCCAGCAGACATCTATAGCGGCGAGAAGGGCTACGAAGAAATCTGCAAGCGCCCCGACATCGACCTCGTCTATGTGGCTACCGACTGGGACCATCACTTCCCCGTTGCCAAGTGCGCCCTCGAGAACGGCAAGCACACGGCCATCGAGGTGCCCAGCGCCATGAACCTCGAACAATGCTGGGAGCTCATCAACCTCTCGGAGAAGACACGTAAGCATTGCATGATTCTCGAGAACTGCTGCTACGACTGGTACGAGCTCAACACGCTCAACATGGCGCAGCAGGGCGTCTTCGGCGAAGTGCTCCGTGGCGAGGGTGCCTACATCCACAACCTCGACGACTTCTGGGCCTATTACTGGAAGAACCCCGACGGCAGCGACATCCAGAACCTGCATTGGCGACTGAAGTATAACAAAGAGAATCGCGGTGATGTCTATGCCACTCACGGCCTCGGTCCCGTTGCCCTTGCAATGGATATCCATCGTGGCGACCGCTTCACGACGTTGGTCGCAATGGACACCAAGAGCTCGCACGGCAAGGAACTGGTGGAGAAGACCACTGGCCGTCCCTGCGCTGAGTTCCGCAATGGCGACCACACCACGACATTGATGCGTACGGCAAACGGCAAGGTGGTGGAGATTCAGCACAACGTCATGAACCCCCAGCCCTATAACCGCCTCTACAAACTGACCGGTACGAAGGGCTATGCCACCAAGTATCCCGAACAGCACTATGCTCTCGACAAGAGCCAGCTTTCTGCCAGCGGCGTCGCTCCCAAGGTGGACGACCTCAGCTCGCACGGCTTCCTGCCGAAGGCTGAACAGGAAGCTCTCGTAGCCAAGTACCAGCATCCCATCATCAAGAAGTATGGCGAGATGGCTCAGAAGGTGGGCGGTCACGGCGGCATGGACTTCTTCATGGACGCACGCCTCGTTTACTGTCTGCAGAACGGACTGCCCCTCGACATGGACGTATACGACCTGGCCGAGTGGTGCTGCCTTGCCGAGCTGGGAGCACTTTCGATGGACAACAACTGCTGCTCCGTTGCTTTCCCCGACTTTACCCGTGGCTATTGGGACGTAATGCCTGGCTTCCAGTTTGCTTGGGCAAGGGCTGAGGACGAAGCCGCAGCTCAGGCCGCAGCTGAAGCCAGCACTCAAGCCCAGAAGGATCTCTGTGCCAAGAAGAAACTTTGGGAAGAGTACGACAAGGCAAAGGAGGCAGCTAAGAAGGCCAAGAAGTGAAAAGGTTCCTGCGCCAATACATCCGCGCACAGAAGAAACAGTACACCGCTGCTGAGTTGGCGGCGATGTCTGAAGAGATAGCGAACAGGGTGCTTGTCTCTGCCTGGTGGCAGGAGGCAGGCATCCTGTTGCTTTATTACCCTTTGGCCGACGAGGTGGATGTCCGTCCGCTTATCAGAGAGGCTTACAGGGAGGGCAAGCACGTGCTGCTTCCTGTAGTCAAGAGCGAGGAACTGGAGCTGCGCCTCTACAAAGGCGAGACATCCCTGCGGGAAGGCGCCTTCGGCATCATGGAGCCCACAGGGCCGTCGCTTGTCCACGAAGACTACGACGAGATAGAGCTTGCCCTCGTTCCCGGCATGGCGTTCGACAGGGCAGGGCATCGCCTGGGGCGTGGCAAAGGCTACTACGACCGCCTCCTGCCTCGGCTTCCGAAAGCTCGTCTCATGGGCATCTGCTTTCCCTTCCAACTCCTCGACGAAGTGCCTGCCGAGGCTCACGACATTCCTGTACACGAAGTGATTGCCTAAGCAAAGTTTACATCGAATACTGGCAAAGCATGAAACGCCTTCACATTATTTATATATTATTTGCAATTGCGCTGAGTGTCGGACCGAACCTGTCGGCACAAGGGAATCTGTCGGCCGTGCCCGATACGGCAGAGCTGCGCCGTCCCTTCTCGAAGGATGACCGGGCAGCTTTCCTGCATCCTGGGCGCATCTACTACCCCGAGACGTGGTTCCACTTCCTCAACGGCAGCATCCGTCGCGAAGGCATCACACGCGACCTCGAAGCCATCGCTGCCTCCGGCATCCAGGGCGTGCAGTTCTTCCACGGACAGGTGGGCGACCCTGCCGACTGGCCCGGGACGGAGGAACACGTGGAATGCCTGAGCCCGAAGTGGGAGTCGCTGGTACGCCACACGGCAGAGGAAGCGCATCGTCTCGGCCTGCGCTTCAGCCTGCAGACCTGTCCCGGCTGGGCCATGAGCGGCGGGCCGTGGATAAAGCCCGAGCAGGCCATGCGTCACCTCAGCTACTCGCGCACGGACATCACCGGAGGTAAGGAGACGGACGTCGAACTGCCTGTCCCTCACAAGGAGGAATGGCGTGACTGGCGCGACATCGTCGTGCTGGCCTTCCCCGCTCCCGAAGGCGACACAGGGACATATTGTCAGGTGGAGACGGTGGAGACGGAGGAACTTCAAGCTGAGTGGCAGAAGTTCTTCAATGGAGAGCAGAACTCCAGCTTCACTCTTCAGCCCACTACTCAGCAGAAACCCCACCGCGTGCACGTCAAGATGAAGGACGCAGCCAAGGTCCGCTCCATAGAGTTCAACCCCATTGACGGCTTCAACCATGACTTCTGCGTGCAGCCCGACATCCATCTGCGCGTCCTCACACCCGGAGGGACCGTCCTGCTCGACACGGACTTCCCCTATGCCAACTGGCAGGACCACGAGAAAGGCATGACCTTCGCCCTGCCGGAGCACAGGCAGGGCGGCGACTACATCCTGGAAATTGCCAACCTGCACCCTATGCGCCTCTCGCGTCTGCGTTTCTCGTCGGCTACGCGTGGCCATAACTGGGAGATGGAGTCTGCCTGGACGCTCCGCAGCCTGCTTCCCCTGCCGGAGAACATGAACGAGAACGGCAGCGGCTTCGTTCCTCGCAGCAGCATCCTCAACCTGACAGACAAGATGACCTCCGACGGACATCTCCGCTGGACGGCTCCCGACGGACGATGGATTGTCCTGCGCATCGGGCACGTCAACTCAGGCCAGCGCAACGGACCGGCACCTGCCGAGGCAACGGGCTGGGAGGTGAACAAGCTCGACACAGCCTACGTCGCCTATCAGTTCCGCAGTTACATCGGTCGCCTCACGGACGGACCGCTGAAGGGACTTGTGAACAACATGTTGATGGACAGCTGGGAATGTTCCTCGCAGACGTGGACGCGACACATGCAG
Source organism: Bacteroidaceae bacterium (assembly GCA_017483665.1). Taxonomy (GTDB): domain Bacteria; phylum Bacteroidota; class Bacteroidia; order Bacteroidales; family Bacteroidaceae; genus Physcousia. Next base: position 13,589 of record JAFUVM010000070.1, read on the forward strand.
CAGGAGTTCCTGAGCCGGCAGCACTACGACCTGCTCACCTGGCTGCCTGCCGTCTTCGGCTGGGTGATTGACGGCAGAGAAGAGACAAGCCGCTTCCTCTCCGACTGGCGTCGCACCGTGGGCGACCTCTTCGTGGAGAACTTCTACGGACAGATGAGCCGCATGGCCCACGAGAAAGGCATGACCGTCAGCTACGAGACGGCGGCGGGCGACATCTTCCCTGCCGACCCGATGGAATATTACAAGTATGCCGACGTGCCGATGTGCGAGTACTGGCAGCCCTTCGGCAACTTCCTTGCCAACCGCAACTACAAGCCCATCCGCCCCACGGCCTCTGCAGCCCACCTCTACGGCAAGCCGCGTGTCTCGGCAGAGTCCTTCACGTCGTTCGAACTGACGTGGAACGAGCATCTCAGCATGCTGCGCGAGGTGGCGAACCAGAACATGGTGGAGGGCGTCACGCATACCGTCTTCCATACCTATACGCACAACCCCGATGCCGACCGCTACTTTCCCGGCACCTCGTTCGGAGGCGGCATTGGCACACCGTTCCTCAGGAAGCAGACGTGGTGGCCCTTCATGAAGAGCTTCAACACCTACCTGGCCCGCTGTGCCTTCATGCTGGAGCGCGGACTGCCCGTGAGCAGCGTGCTCTGGTACATCGGCGACGAGATAGAGCAGAAGCCCGACCAGCTCGTGCCGTTCCCGGGTGGCTATCTTTACGACTACTGCAACACCGATGCCCTCCTGCACCGCCTCAAGATAAGGAACGGACGTTGGACGACGCCCGACGGCATCCGCTACGATGTACTTTGGATTCCCGACACGAAGCGCCTTCTGCCCGAGACCGAGGCGAGGTTGCAGATAATGGAAGCTCAGGGCGGGCGCATCATCCGCGACGTTCCCTTAGCTGGACTGGAAGAAGCCCTCGGAAGGCAAAGCCTCCTTCCCGACGTGAAGCCGACCGACCTCCGCTGGCTGCATCGCCGGATGAAAGGAGCCGACTGGTACATGGTTTGCCCGCAGAAGGAAAAGGACTTCAGCGGCGAGGTCTCGTTCTGTCAGGAGGGACGTGCCGAACTTTGGAACCCCATGAACGGCAGCATTCAGATGGCCGATGCCGAGCGCGACGGCGAGTACACGCGAGTGCGGCTCAACCTCCAGCGAGGCGAGATGTTCTTCCTCGTCTTCCGTCACGATGCACGGCCCAAACGATGGAGGGGCAATGGGCTTCCGCCTGCGTCTGAGCAAAGCGAAGAAGGAGCAGGGAGCGAGAGCGTTGTGCCCTTGCAGAACTGGAAGCTCACCTTCCCCGAAGGGTGGGGCATCGCGCAGCCGCTGACGCTGGCAGAGCTGAAGCCCTGGAAGGACCTGCCGCTCAGCGACGAGGGCCGCGCCTTCTCCGGCACAGCCGCCTACGAGACCACCTATCAGGTCGATGGCACGAGCCAGGCCCGGCAGTATCTGCTCCGCCTTGGCGAAGTGGAAGAGATAGCCGTCATCAAGGTGAACGGCGAGACAGTCGACACCCTATGGGCAGCGCCCTATCAGACCGACATCACGTCCCGCCTGCGCCGAGGCAGCAACACCATCACCGTCGAAGTTACCAGCACCTGGTTCAACCGCTTGGTCTATGATGCCGCTCAGCCCAAGGAGCAGCGCCGCACGTGGGTCATCAACGGCCCCTCGGCGGGGCAAGCCCTGCGTCCCTCCGGCCTGCTGGGTCCCGTGGAAATCGTCAAGAGACAATAAACCGTCGCATTCCGCGAACTCCGACATCGCGTAGAGAATTACAAAAAAAGAGGGTCTGTTTGTTTGTTTTGACACACCCTCTTTTTCGTGTCTTCGGTTTCCGGCTGACTGTTCCTGCTGGCTCTACTTTTTCTTGTTGGCGGCTTCCACCTCGCGGATGCAGCTGAGGGCGTTCAGCGTCCGTGGGTAGCCTATGAGGGGAAGGTTCGACGAGATGACGGCAGAGCCGGGCAGCTTGTCGTAGACCTCGTCCGTGACTGGTTCCAGCCATTCATTGGAGGCTCCTTCCTCTACTTTGGTCATGTAGGTCAGATGCTGGAACCATGAGTCGCGGGCCGCCCCGTGCCAGTGCTTGACTTCTGCGGGAATGGCGATGACAGTTCCCGGGCGCATCACCACGGGCTCCTTCCCCCATTCCTGGTACCAGCCTCGGCCTGCCACACAGACAAGCACCTGCACCGACTTGTGGTGAATGTGCCAGTTGTTGCGGCAGCGTGGCTCGAATGTCACGTTCATGGGCCCGCCGTTCTGAGCATCGAGCGGGGCCAGATAGCTGTTTCCGATGAAATACTGTGCGTAGGCGGCGTTCAGTTCGCCCTTCGGCCATACGTTGAAGTCTACTTCTTGTGTCATATTCTGTGCTTTTACGTTTGTTCCAGCGGTCAGCGTGAAGGCTGCGAGGAACAGAACAATTCTAAAATGTTTTAGTTTCATGCAATGTCAGATATTGTCGTGTGGTTTTCCGACTGCAAAGTTAGCGAGAAAATGTGAATTGCCACATACAAATCTTACGGATTCTATTACCATTATTACTGATTTTGCAGTTTAGCCGGGCCGCCGGAGCCTGCCGTGTCGATTATCGCCGCACGTCGTGCCGTGGGTAAGCGCCTTGCTCTTCCAAAATAAGCGCGAGGCGCTTCGGGAATAAGCGCGAGGCGCTTCGGGAATAAGCACGAGGCGCTTCCGAAATAAGCGCGAGGCGCTTCGGGAACTACTCCCTTTCCAATCTCTCCAGAAGCTTCTCCAGAAGGCGGGGCAGGGCGTAGCGGTCGAGGTCGGACTCCTTGACCCATTGACCATTGATTATTGACCATTGACCATTAACCATTGATTGTTGACCATTGATTGTTTGGCTTTCCGGGGCTTTTGCCAATTCGTCGTTGACTTGGGGTAAGGCCAGAAGGTACAGGTCGGCATGCAGGCGCTGGTGGGTGAGCTGGTGGCGGACGTCGCTGGCAATGAGGGTCAATGCCCCTTTGGCAGAGAGGCGCTGCTCCACTTCTGCCATTGCGAGCGGCTTTTCCGACTCTATCAACGGGAACTCGAACAGGCCTTGCCAGATGTCACCGCTGCCGCGACGGTGGAGTAGGGTGTGGCCGTCCCTCGTGCGCACGTATATATAAGTAAGGTAACGGTCGCGGACGGCGGTGCGCTTCGACTTGGCGGGCAGCCTGTCGACGCTGTGCTCCCTGAGTGCGTGGCAGGTGTCTTGGAGCGGACAGGTGCTGCAGAGCGGGGAGACAGGCTTGCACAGCAGGGCACCGAAGTCCATGATGGCCTGGTTGTAGAGGGCGGGTCGGCGGCGGTCGAGCATCTCGTCGGCCAGGGCGCGGAGCAGTTTCTTTCCCTTCGTGGTGTCAACGGGTTCGTCGATGCCGAAGTGGCGGGCCAGTACGCGCTGCACGTTGCCGTCGAGCACGGCGTACGGTTCGTCGAAGGCAAAGCTCATGATGGCGGCTGCGGTGTAGTCGCCCACGCCGGGCAAAGCCCTGACGGAAGCATAGTCCCGGGGAAAGCTGCCTGCCTGTGCAACCTGCTTAGCGGCGGCATGCAGGTGGCGCGCCCGGCTGTAATAGCCCAGGCCTTGCCAGAGCAGCATCACGTCCTCCTCGCTGGCAGCGGCCAGGTGTTCGGCCGTAGGATAGCGCTGTGCAAAGCGCAGATAGTAGTCCATGCCCTGGCTGACCTGCGTCTGCTGCAGGATAAGCTCCGAGAGCATGATGAGGTAGGGGTCGCGTGTGTGACGCCAAGGCAAGTCGCGTCCGTGCTCGGCGTACCAATGCTCCAAAAGGTCGGAAAAAGCGGATGTCATGCTGCAAAAGTACGGATTTTTGTCATGAAACGGGGTGATGAGGGACTTTTTTCTGCAAAAAAAGAAAAAAATTCTTCATTCTTCATTCTTCATTCTTCTTTTTTTTGTACCTTTGCAGTCCGAAAAGGTGTAAACATATAATAGTACTAACCATAAATACCCCAAATTATGCCAAACGGAAAGAAGCATAAAAGACACAAGATGTCGACGCACAAGCGTAAGAAGAGACTGAGAAAGAACAGACATAAGAGCAAGTAACGTACTTCTTGGATGCTTTAGCACCAAGTCGTGCCTTATGTGCTCGGAGCTCAGAGCCCAGAAAAGGTGGCAGGACTCAGCTCTGTCACCTTTTTTGTAATACATGAAAAACAAGTGACAAGCGAATTATTCATTGACGTACAACCAAAGAAAATCTCCATTGCCCTGACCGAGGACAAGCGTCTGGCAGAGTATCAGGAGGAGGAACAGAGCGTATCCTTCTCCGTGGGGAATGTCTATCTGGGCAAGGTGCGCAAGCTGATGCCCGGGCTGAATGCATGCTTTGTCAACGTGGGCCACGAGCGCGATGCCTTCCTGCACTACCTGGACATGGGCACGCAGTTCGCTTCGTATGCCAAGTACCTCAAGCAGGTACAGAGCGATCGCAAGAACCTCTATCCCTTCGAGAAAGCTACGCCCCAGCCCGAACTGCCCAAGGACGGCAGCGTGCAGACATACCTGCAGCAGGGCCAGGAGGTGCTGGTGCAGATCGTGAAGGAGCCCATCAGCACCAAAGGTCCGCGGCTGACCTGCGACATCTCCTTCCCCGGACGTTTCCTTGTCTTCTCCCCATTCGGCGACAAGGTCTCGGTCTCCAACAAGATAAAGAGTGCAGCGGAACGTGCCCGCCTCAAGCAAATCATACAGAGCATCAAGCCCGCCAACTGCGGCATCATCGTCCGTACCGTGGCCGAAGGCAAGAAGGCCAGCGAGCTGGACGCCGAGATGAAGATACTCGTCACGCGCTGGGAGGACACACTGCGCAAGGTGCAGCTGGCCAAAGAGCTGCCTACCCTCGTCAGCGAAGAGACCAGCCGTGCCGTAGGCATGCTGCGCGACCTCTTCAACCCGAGCTTCGAGAACATCTACGTCAACAGCGTGGAGGTCTACCACGAGGTGCGCGACTACGTCAGCCTCATTGCCCCCGAGTGCATCGAGGTCGTGAAGCTCTACAAGGGCAAGCTGCCCATCTTCGACAACTTCGACATCACGCGGCAGATAAAGTCCCGCTTCGGTCGCACCGTCTCCTACAAGCATGGTGCCTACCTCATCATCGAGCATACCGAAGCCCTGCACGTCGTCGACGTGAACAGCGGTAACCGTACCCGCAACAAGGACAGCCAGGAGGCCAATGCTCTGGAGGTCAACATGGGAGCCGCCGAGGAGCTGGCCCACCAGCTGCGTCTGCGCGACATGGGCGGCATCATCGTTGTCGACTTCATCGACATGAAGCTGGCCGAGGATCGTCAGCAGCTCTACGACCACATGTGCGAGCTGATGAAGCGCGACCGCGCCCGCCACAATATCCTTCCCCTGAGCAAGTTCTGCCTGATGCAAATAACGCGTCAGAGAGTGCGCCCTGTCATGGATGTGGCCGTCGAAGAGACGTGTCCCACCTGTCACGGCACGGGCAGCATCAAGAGCAGTTTCCTCTTCGAGAGCGTGCTGGAGGGCAAGATAAAGTTCCTCTATCACAAGCTCGGCATCAAGCGCTTCACGCTCCACGTTCATCCCTACGTGGCAGCCTTCCTGAATCAGGGCCTCTTCAGCATCCGCCGCAGGTGGCAGTTCAAGTACGGCTTCGGCGTGAAGGTCATCCCCAGCCAGAAGCTTGCCTTCCTGCAGTATGAGTTCTACGACAAGGACGGGCAGGAAATCGACATGAAGGAAGAGGTGGAGATACGCTAAAGTGGCGCCCGACGCAAAAACACGGGAAAGTTCCGGCTAACATCAACGGATTCCACGTATTTCTCGGATAGAGTGCATGCAAATTGACTGCATGCAGATTTTCCGCGAAATTCGTGGAATCCGTTGTTTCTTTATTGCCTTGTTCGTATAGCGGCACGCGCTTATTCCGGAAGCGCCTCGTGCTTAGTTTCCTGACGCGACCATCTTCAGGAACAGTTCATGGATGCTGGTGTCGTCGGTCAGCTCAGGGTGGAAGGCTGTGACGAGCATATTGCCTTGCCGGGCTGCCACGGCTTTGCCATCGACGCGGGCAAGGATGTCGACCTCCGGACCTGCCTCTTCGATGTAGGGAGCGCGGATGAAGGTCATGGGGACGCGTCCGATGCCCGCAAACTCCCCCTCCGTGTTGAAGCTTCCCAACTGTCTGCCATAGGCATTGCGACGGGCCGTGAGGTCCATCACACCGAGGTGGTTCCGGTCGAGCATGATGAGGCCGGCACAAGTCCCGAGCACAGGAAGTCCGTCGAGAATGGCCTGTCTGAGAGGCTCGAACAGGCCTTCGTCCTTCATGATGCGCATCATGGCTGTGCTCTCGCCGCCGGGGATTGCCCACCCTCTCATTCCCCCAAAGGGGGAAGACATGAAGTTACGCCAATCTGCCAAGTTGCGGATGAGTGTTGTCTCAGCCCCAAGTTGCCTGAACATCTGTTCGTGCTCAGCAAAAGCTCCTTGCAGAGCAAGTATAGCAATCTTCATAACCCCCTCTCCGCCATCAGCAATTGTATCTCGCTCTCGTTGATGCCGACCATCGCTTCGCCGAGGTCCTCGCTGAGCTGAGCCAGGACGGCCGGGTTGTCGTAGTTCGTGACGGCTTTGACGATGGCCTGCGCCCGCTTCTCGGGATTGCCGCTCTTGAAGATGCCGCTGCCCACGAAGACGCCCTCCGCGCCGAGCTGCATCATCAGGGCAGCATCGGCAGGCGTTGCCACACCTCCGGCGGCGAAGTTCACGACGGGCAGTTTGCCGTTCTCGTGAACAAAGCGTACCAGGTCGTAGGGCACGCGGAGCTGCTTGGCGGCTTCGTAGAGTTCGTCATCTTCGAGCGAGACGAGCCGCCTTATTTCGCTTTGCATGAGGCGCATGTGGCGGACGGCCTGAATGATGTCGCCCGTGCCGGGTTCGCCCTTGGTGCGTATCATCGTGGCGCCCTCGTTGATGCGTCGGAGCGCTTCGCCAAGGTCCTTCGCTCCGCAGACGAACGGCACGCGGAACTTCCGCTTGTCGATGTGGTAGACGTCGTCTGCGGGGGAGAGCACTTCGCTCTCGTCGATGTAGTCTATCTCGATGGCCTCGAGTATCTGCGCCTCCGCGAAATGACCGATGCGGCACTTCGCCATCACGGGAATCGTCACGGCCTCCTGTATGCCCCGTATCATCTTCGGGTCGCTCATGCGGCTCACGCCACCGGCTGCCCGAATGTCGGCCGGTATGCGTTCCAATGCCATTACTGCGCACGCTCCCGCTGCCTCGGCGATGCGAGCCTGCTCGGGAGTCGTCACGTCCATAATCACGCCGCCCTTCAGCATCTGAGCCAACTGGCGGTTAAGTGTTGTCCTTTCTTCCATACTTCTTCTTCTTCTTTTATCTTCTTCTATCTTCTTGTTTCTCGCTGCAAAGGTAAAGACAAAAACGGGAACAGACAACCGTCCGTTCCCGTTTGGTAAAGAGGAACTCCGAAGATGACAAAGCCGGGCAAGCAGCGCGATGTCTTCGGGCGTTATGCTCAGGCTATGGTCTGTATGCGTCTCATTTGACGAGGACCTTTCTGCCTGTCCTGCCGTCGATGTAGAGGCCCTTGGCAGGCGGCGCAGAGAGCTTGCGGCCGGAGAGGTCGAACCATTGACCATTTAGCCATTTGCCGTTTTCCGTTTCCTCCGCATGCCGGAGGTCTATGGCAGTCGTATTGCCGCTAACGACGTTCTCGCCCATGTACTGCCCGATGAAGAGGATGGTGCCTGTGCTACGCTCGCTGATGACGTAGAGGAAGGGGCGGTCGGCATGGAACTCGCGGTACTCCGGCTTACCGGGCATGCCAGTGCCGCCCTCTATGACAGTCACGGCGGCGGCTTCTGTTCCTTCTTCGTCCATCTTGATTCTGGCTACCTGGAACATGTTGCTGATGTATTGCGGCACGTTGATGTAGTTGGGAATGTCGGCAGTCTGCGGGTCGAAGGCCGATGGCATGCCCAGTTCCTTCATGGTCTCCACGAGGTTCTGGTTTGTGGTGATGTCCATGCGCGGCAGCTTTACATCGACTTCAGCAATTCCCATCCATTGCAGATCATATAGCCAGGTGTCGGCATCGAGCGAGGCAAGCACATTGTCGATGCTCTTGCCTTCGCGGGGAAGCAGTACCGTCATGCGGTAGGACTCGTTGCCATAGGGAAGTGCCAGAGCTTGATAGTTGTCGTTCTCTGTGTAGGGAAGTTCGTTCTTCATGTGCATCATCGGCACGCTTTCCTTTCCGTTGAACACCTCGTCCTTCGTCTCATCCTTGTCGAACTTCAGCGTCCAGACGCCCTTGAAGTAAACGGCATTCAGCAGGTAGCTGGCAGCAAGGGGATTGAAGGTCGCCTTGTTGAATACCTCCTTAATCATGCCCATCGTATGGTCGCTAGCCCATTGGCTGATGACGTCCATCGTTTCTCCGTCAGCAAAGTCGCGTGCCTGCGTCTCGGCTTCGTAGCAGGAGTGCGCTATGTTCAGGAAGTCGGGCAGGAAGTAGCGTGGCTGGTTGAGGAAGATGGCGTTGGAGAGCATTACCTTCGTTTGCTCGTCGAGTGCCGGCAGTTCGGTGAGCATCTTGCGGCAGAAGGCGTTGATGCCGTCTGCTCCCGTTTCACCGAAGCCCAGCGTCTGACAGATTTCCTCCCGTGTCACGCCTGCTGCCCCGTTGTTGAGCATCCCCAAGGCGTAGGTGACGCTTAGGGGCGATATGACTTGGTTGATGTCGCCGCGCGTCTCCTTGAAGAGGCGGAAGGAGAAGTCTGTGCTGCCCTTTACCAATGCCTGTTCTTCTTTGGTCAACTCAATCCATTTCGGCTCGTTGTAGTCCTGAGCCTTTGCAGCTACTGCCAGCATCAAAGCGGCAAGTGCCAAAAGTGTCTTGTGCAGTCTCATAGCTTTGGTATTTTAGTGATACGAAACGGTGTGCTTTACATGTTGTCTGCAAAGTTACACAATAATTCCGAATGCTGCAAGCAAAAGCGGAATAAATAGTTCACAAGTGCATCGTGTACAGGTGGAACGGGCACTCAGCCGCCTGCGCAGGCATTACTTCTGCGCTGTGACGTGCGGCATGTAGCGGCGCATGAAGGGAATGATGGCGAGGTACGATGCTGCCAGAATCAGGAAGCATACATAGGGATTGCCGATGCGGGCGATGCCCAGCAGGCGGATGAGCGGTTCGTGCGTGACGAGAAGCATGATGGAGTACCTGCCGACGTAGGAAACATACGGCAGACGTTTGACGACCTTGCACAGAAGCAGAAGCGTCAGTACGCCCGCGGCGGAGAGCAGCATCTGCTGGATGTATTGCAGGACACGGGAGGCGGGACTGAAGAAACCCAATGCGATGAAGAGCGTGAGCGACACGGGCAGGACTTTCCGGACGGGCAGCTTTTCTATTACATCGTAGCGCGTAGCCATGTAGCCGAGGTAGAAGTAGAGGAGGTACCCGAAGGCTTTGCTGATGGAAGCGGGCAGCGACAGGACGTTCCCCAGCACGATGCCCAGCACGAGACAGCACAGACCAAGCAGGATGTCGGACTTGATGAAACGCTGCAGGGCGTAGAACGAGACGTTCAGCATGAAGAGCGCCCAGAGGAACCAAAGGGGGATGTTGGGAAAGTCACGGTACGTCAGGAAGGCATACAGCAGCCGCCAGTCCTGTCCGGTCTCGAAGTTTATGCCCAGCCGGTTGTGCGCCAGGATGGGCAGCAGCACAGATGTTGTCAGATAGAAGAAGAAGAAGGGAATGAGCAGCCTTTTCGTCTTCTTGTGTATCAGTTGCAGTATGCCGCCATAGGACTTGAAGAACAGACCCGACAGGAAGACGTAGAGGGGCATGCGGACGGCATTGAGATAGGGGTCGAAAGGGGTGTGTACCCCAAGGTGAAACCAAATGACGAGCAGGATGCAGACGCCCTTTGCCAGGTCGAAGTACGGAATCCTGTTCCTGCCTGAGCCTGTCGGCTTTGATGAAGAGTCGGAGGGTGCCATGTCGTTCAGGGTTTGTCACGAGCGGCAGCGGTACTCGCTGGGCGAAGTGCCTTGCTGCGCCTTGAAGAACTTGCAGAAGAGAGCCTGGGAGGAGAAGCCGAGGCGGTCGGCTATCTCCTGCATGCCGAGGCGGGAAGTGTCGAGGTAAGTCTTTGCCTCGCTCACGAGGTAGTCGGCGATGATCTGTTTGGGTGACTTGCCTACGACGCGGTCCGTCACCTGCGAGAGGTAGCGCGTCGTGATGCAGAGCCGGTCGGCATAGAAGCTGACATCGTGAGCCTCGTGGTAATACTCGGCGACGAGCGACACGAAGCTGTTGTAGATGTCGATGGCACGTCCGCCTGCCTCGTCGGGCTTCGCATAGACGACTTGCGAGTGGATGAAGTCGTGGGCGTTGCGGACGGCGGTCGGCACGTCGTCGCCCATGCCGAGCCTTGTGGTGATGGCAGCCGAGAGTGCTGCTGCCACGCCGTGCCGCTGCCAGCCGTCGATGTTGTGGGAGGTGAAGAAACAGTCCCCCTCCCCGCTCAGCAACGCCGTGAGCCTTCCCTTCGTGTGCTGTCCGCCGCGAAGGAGCACCCATTTGGCTCCCATCCCGTGAAGTCTGCGGGCGGCTTCCAGCATGTCGTCGTCGGTGCGGATGCTGATGCCGAGCATCTTCTCCGCGTCTCTCAGACGGAGCATCAGAAGCAAGGCTTCGGGAACAAGATGGCGCGTGATGGCCTCGACGACATCGTCGGCCACCATTTGCCGCCCGTCTGCATCGAAGATGCCGGGTGCGATGACAAGCTTCCGGCAGGCGATGATTTCGTCGCGCAGCAGGCGGACCGTCTCGCTGTCGGTCACAAGTCCGACCTTGACGGCTTTCGGGTGAAAGGAGGAGATAACGGACTCAACCTGACTCCTTACGACCTCGGGAGCAAGGGGCAAGGGGCAGGGGGCAGGAGCGTGCTGGCTGACACAAGTTATTGCCGTGAGTGCATAGCCACCCAAGGCAGCAATGGTCTGTATGTCCGACTGGATGCCGGACTGACCAGTGCTGTCTGAGCCGCCGATGCTTAGGATGGGAGTGCCCCTCATTTCTTAGCCGGAGCCTTTGCCTTAGCCGGAGTTTTTGCCTTGGCCGAAGCTTTGGCCTTTGGCTCTGCCTTCTTGGCCGGAGCTTTTTTAGTGGCGGGCTTTGCCTTTGGCTCTGCTTTCTTCGCGGGTGCCTTTTGGGGAGCTGGCTTGGGGGCCGGGGCTGGCGTTTCCTCCTTCGCTGTCTCTTCTTCGGGCGAACCGAGCTGCTTGAGGCGGGCACGCAGGCGGCTTATCTCGCCGGCCTTGACGTTGAGTTCCTCGCCCATGTTGGCTATCTGCGTGTAGAGGCTGTTGAGCTCGTCGTTTTCTACGGAGTCGGAGAACATGTCCTTGACGCGCTTGAGGAAGTCGCCCAGGATGTTCATGTAGTTGGTGAAGGCGTCGTACTCGCTGTCGTAGATGCCTCGGCTGATGCCCATGCCGTTGTTCTTGGTGGTCATGAAGCGGAAGTTGTCTGTGGCCTGCAGGCGGTCCCAGTCCTGCTGTATGCGTCGGTCGCGCGAGGCAAGGATGCGTCCCACGATGTTCTCGTCGTAGAGTTTATTGAAGGCTTCGCGCTGCATGCCGTTGCCCAACATGCTGCTGGTGTCGCGCTCCTCGTCGTTCCAGCTGACGGGGTAGGTGACTTCGAGCGGGCTGACGGGTTTGTTCTTGGCGAGCACCTCGGAGGGTGTGGCAAACTGTATGCCCATCTGCTTGCCTATCTTGGGCAGGGCGCGGAGGAAGTCGAGGATGTGGCTGCTGAGGGGCTGGTACTTGCCCAGTGCGGCAAGCTCCATCATGATGCCTACGACGTTCTCGCCTTCGGGCAGAGATGCTATCCAGCCCAGCCACTTGTCGGCCATGAGGGGGTACTCCGACCAGGATGCGTCGTTGAAGCGAAGGCCGATGTCGTCGCTGAGCTTGTAGTCGCGGAGCAGAAGCAGGAGGCGTGAGTCCTGGGCGCAGGAGTAGATGTAGTGCGGACTCTTCCATCCGAGGATGTGCTTCGCGCCTTCCACCATGACGCCCTTGAAGCCCATGTCGGCAACGGTGGCGCCTATCTCGTCGTTGTAGATGAGGGAGCTGTTGCGGAAGACCTTTGGCGTCTGGCCGAAGAGCTGCTTGATTTTCTTGGCCTGCCGCTTGGTCTCTGCCACGAAGTTTTCTGTGTTCCCCAGCGAGGAGAGGCCGTGGCTGTAGGGTTCGGCCAGGAACTCCACACAGCCGGTGGCCGCCAGGCGGCCCAGGAGCTCGAGCATCTCCGGCGCATATTGCTCGATGAGTTCCAGCGAGACGCCGCTGATGCTGAAGGCCACCTTGAAGTCCTTCCCGTTTTCAGCTATCATGTCGAGCATGGTCTGGAGTGCAGGCTTGTAGCTCGTCTCGAAGAGTTCGGTGATGACGCGCTCGTTCTCGTAGTCGTCGTAGTAGTAGTGGTCGGTGCCGATGTCGAAGAAGCGATAGCGCTTGAGATGTATGGGCTGGTGTATCTCGAAGTATAAGCAAATAGTTTTCATCGTCGTTGTGTGTTATGTTTAACAATAGGTGTATATTCGGTTGGTGCAGATGGGCCGTTGAATTGTCATGAATGTTCAATTGAATGTTCATGACAGTTCAATTGAATCATCATGACAATTCAAAGAGGTCGGCGTGTCGTGTCTGTCTGTGTGGCTCATCTTCCTTATATATATAATATGGTATTTAGATGTTCTTGACTGCGTTCAGGTACTCTCCGTTGTCGAACCATCCGCGCGAAGTGAGCTGGTTGTAGCATTCGCGGATGCGCAGGCCAACCTTCTCCCACGTTATCTGGTCCACCTCCTTGATGCCTTCCTCGGCCAGGTAGTCGTGCAGGGCGTCGTACTGGCCGCTGCTGGAGATGGCGTCGGCCATGGCGTCGAGGTCCCAGAAGTCGACCTTGATGACGTTGCGCAGAATCTCGCCGCAGCCGCTCTGCTTCGAGATGATGGACGGGCAGCCGCATTGCATGGCCTCGAGGGGAGCGATGCCGAAGGGCTCGCTGACGCTGGGCATGACGAAGACGTCGCTGTTCTTGTAGCACTCGTAGACCTGCCTTCCGCGCTGGAAGCCGGGGAAGTGGCAGCGGTCGGCAATGCCGTAGCTGGCTGCAAGCTCAATCATGGCGTTCATCATGTCGCCGCTTCCGGCAAAGCAGAAGCGGATGTTCTGACTGCGTTCCAGCACGCGCTTGGCAGCCTCCAGGAAGTATTCCGGTCCCTTCTGCATGGTGATGCGCCCCAGATACGTCACCACCTTTTCGCCTTTCTTCTTGTTGGGCACGATGCTGCGTATGTCCTCGCTGAGGGGATAGACGGCGTTGTGCATGGCAACGCACTTGCGCGGGTCCTGATGATACTGGTTGATGACCGTCTGGCGGGTCAGCTCGCTCACACACATGATGCAGTCGGCATGGTCCATACCGTTCTTCTCGATGCTGTAGACGGTGGGGTTCACCTTTCCGCGCGAGCGGTCGAAGTCCGTGGCATGGACGTGGATGCAGAGGGGCTTGCCGCTCACCATCTTGGCATGCACGCCGGCGGGGTAGGTCAGCCAGTCGTGTGCATGGATGAGGTCGAACTGCTCGCTGCGGGCCAGCACACCGGCGATGATGGAGAAGTTGTTGATCTCCTCGTGCAGATTGCCGGGGTAGCCTCCGGCGAAACCTATGCAGCCCATGTCGTCGAGCCCCTGCAGGTAGTTGAAGTCGGCATAGAGATGGTCGCGGAAGCGGTAGTAGTCCTCGGCCGTGTGGCCTACGAAGCGGTCCTTGATGTTGTCGTACCATACATCACGCCAGACGACGGGCACCTGGCTCATGTTCACAATCTTGAGGAACTTTTCCTCCTGTCCCGTCGGTTTGGGCATGCAGAAGGTGGTCTCGACGTCTCCCTGCAGGCTCAGTCCCTTGGTGATGCCGTAGGAAGCGACTGCAAGGCCGCCGTATATCTTGGGAGGGAACTCCCATCCGAACATTAGTACTTTCATTGCTGAGTCTTAATTAAGAGATAAGAATTAAGAGTTAAGAATTATGTTCATTCTTCTTCTCTAATTCTTAATTTCATTCTTCATTATATTTGTCAAGCAGTTTCACGATGCGCATGATGCCGGAGACGTTCATGGCGAAGCTGATGGCCCCGCGTCCGTGGAAGGGCGGGTTGCCGTCGAAGAGCTCGGGTATCGTGCCGATGCAATGGTAGAAGAGCTCTTCCTCGTAGCCCACCAGCAAGCGGTCCACATAGCTCAGCTTGCTCATCCTGAATATCTTCAGGCAGGCCTCCATGTAGAAGGCGGCGAGCCAAGGCCAGGCGGTTCCCTGGTGGTAGGCGTAGTCGCGCTGTACCTGCGGACCGACGTACATCGGGTTGTAGCCGTGGCTCTTCGGCGAGAGCGAGCGCATGCCCTTCGGCGTGATGAGTTCCTTTGTGCAGTAGTCGAGCACACTCTTCTGCTGCACCCTGTCGAGCGGAGAATAGTCGAGAGCCACGGCGAAGACCATGTTGGGGCGCACGTCGTAGTCGCGGTAGCCGTCCACACAGTAGTCGCACAGGTAGCCGTACTCGTTGTAGAACATCGGTGCGAAGTTGTCGGCGCAGAGCTTGGCTGCCGCCTCCAGCTCGCGGATGTACTTCTCGTCCTTCATGAAGCGGCACACTTCGGCAGAGAACATCAGGGCGTTGTACCAAAGCGCATTAATCTCCACGATGAAGCCTGTGCGCGGCACGATGGGCCGACCGCCGGCTGTGCTGTTCATCCAGGTGACAGCCTTGTCGCGTCCCTCGCAGCTGACCAGGCCGTTCTCCTCTATCTTGAAGTTGGGATGCTTCCCTGCACGGAGCCATTCCATGAAGTCCCAGAGCAGGCGGCCGTACTTCTCGACGCATTTCTCCATCGAGACGAAGTTGGCGTACTGCTGTATGCACCATGCCGCCCAAAGCAGCACGTCGGGATGCTCTATTTCGGTGACGCTGACAGACCCCCCGGCCCCCTTTAGGGGGAGACCCGAGCCTTCGATAAACTGGCGGATGGCCTTCTCGGCAGTATGCATCACGGCTTCGAACTTGTCCACCTCGTTGTTCGTGAGCGTCAGGCCAGGCAGAGAGACGAACATGTCGCGTGCC
The DNA here is from genome assembly GCA_017483665.1 of Bacteroidaceae bacterium. GTDB lineage: Bacteria > Bacteroidota > Bacteroidia > Bacteroidales > Bacteroidaceae > Physcousia. The sequence goes on from JAFUVM010000070.1 coordinate 28,862, forward strand.
CTGCACTTGAACCACGGATAGCCTGCCAGCACATAGTCCTCGTGCTTGCGATGCACGATGAACTGGTGGGCGCTGTTGACCAAAGTGTTGTAGAAGTTGTCGCGAGGCGTGCGGACGCTCACCTCGAAGTCGGCAAGCTCGGCCAGCGTGCCGGTGTCTATCTCCTCCAGTCCTGCGGCAAAGACGACGCTCTCGCCCTTCTTGATGTTGAACTCAAAGTAGCCGGGCACGTAGAGGTCTTCCGTCGATGCATAGCCGCGTTCCTGCTCCTTCGGGTACTCCAGGCCGCGATACCAGTCGGGTCGGAACACGAACTCGTTCTCCTTGTTTATCTGCATGAAGAGCGTCGGGTAGCCGGGGTACATGCAGGTGGAGATGCCGTTCTGCACGAGGTTGTAGTTGCGGTTCACTCCGGCATTCTCGTGTGTGAACTCGCGGACGCTGCGGAAGGCCAGGAAAGGCTGCAGGCGCAGGGTCGTCTTGGAGTGTGCGTCGACCAGCGTGTAACGGATGATGATGCGGTTCTCGAAGTGCTGGAACATCATCTCCCTCTTGAGGATGACGCCGCCAACGCGGTAGACGGTCGTCGGCACTTGCAGGGAGTCGAACTCGCGGATGTACTTGTGCCCACGTGGGCTGAAGTTGTCTCCACCATACTTGTGGAGGCCAAGGTTAAACTCGGCGCCGTGCTGAATGACGGTTGCGTCGAGGGATGACAGCAGGACGTGGTTCTCGTCGTCCAGCTCGGGTACAGGCACTACGAGCAGCCCGTGGTACTTGCGCGTGTTGCAGTCCACCAGCGTCGTGCAGCTATAGGCACCCGAACGGTTCGAGCGAAGCACTTCCTTCGGCAGCGACTCTGCCAGGTTTGTCATCAACGTCTTGTCGAAACGTAAGTAGCTCATAACTTAATTCTTCATTTGTTTATGTGTTTCCTGCTTGTAAAATTACACTTTTTCTCTTAATCCGTAAAGTTTTTGCCTGTCTTTTTCCCTTTGTGACAGAAAATAATTGACCAAAAGATGTTATTTAACACAAAAAAGTTTGCCTTTCGTCTGTAATTTGTGTAATTTTGCATGTGGAACTAAGGAACGCAAGACCTATAATGATAAGGAATGAAGATGTCCTCGGGATGTTACCCGAACTGGACCGTGCGTTGATGCCGCTGGAGCGCAGTCAGGTGCTCGATGGGATGCGCGTACGGGCATACAGGAAGAACGAACAGATATATAAGGAAGGCGACAGTCCGACCAAAATGCTTTGCCTCATCAGCGGCAAGGTGAAGATATACAAGGATGGAGTAGGGGGCAGGTCGCAGATAGTGCGTGTGATAAATGCGGTGGAGTGTTTTGGCTACCGTGCAGCTTTCTCCGACGAGAACTACGTCACGGCGGCGGCGGCTTTCGAGCAGTCGGTCATTGCCAGCATCCCCATGAACCTCATCTTCCAGATTATCCGCCGCAACCCACAGCTGGCCTGCTTCTTCGTCCGTCGCCTGGCTATCGCCTTAGGGCGCAGCGATGCACGAACCGTCAACCTGACGCAGAAGCACATTCGCGGTCGTCTGGCCGAGAGCATACTCTTCCTCAAGGAAAGCTACGGCACAGCGCAGGACGGTTGTTCCCTGAACGCTTGCCTGAGCCGCGAAGACATGGCAAGCCTGAGCAACATGACCACCAGCAATGCCATCCGTACGTTGAGCCTCTTTGCGCAGGAGAAGCTTATCTCCCTCGACGGACGCAAGATAAAGATACTGGACGAAGCGGCTTTGCAGAAGATATCCAAGATGGGATGAGTACCATTGACTATTGACCATTGACCATTGACCATTGAACCATTGACCATTGACCATTGACCATTGAAGATTGACCATTGAACCATTGAAGATTGACCATTGAAGATTGAAACCATGAGACGACACGTATTCTTTGTGCTGCTTTGGGCGACATGTCTTTGCAGCTTTGCTGAGAGACGCGAACTGACAGGAACCTTTGGCGATAAGGCCGTCAAAGCTTATCGGAAGAAGATTCCCGAGCAGGCCGAGGGCTATTATCTGAGGGTCACGCCATCGGAGACCGTTGTGGCCGGCAGGGATGAAAGCGGAACGTTCTACGGCGAGCAGGCGTTAAAGACCCTCTCTGACTCTTCCCTGAAGGGAGATGAGCTGTTCAGCTATCTTAGAAAACAATATAAGGAAGTCTTCCCTCTGGAAGGAGATTCAGAGGGGACTTCATTTGAAATTCGCGACTGGCCGAGCGTCAGCTGCCGAGGTGTCATTGAGGGTTTCTACGGCAACCCCTGGAGCCATGAGGACAGGCTGCGGCAGTTCGACTTCTACGCTGGGCACCGGCTGAACATCTACGTCTATGGACCGAAGGACGACCCCTATCATCGTGCCCATTGGCGCGAACCTTATCCCGAGGCTGAGGCAAAGAAACTGAAGGAACTCGTCGAGGCTGCGCATCGCAATCACGTGCAGTTCGTCTGGGCCATCCATCCCGGAGGCGACATCCAATGGAACAGGGCGGACAGCCAGGCCGTAGTGAACAAGCTGAACCTCATGTACGGGCTTGGCATCCGCACGTTCGCCGTCTTCTTCGACGACATCGGCGGTGAGGGAGCAAGAGGCGAGAAACAGGCAGGCCTGATGAACTATCTGACCGATGCCTTCGTGCGCAAGCACAAGGACGTGCAGCCGCTCATCATCTGTCCGACGCAGTACAACAAGGCATGGAGCGGGGGCGACTACCTCTCCACGCTCGGCACGAAGATGTACCCCGAGGTGCGCATCATGTGGACGGGCAATTCGGTGGTCGACATGATAGAGCGCGACGACATGGAATGGATCAACGCGCAAATCAAACGCAAGGCGTTCATCTGGCTCAACTATCCTGTCAACGACTACTGCCAGAGCCGCCTGCTCATGGGCAAGACCTACGGCAACGGACTCGACATCGCCGACCTCGTCTCCGGCTTCTGCAGTAATCCTATGGAGTACGCCGAGGCCTCGAAGGTGTCGCTCTGCAGCATAGCCGACTACTGTTGGAACATGCCTGCCTACGACGCCGAGCTGTCCTGGAAGCAGGCTCTCGACGAGCTGATGCCGACGAGCAAGGAGGCTTTCCGCTTCTTCTGCGAGAACAACATCGACCTCGGCAAGACGGGGCACGGCCTGCGTCGCGAAGGTGAGAGTCCCGACTTCGGTAAGGTTCCCAACGAAACTTACTTTTCCCGTCTCGTCACAGAGGCAGATGCTCTCCTTGCCGACAGCCTTTCTCAGCCCGAGATGTTGCGGGAGATTGCGCCTTGGGTAGAGAGCATGCGGGTGCTCGGACAGCGGGGACTGCAAGTGACGGCCATGCAGAAGGCTCTCGGACAGCAGGATTCCCTGGGCTTCGTGGCGCATTATCGTGCCTTGCAGAAGCTTGAGGAGAAACAGAAAGGCATCGTCAGCCGCAACTTCGAAGGCTCTGTCGTCAAGGCAAAACCTGTCGTGAGCGGCACCGTCGTCACGCCATGGATAGCAGAGGAAACGACTCGTCTCGTCAAGGACTACAAGAAACAGTTCGCCTACGGGCGCGAGTTCTTCCCGCAGCAGGTTGTCGAGGACGGACTATATTATATAATGTATAGGGGCAAGTACCTGACCGACGTGAATGCGGCGGCCGACCGTACGGGCGACTTCCCGCAGTTCGTGGCCGAGCCGGACACTATCAATCCGCAGCGGCAGCTCTGGAGCATCGAGCTCGTGCCTGCAACGGGTCGCTATAAGATAACGAATGCCCAGGACGGTCGCTACGTCAACGAGCAGGGCACCTTCTGGCAGGGCAAGGCTCAGAACCCGTTCGAAGCCGAGTGGCACACCTTCATCATCGCCAAAACGACCGATGGCTACACTATCCAGTGCGGCGGCCGTGCCGGCTCAAACTACTGGAAAGCCGACGCCGACCGCATCAAGAATGACAAGGAAGGAACGGCCTTCCAGATAAAGGCCCCCTGACTCTCTTTAGGGAAACGACCGCCGTTCTGGCGGATTTGCAATCCGCCAGCATATACTATAAGCATTTGCAATGCGAAAATAAATACAATGGAAAGAGTTACGGATTACAAATCCTTATATTCAATGCGGTCGGATTGCAAATCCGACCGAACAGGGCGAACAGGGAAATCCGACCGAACAAGGACGATGTGCTTCCTCTTCGTTATGTTGGTCCCGTTCTGGCGGATTTGCAATCCGCCAGCCAGAAATATAAGCATTTGCAATGCGATAATAACAGAACCATGAAATGTCAGCATTAACGCGTAATCTCTACTTTACGACTTCAAGTGTTGTCGACTGGATGGATGCCTTCACACGTCCACTATACAAGCACGTCGTGGTTGATTCGTTGGGGTATTGTCAGAAGAACAAGGGACTTGACATTTATGCGTGGGTGCTAATGACCAATCATCTACACATGATTGTGGGAATCGAGGGAGACATAGCCATTGGCGATATTCTTCGTGACTTCAAGAAGTTTACGAGCAAAAGCATAATCAAAGCCATTTTGGAGAACCCACAGGAAAGCCGGAAGGAATGGCTCATGGGCAGATTCGGCTTTCGTGCTGCCAACGATAAGAAGATAACCGGATTTAAGTTCTGGCAAGACGGCAATCATGTCGAACACATCGAATCCTATGAATTCTACAAGCAGAAGCTCGAGTATATACACCAAAACCCGGTGAAGCAGGAGATTGTGGAACGTGCAGAGGACTATCTCTATAGCTCTGCCCGCAATTATGCAGGTTTGGATGGACTCTTGAAAGTGATTGTTGCACCTTAATGATAACAGCTATGAAAGTTAATGCGGATTACAAATCCTTATATACAGTGCGGTCGGATTGCAAATCCGACCGAACATGCCGAACAGGGAAATCCGACCGAACAGGGCGAACAGGGTGGCTCTGGCGGATGCCGTTCTGGCGGATTTGCAATCCGCCAGCATATACTATAAGCATTTGCAATGCGAAAATAAATACAATGGAAAGAGTTACGGATTACAAATCCTTATATTCAATGCGGTCGGATTGCAAATCCGACCGAACAGGGGATTACAAATCCTTATATTCAATGCGGTCGGATTGCAAATCCGACCGAACAGGGCGAACAGGGAAATCCGACCGAACAAGGACGATGTGCTTCCTCTTCGTTATGTTGGTCTTTGCACCTGTTGTGGCGCAGGATTATACTGCCATTCGCCAGCAATGGCTTGATAGTCTGAAGGCGGCGACGGCTGACATCCTACGCGACAGCATCATCCGGCAGGACGGCGACAGCATGAAGCTCTGGTGGACGACCTACGGCGATAGGCCTGCCGACGGGCGTAGCCTCTGGATCAGTCTGCACGGAGGCGGCGGGACGACACCCGAAGTCAACGACCAGCAGTGGCGCAACCAGATGCGTCTCTACCGTCCCGCCGAGGGCGTCTACGTGGCTCCGCGCTCGCCCCTCGAGGCGTGGGACATGTGGTGCCAGCAGCCCATCGACAGCATGTATCGTGTCCTCATCCGCACCATGATAGCACACTACGATGTCAATCCCGACAAGGTCTACATCCTGGGCTATTCGGCGGGCGGCGACGGCGTTTGGCGCATGGCACCGCGCATGGCCGACCACTGGGCTGCAGCCAGCATGATGGCGGGGCATCCAGGCGACGTACGGCTGGAGAACCTGCTGAACACGCCTTTCATGATATGGTGCGGTGCAAACGATGCGGCTTACGACCGCAACCGCCTCGACCGCGAGCGCGGCGTGCAGATGGACTCCCTGGAGCGCACGCATCCCGGAGGATACATTCACCAGACGCACATCATGGAGGGCAAAGGACACTGGATGGACCGCGAGGATGCAGCAGCCTTGCCGTGGATGGCGCAGTACAAGCGGCAGGCTTGGCCCCGATACGTCATCTGGCAGCAGGAGGCCGTCCTGCGTCCCGACTTCTACTGGCTCTCGGCTCCTGCCGGTGAGCTGCAGCGCGGCAAGCGCGTCGATGCTGAGGTCCAGGCAGGCACCATCATCATCCGCCGCTGCGACTACTCGTCCCTGACCCTCTATCTCAGCGATGAGCTCCTCGACCTCTCGAAGCCCGTCACCGTCAGATACCTTGGAAAAGACAAGCCACAGGGCAAGGGCAAGAAGGTCTTCAAGGGCAAAGTCACGCCCAGCGCCGAGACTTACCGCCAGACACTCCACCGTCGTCAGGACCCACGCTTTGCCGCTCCTTGCCGGATAACAGTGGCCCTTCCGAAATAAGCGCCTTGCCCTTCTGCGATAAGCGCCTTGCTCTTCCGAAATAAGCGCTAGGCTCTTCTGAAATAAGCGCTAGGCTCTTCCGAAATAAGCGCTAGGCTCTTCTGCGATAAGCGCCTTTATAGATAAGACAGATAGAGGTAGTTCGTTTGGGCAGGGTACTCGGCAGCAAGGGTGTCAATCTGGTTGACGACTGGCATGATGCCTAACTCTTTGCGCCATTTGCGAACTGCAAGTCCAGCCTGCTCCATATTCTTCGCTTCGCTCAGGCGCAGGCGGGACATGCAGGCTTCGAGGCCAAGAGCCCTGGCAATCTGGAAGTCAGAGAAGCCGCAAGTCTTTGCTTCGAGCGACAGCGTGGAAAACTCCGGGGCTTCGATGGCTTCGAGAAATTCAGAATACTCCGCGCCAGCATAGTATTCCGCTAACCACGAGAACTCCTTCAGCCTGTCATTGACCAGCATGATGTGCCTGAGCTTCTCAAGGAACCAGCGGTCTATCTTTGTCAGTTCATGAATCTGTCCTACGGAATACCCCATCGTCATGGCTTTAGCGACTGCGAAGACACGGATGTCCGTAGCATGCCTGAGTGCCCCCTCTAAATCTCCCCTTAATGGGAGACTTTCGTTTCCGCTTCTATTGCCCACAAGGCCATGCATCCCCTGCCCAATCATGCGCAAGCCTTTCTGGATGGCCTCCTCGAATGTGCGACCGATAGCCATCACCTCGCCTACGCTCTTCATCGAGGAGCCCAATTCGTGGTTCACGCCGTGGAACTTCGAGAGGTCCCAACGCGGAATCTTGCAGACGACATAGTCGAGGGCGGGCTCGAAGAAGGCGCTGGTGGTTTTGGTGACAGAGTTCTTCAGTTCGAAGAGTCCGTAACCCAGCCCG
>JAFUVM010000071.1 GCA_017483665.1 Bacteroidaceae bacterium
GGACATCTACGAGATGCTGGGGTATAAGAAGATGCCCTTCTGGAGAAAAATAAAAGTTTGTAGTACACAGTAAAGGAATCGGGAACGCTGAAACGGCGGTGACAGCGAAGAAAGCAAGAAAATGGGGGCAAAGTTGGGTTAACAACAGACAAAAACGGATTGAACGGATTTGGCGGACTATCTATCTGCTGATTGTCAGCGATGCATAAATCCGTCTAATCCGTTCAATCCGTTGTTCTGACTATGTCCCTGACATTCCTGTCAGGGTGTTACGCTCTGTCACTCAACGAGTCTGACGAGTGACGAGTGTTTTTCATTCTTTCATTATTTCATTCTCAAATCAGATGTGCAGGTTGAGACCGATGCCGAAGGTATGGTTCTTGCGGTCGTAGTGGTCGGTCTTGGGTCCGGCGGCTGTCTGAGTTGTGACGTCGCGGCTGTTGTAGAAGGTGCACATGTAGCCGAGGTCGATGCTGAAACGCTTTGTCGCATTGATACGTACACCGCCGCCGACCATGTGGTTCGAGAGGTTGAACGAGAGGTCGTTCATGTACGCGTCGTCGAGACCGTAGCTGGTAGTCTCCCATGATGCGGAAACCGTGATAAGCTTGCAGATGTCGTACTCAGCGCCAAGCAGGAACTCGTGGGTGTTGTGGTTGATGAGTTCTTCCTTGTTGAGGAACTTTGTGGAAACCTTGTCGAAGAACTGGTGATATGCGGCACCCAGGCGAATCTTCTCGATGGGCGAGTACTGAACGCCGAGAGCCAGGAGTCCGGGCACATCCTCGCGCACCTTCTTGCCGTCCTCGAACTGGTCGAGGATGCCTGCAGCCTTTTCCCTTACCAGGTCTTCCGCTACATTAATCTCACTCTTGTTCTTGAGGTTCAGTCTGGTCGGGCATTCATACTTTGCCGAAACGTTCCACTTGTTGTTTATCTTCCAGTCAACACCGAGGATGATGGCAACGCCGAGGCCTGTCTGGTCGCAGTTCAGGTCGATGCCGTAGTTGTTGAGGGGCACTTTGCCGACATTGGTGCTGACAGCGGGATTGACGAATCCATTATAGTTGGAGGTAGCGTACAGTCCGCGAATGCCTACGTAGCCTGCCACGTTGTCGGTGAATTTGTATGTTCCGCCGACCTGCAAGCCGAAATGGTAGGACTTGCCCTTCATGTAACTGTTAATTGTGTACCCCTGGAACTGTACTCCGGGGGGCAACAGGGACGGAGCCAACTGATAGAGCACGCCTGCATAGGCTGCCTCGAAGGAGCCCAGGCCTTCGTCGAACTCGCACTTACCGCCGCCACCGCTGATGGCAAAGTGTGCCGAGATGCTCCACTTGTCGCGATTGTAGGAAACGGTCAGTGAGGGAATAATGGGGGCTGTAGCCTTGCCGAGGAAGTCGTGGGTGGCATTGGGATCGTCGGTGTTATACCTGAAGAGCGGGAAGGTGGTCTCAATCTCTCGACGCTGGAAAGCGGTCTGGCTGTTGAGGCTCAGATGCCAGCCATTGGCGAGGAATGCGCCGCCTGCGGGGTTGGCGTAGATGCTTGTCAGGTCGATTTTGCCTTCTTGGGCGAAGTTGCGCACGAAGGCTGCGTTCTGGTTTGTGTTGGTCAGGAGACCGCCGGCAAATGCATTCATAACTGTGGCAAATGCCAGTAAACTAAGTGTTGTTTTCTTCATCTTTTACCTTTGATTGGTTAAAATCGGCTGCAAAGGTAACACAATTACCCAAATTGTGCAAGTTTTTCGACGAAAAATGCACAAACCATGTACTTTTTGTGCAATTATTAGCGTCCTGCTACAGCATAGATTGTCTTCTGACCTTTTATCTTAAGCCCCTTGATGCGCTGAAGCAAATCATGCGAGGCGGCACGTTCCACGGCAACATACGACCAATGTGGCAACACGTCTATACGGCCCACCTGACTGCTCTCCAGCCCGCCTTGCTTGGTGAGGAAGCCCACGATGTCGCCGCGGCTTATCTTGTCCTTCTTCCCTTTACCTATATATAATGTAATCCAAAGCGGCTTTGCCGGAGCCTGCACCCGGGCAGGAAGACTGAAGGTTGCCTCTTGCGCGTCGGAAGAGAGGCTGACGAAATCGGGCAGATGTTCCTCGGGACCGAGGATGAAGTAGGCTGTGCCCTGCTTGTCCCAGCGGGCAGTACGTCCGTTGCGGTGGGTACAGGCCTCCTGGTTGGCCGGCAGATGATAGTGGATGATGTTGTCGATGCCTGTGATGTCGATGCCACGGGAGGCAAGGTCTGTGCTGACAAGCACGTTGACGGATGAGTTCAGGAAGCGGTAGAGAGCCCGTTCGCGGTCGCGCTGTTCCATGCCGCCATGCAGGATGCCGGCCATCAAGCCGTTTTGCTCCAAGTAGTTGCCCACGCGCTCCACGCTTTCGCGATAGCCCACGAAGACGAGGCTTTTCTGCGTCCCCAAGGTACATAGCAGGCGGAGGAGGGTGCCGAGCTTGTCCTTCTCGGGCGACTTGACAAGGCGGATGCTGATGCGGTCGTCGGTTTCCTCGGGGTCGAGGAAGGAGAGGCGGACGTGCCTGTCGTTTCCCACAAAAGCAGGAATCTCTTCGGCATCGGTAGCAGAGAGCAGGATGCGCTGCCGGAGGGCTGGCAGCAGGGCGATGATGTCGTGCAACTGTTCGCGGAAGCCCAGCTCGAGCAGCTTGTCGAATTCATCGAGGACGAGGATGCGGACGTCATCGGGCTGGAGGTTTGCTTTCTGCAAATGGTCGAGCAAGCGGCCTGGCGTGGCTACCACAAGATGGGGCTTGAGGCGTCGCAACTGCTGATGCTCTTCCATGGCCGGACGACCTCCGTAGCAGGCTGCCACCCGAAGTTCTGAACAGAGGCGACGGGCCACGTCGGCTGTCTGGATAGCCAGTTCGCGCGAAGGGACGATGACGAGTGCCTGCAGGTTGTCGTTCCCTGCATCGAGCTTCTCGAGCAGCGGCAACAGATAGGCCAGCGTCTTGCCCGAACCGGTAGGACTGAGCAGCACGACGGAAACACCCTTGCGGACAGTTTGCAGCGTGTCCTGCTGCATGGCATTGAGGACGAAAGCCCCCTCGTCCCCCTTTAGGGAAAGCATTTTGCTTATATCGTAATGCATGGTTCTTTTCTGTGTGGTAGCAAATTAGTCATTATTCACTCTTCATTATCTCAGAAAATAGTCGACGAGGAAGTAAATGCCCAGGGCGCAGAACCAGCCGAGCAGGACCTTCAGGGTGATGTGCTTGAAGTACCACCAGATAGTGACGTCCTCGCTCTTCATCAAGGCATAGCCGGCTGTGTTGCCGATGGGCAGCAGGCATCCGCCTACGCAGCCGCTCAGGGTGATGAGGTGCCAATACTGACCGTTCTCGACGAAGCTTTGCATGTATTCCGTCATGCCGGGCGTGTTGCCGTCCAGCACGGGATAGATGGATATGCCGCTGATGACCAGCGCGACGTTGTCCATGATGGAGCTGACAGCCCCGAGGGCAAGCGAGAGTATATATATATTATGTATGTACTGGTCGCACCAAAGGGCAACGTGCTTCATGGCTCCCACTTCAATGAGGATGTCGACGCTGAGGCCTACGCCAAGGAAGAACATGATCATCTGCATCACTTCGTACTGCAGGCTGCGGTTGGTGCGTATCGGAAGGGGCTGGTCGGAGAGGATGCGCTTGCGGTTGATGATTTCGTTCACTACCCACAGCACGCCGAGGACGCAAAGGGCACCGAGGAAGGGCGGCAGGTTGGTGAGGCGGTAGAAGGTGGGCACGAACCAAAGTCCGCCCATGCCGAGGATGAACATGAGGAGCTGCTGCCAGGGCTTCACGTCGGCATCGTCGCCACGATACATCACGCTGCTGCGCTTCAGGTCGAGGTGGCTCGGGAGCTTCCTGCCGATGAGGAACGTGGGGATGATGGTGGCGAAGAGTGCAGGCAGGACAAGGGCTGCCGTGTAGTTGGTGGGGGTCACGGCACCGCGTGTCCAGACGAGCAGGGAGGTGACGTCGCCTATGACGGTGAAGCAGCCGCCGCAATTGGTGGCGATGACGATGATGGAGCCCAGGAGCATGCGCTGCCTGTGGTTGACGACAAGCTGGTTCAGGACCATGAGCATCACGACGGCGGAGGTCAGGTTGTCGAGGTTGGCGCTCAGACCGAAGCTGCACAGGGCGAGCATGGTGACGGTGACCCACGACTTCTGCGAGCGACAGAGCTTCGTCACGAAGTCGAAGCAGCCGTTGGCAGCCAGCACGTCGACTATTGCCATCGTAGCCAGCAGGTACATGACGATGCTGACGAGCTGTATCATGTGCCGGGCGAAGACGTGCTGGCAGATGTACTCGTTCACGGCATGAAGGCTGTAGCTCTGTCCGCCCAGGAATTCCTGGAAGCCCGCGTCGTGGAGCGTCTCGATGTAATACGGTCCCACACAGACGTACAGGACCCATCCCCAGACGCCGCAGAAGAGGGCGACGGTGGCTTTGTTGATGCGAGTGATGTGTTCGGTGCAGATGAGCACATAGCCGAGCAACATCAGGGTAACGATAGCAATGGTCATCTTCTTTTGGTATTAAGCTTACATTATACTATATTATTTTGCTTCCTCCTCGAAGGAGCGGAAGAAGTCGGCCTGCGGGACGCCTTCGCGGTGCATGGCCTTGTATTTCTTCATCAGGGCGACGAGCTCGTTCCATGTGCCATCCTGCAGGGACTTGGCTTTGTGGCGCATGCAATGCAGGTAGAGGGGCTGCATCCTGACGCGCTCCACACGCTCGCGTATCTCGTCGGTCTCGGCAATGTTGCGGGCCTCGTCGAGGATGGCAAAGGCGTCGCGTATGAAGGCGTCGCTGTATATCTCGTGCTTCTCGCGGATGTAGATGCCATAGTGCACATCGGGCTTCACCAGGCTCTTGCACAGGCGGTAGTAGTCCATGATGCGCGGAGCGGCATGGCCGTAGAAGCCGTCGACGAAGATGCTGACCAGCGAGTCGACGTTCTGCTCGGGATTCCACAGCAGCTGGTTGACCGTCCAGGCCTTCATCTCGTCGAACTCAGCCCCCGCCGACTGGTACTGCGCCTCCTCGAAGATGCCGATGGCCTTGTTGTCGCCAAACACTTTGATGTTGGGCCCCAGCACCTGGAAGTTGGGCCAGGGGGCTATGTACTGGGCATAGTCGACGATGTAGTCCCAGATGAAGAGGTGCGGAGCCAAGGCTGCCCAGCCCTTCAGGTCGCGCATGAACTTCTCGTTCTGCGGACAGCCGGCATCCAGCGGATGGGCAAAGCAGCACTCGATGCTGCACAGGCGTATGACGACATTCTCGCGGGGCTTGATGCCCGTGGGCGGCTGGCGCGAATACTGATAGGCAAAAGTGCCCACATACTTGTCGGGAAACTCGTCCCTGACAGCATCGGCCACCTGGTTGACGAACCAGACGATAAGTCCGGAGTGGCCGCCGTACTGCTTTTCGATGGCCTTGCACTTGTCGCACTGGCAGAAGAGGAAGTTGTCGTTCTGCGAAAGGCTGTAGATGCGGTATCCGGGATTCTTGCGCATGAAGTCGGCCAGGCGCGTCTTGCAGATTTCCAGCACCTCGGGATTCGAGAGGCAGAGCTGTGCATAGTCCGACGAACGCTTGCCGTCGCGCAAGGCGAAGTATTCGGGATGCGTGTCGTAGAATTCCCTGACAGAGACGAAGTGGCCCATGGTATGCGCTCCCCAATAGGCCTCGATGTTGCCGTACTCGCTTTCCACAGGGCTCCATTTCATGTTTTCGCGCGTATGGGCGCTCCATTCATGTACTCCGTTCGCCACGAAATAGTTGCTGTAGCGGTAGCCGATGAAGGGCGTTTCCGAGTGATTCAGCCTGGGCAGCTTCCATTCTCCCTTCTTCGGCACGACGGTACACTTGGGCGTGAGCCAGTGGATGCCCAGCTCGCGCTCCAGGAAGGTGAAGACGCCGTACATCGTGCCGCGCTGAGCCCCGCCCCAGATGAGCAGGTTGTGCCCCACGGTCCTGTAGGTGAAGCTCTCGTCGTCCTTCCCGGGTTTCTGCGTTCCCGTCAAGGCTGCCACGCGCTCATTGTAGCCCACATAGATGCACTCGCCGGATGTCTGCAGGTCGGAGCTGACGGGCAATCGGACGCCGCTCATCTGCTGGATGTACTGTTGCAGTTCGCGTGCTGCCGTCTGCTCGGAGGCGGAGGCATCGGGTGCAACGACAATCGTATAGCTGCTCTTGCCTTGTCGGAAGAGCCAGTCTGCTGCGTTGGCACCGAAGGCCAGAAGCAGAAGGACGCCGGCCATAGCAAGCCGTCCCGAAGAGAAGATATTTGTTTTCATTGGCGCAAAGATACAAAAAATAATTCAGAATTCAAAATTAATAAATTCAAAATTCAAAATATGTACGTTCATTGGCGATTTCTTGCCGTTTAGGGGCTGTGTTACGCGAAAAAGTCCTACTTTTGTCCCGCTATGAAGAAGTTGACATACATATTATTTCTGATGTTGCCGCTATGCTGTGGCGCACAGAAGGTGGAGACGACCGTTGCAGGCAATTGGGTGGAGATACCGGTCCAGCAGACGCAGAGCGAGCTGAAGCCCGGCTGGAAGATAGTGGACTACCAGATGAAGAGCCGCCTGACGCACTACCTTGCGGGCGGACGTGCCACACAACTCTCCGACGGCAACCGCCCCATGTTCCGCGTCACGCCGGGGCCCGATGAAGTCCTCATCGACTATGCCCTCATCCGTCTGAAGGCCAAGAAATACTACCGTAAACTATCCAGTCCGCAGCTCATCGAGAACATTTATATGCGGCTGGAGCCCAAGGCGTTCACAATAAAGGCTGAAAGCGACAGTTTCATTTGTCAGCCCCGCGAGCCGCTCCAGCCGGGCGAGTACATTCTGGTCAACCTCGCCCAGCGTCCCGTCGGCGAGCTCGGCGACCTGCTGGTCTATCCCTTCAGCGTAGCGAAAGATTAAGGGCGAGGAGCTTCCGCCTGCGCCTGACCGGAGGGAAGAAGGAGCAAGGGGCAAGGGGCAGGGAGCAAGGAACAAGGAGCAAGGGGCAAGGAGCAAGGAGCAAGAGGCAAGGAGCAAGAGGCAAGGGTGAGCTTTCGGAAGCGCCCTGCGCTTATCTCGGAAGCGCCTCGCGCTTATCTCGGAAGCGCCCTGCGCTTATCTCGGAAGTGCCTCGCGCTTTTTTCAGAAGCGAAAATCACTCGTCACTCATCATATCTGCTTGTAATAGTCAGAAAATCAGACAATAAGACCCTGACGAGTACCTGACAATCTCGTCATGCACTCGTCAGGGTATAATTTATTGACAATCATCGCATTCACCCCCAAACATGACGAGTGACGAGTTGTTTTTATCTATACAGCCCGATATATGTTTTTCCTTCTTTCAATCAAATTCGAAACTAATTATTTTGACTTTTAAATTATCCTTCGTAACTTTGTGGCAGATTTTAACCCAAAAAGGATAAAAGAAATGGTGACTATATACGTCAATACCCTAAAATCTGGGACAAAGCCTTAGTATAAAGGCATAATGCGAGATAGAGTTTACAAAATAATAATATTGCGTTATTCAGTCGTTGCGATTTGAAGAAAAAGAGTAGCGTTAGGCAATAAAATTTTTATTTCATCGTTATATAAGAAAAGAGACTGTCGTGGTGCATGCCGCCAGTCTCTTGATAAGGCTTATCTGAGGCAAAATTACACATAAAAACCGAGAGAACCATAAGAACAAGGCTATTTTAGAGAAAAAAGACACGAAACTTCTATTTTGTAGCAAATAATAGCAAGTTTGTTTGGCAGAATCAGAGAATAAATGTATTTTTGCCATCGGAATGGTGGCATAATGCCGTCATAAGATATTAAATTCAGATTATGGCACAGTCGGCAGTAACAGTAAGGATAGATTCGGAGATGAAATCGCAGTTCGATGAACTCTGCAATAAGTTTGGAATGAGCATAAACACAGCTTTCAACATCTTCGTCAATGCGGTGGTGAGAAGTCGGAGCATACCGTTTACCATCGAGGATGACAGAGTTGAAAAGTCCAGTGCGTTCGACCTTTTTATGAAACAGCGCAAAGCAGCAGAGTCCAGCTATGAACCGGAGA
>JAFUVM010000072.1 GCA_017483665.1 Bacteroidaceae bacterium
ACAGGTTCTCGCCCATTGGCCTGCGGTATATCTTTGTCTTCTCCATTGATTTCTCTATTTATACCACAAAGGTACAACTTTTTCTTGAATTATGCAAGTAACTTATCGATTATTAATACTTTAATTTATAGAACGCCCCTATATATAAAGAGACGTGGCACAAGCGGATTGTAGGCGGACTGTCATCTGATATTGCCGAGAAAGACCAGCAGCTGGCAGAAAAGGAGGAGAGGAACCAAGTCCTGGTCTCCATCATTCACCGCTCGGAACTGGAGGCCGCGGCCGAGGACATCATGTCTGTACTGAAGCAATGTTCCACAGGCAAGAGGGAAATGACGGTAGCCGACTGGAAGCAAGTCTACCGCACTGTGGACGAACTCGACCCAACCATCAAGCAGCATCTTTTCTGTGGAGAACAGGGAATCGTCACCGAACAGCAGATGCAAGTCGTCTACTTGATGCGCATCGGCCTCACCAACACGCAAATCCAGAACCTGACCAACCTCTCCCGCCAAACCATCTGGCGCTGGCGGAAGAAATACCTGGCCTTCAATTCATAAATTCAGGTACGGCTGCCATTTCATGGATGCCTTGACACCACAGTGCGATTGTAGTCGCGAAACTTCACTTATCGCATTTCAAATGCTTATATTCCGTCCTGTCGGATTGCAAATCCGACGGGACAAGGACTTCTTTTACTATTTTAAGGGCGGCAGCAAATTTTTCACTATTCTCTCTTCACTTTTCCCTTAAAAAGTCGTACCTTTGCGCTCGGTAACGATGCCGATACCGTAATGAGCCAGAAGAACCTACAGACACAGACCGGGCAACAGGTGCAGACCGAACAGCAGGTGCAGCAGCAACAGCTCTTGCCGCAGCATGTCCTGCTCGTCCGCCTGACGGAGATGCCCGTCGAAGCCCTGCAGCAACGCGTGGAGCAGGAGTGCATGGAAAACCCGTGGCTGGAAAAAGCCTCCCCCGACCCCTCCGAGGGAGGGGAGAACGGCGGCGAGGATTCCCCCTCTCCATTGGAGAGGGATGGGGAGAGGCTTGACGCTGCCTACGACTACCGCTCGGAGGAAGACATGCCCGACTTCCTGAACGGTCCCAGCCATAGCAACGATGCCGCCGAATACGTGTCCTACGACGACACGCTCTCCCTGACCGACCGGCTCCGCGAGCAGATGGCCGACTTCGACCTGACGGAACACGAGGAGGAACTCATGGAGTACCTCATCGGCTCGCTCGACGAGGACGGACTCCTCGGGAAGTCACTCCCCGTCCTGGCCGACGAGGCGGAGCTCTACCAGGGCATCACGACAAGCCCCGAGGAACTGGAAAAGGTCCTGCACGTCCTTCAGGAGTTCGACCCGCCCGGCATCGGAGCACGCTCGCTGCAGGAGTGTCTGCTCCTGCAAGTCCGGCGCAACGAGAAGTTCCCCTACCGGGAAAAGTTCATCACGCTCCTGAGCAAATACTTCGACGACTTCGTCCACAAGCGCTGGCATCGGCTGGCACAGAAGCTGCACGTGAGCCTTCGGGACACGGAGCAGATGCAGAAGGAGGTGATGCGGCTCAACCCGAGGCCCGGCGGCTCCATCGGCTCGAAGACCAGCGACCGCGCCCAGAGCATTCGGCCTGACTTCCTGGTCGACACCGACGACGACGGCACCGTGACCGTCACCCTTGCCAGCGGCAACCAGCCCTCGCTCGTCATCAGTCCCGATGCCGAGGGACAGCAGGATGCCTTCGTGCGCCAGTACGTGGAGCGCGGACAGATGTTCATCACAGCCCTGCAGCAACGCTCGGAGACCATGCTGCGCACCATGCAGGCCATCGTCAGCTACCAGAAACCTTTCTTCCAGACGGGCGACGAGACGCTGCTGTGCCCCATGAAGCTCGACGACATCGCCTCCGCCACGGGCTACGACATCAGCACCATCAGCCGCGCCGCCAACAGCAAGTACGTCGAGACCGTCTTCGGCACCTTCCCCCTAAAGTGGTTCTTCACCCACCGCGCCACAAAGAGCGACGAGGGCGACGACGTGACGGCCCGCCAGGTGAAGGCCGCCCTGCGCCGCATCATCGACGGAGAAGACAAGCAGCAGCCCTTCAGCGACGAGCACCTCATGCAGATGCTCCAGCAGGAAGGCTTCAACATCGCCCGCCGCACCGTAGCCAAGTACCGCGAACAGCTGGGCATCCCCGTGGCAAGAATGAGAAAATGAAGTCCCTTCTATTCATAGCACGCATCTTCTCGGCAGTCTTCCGGCCGTCGTACTACCCGACTGTCGGCACGCTCATCCTGCTTTGCTTCACCTTCCTCGGGCAGTTCCCGTGGGCCTTCAGGCTGTGGCTGCTCTCGCTTGTCTACATCTTCACGTTCTGCCTGCCTGCCCTGTCCGTCTACCTCTACCGCCGTGCCCACGGCTGGAGCGCCTTGGAGCTGCGGAAGCGCCACAAGCGAGCCGTGCCCTACATTATATATATATGCAGCTACCTCTGCCTCATGCACATCCTTTCCGTCACCCACATGCCCCACTTCCTGACTGCCATCGTCGGCATCTCTCTACTCATCCAGAGCGTCTGCGTCGTGGTGAACATCTGGTGGAAGGTGAGTATGCACTCGGCAGGCTCGGGCGGCGTCATCGGCGCCCTGATGGTCTACGCCGACATCTTCGGCTTCAACCCCGTCTGGTGGCTCTCGCTTGCCATCCTCGTCGCGGGCTGCGTCATGACGAGCCGCATGGTGCTCCGCCAGCACACCCTCGGCCAGGTCCTGGGCGGCACGCTCATCGGCATCGCCTGCGGCATCGTCGGAACGATACTGATGTGAAGAGTGAGAAATGAGTACCACCGCGGCACGAGACTCTTTTACCCTTTGTACAGAGTGAGAGAGTTTTTTATTCCTTCATTTTTTCATTTCTTCATTTTTCTTCGTATCTTTGTGGCGTGAAACGAGGCAATTAACTTTTTCCAAACAACGATATGGCGAAGAAAATCAAATTCAACCCCACCAGCGGCAAAGAGAAGCCCGACATGGCGGACATCCTCCAGGAAGCAATGGCATCACTCCCGCAGGAGATGAAGGAGGATTTGGAGAAGCATGGCGTAAAAACCTTCGACGACCTCCTTGGCCTGATGCTCGACTACGGCATAGACCCAGTGAAGATGATGGACTATTCCATGAAGCACGGAACATTTCCCGACGACTTCAATCCCGAAGATGTCATGCTCGACGAGGACGACTACGACGACGCGGAGGAGGACTTCGACGATGATGAGTTCGACGACACGGACGGCTTCGACGACGAAGAGTACCTGCTCGGACTCAGGCTGCCCAAGGCAAAGTTTATCGGCAAGCCGAAGCGCGAGTTCCACATCCGCATCAAGCTGAACAATGCACCGGTGAAGATATGGCGCGAGCTGGTGGTTCCCTCGAACATCACCCTGGAGCTGCTGGCTTATGTCCTGCTCGACGCAATGGGATGGAGGCACGAACATCTCTACCAGTTTGTAGGCAAGCACGATACCTATTACTTGAACTCACACCAGATGAAAGAGGAGATGAGCGGCCCCTTTGCTTTCCTTGGCCGCGCCCAGTACCGCAACAGCGAGAAGACAACGCTGGAGATGGTGCTGCAGTCCAAGAACGAGCGGCTGAGGTTCGAGTACGACTTCGGCGACTCCTGGACGCACGAGCTGTGGGTGAAAGGCGAGCGCGACTATGCCCCCGGCGAGGAACCTGTCATAAAACTGCTGAAGGGGCAGGGAGCCTGTCCGCCCGAGGACTGCGGCGGCGTCTGGGGATATGCCGACCTGCTCGAACTCAGCAAGAAGGCACGCAAGACAGCCGACGAAAAAGAGCGACTGGAGTGGTACGACATCCCGAAGGACTACGACCCCGACGACTGCGACCTGGAATGGCTTCAGGAAGATGTGGAAGCCCTGTGGGAGCAAGTGAAAGAAGAAAAGGCCTGAACAACCTTTAGGGGGAGCCATTTGACTTTATGTCGTGGTGCAGTCTTTTGCCTGCCATTTGTATCTATATAGACAGGGGCTGTGGTCATATCCTGCCCCGAGATGCGAGAGGAGCCGGCTCCTGCTTATCTGCTGATGGCCGCCGAAGGGCATCTGCCAGGCCGGGAACGACATGAAGGCGATGCCGCCGTCCTTCAGGGAACCGCGGACAAGCGAAAGCAGTCCCACCTTGTCCTGCAGATGCTCCAAGACATCGTGGCAGATGATGATGTCGTACTTGTCTGTGCTCTGATGCCCGAAGATGTCGCAGCAGATGAAACTGCCCTCTGCCTGCTCTTCGCCGAAGAATCTCCGCGCCTGCTCTATTCGGCACGAGGCGATGTCGATGCCTGTGACGACGGCACCGGCCTTGGCCAGCGGCAACAGATTGCCGCTCTCGCCGCATCCTATCTCCAGCACGCTTGTCCCGGGCCGCACCTCGTGCCAGCGGCTGATGTACGGCATGAAGTAGCTGCGGCAAGTCTCTGCCAGCTCATCGAAATAGAGTCTCCTGTTGTTGTGGCGTTCCTGCATGGTCTTTTACGCTTGTTTTTGTTTTGTCCGTCACCAATAGAGAGCAACCCACTTGCCCGATGACTGCACGGCCAGAACTTTTCCTGAGGCGATGCAGTCCTTTGCCGTGCGAGGGTATCTATATTAAGATGGTAGGAACACGGCGTGGAGTGTTTTTTCATTCCCTGTTCTGCGCCTTCGACAGACCTTTATTTCCTTTTTCTCCGTCGTATGTTTGGACGGGTGAAGAAAAATGCTTAACTTTGTAGCGCGTAAGAAAGACCCCCCTAACCCCCTTTAGGGGGAATAAATGGTAAATGGTAAATGATTAAATGGTAAATCACTATGGCGAAACCAATCGTAAGCATCATCATGGGCAGCACAAGCGACCTGCCCGTCATGGAGAAAGCAGCTAAATTTCTCGATGAAATGGGTATTTTTTTCGAGATGAACGCCTTCTCCGCCCATCGCACTCCACAGGAAGTGGAGGACTTTGCCCGCACCGCCGAGGAGCGCGGACTGAAGGTCATCATTGCCGGCGCAGGCATGGCTGCGGCTCTGCCGGGCGTAGTGGCGGCCAGCACGACGTTGCCCGTCATCGGTGTGCCCATCAAGGGAATGCTCGACGGCCTCGACGCCATGCTCAGCATCGTGCAGATGCCTCCCGGCATCCCCGTGGCTACCGTCGGCGTGAACGGCGCACAGAACGCTGCCATCCTTGCCGCCGAGATGCTCGCCCTGAGCGACGAGACGCTTGCCCAGAAGCTCCGCGACTACAAGCAGGGCCTCAAGGAGAAGATTGTCAAAGCCAACGAAGAACTGAGAGAGGTGAAGTACAACTTCAAGACCAACTGAACCACAGTTTACACGGATTTTACGGATTAGCTTCCAACACGTTCCGCGACTACCTCCGCAACTAACATAACGCCTTTCCGCTAAAGCGTGAAAGAATCGCGCCTTTGTGCCAAAGCATTAAAGAATTACCATTAATAAGCCACAAATTATCAATGGGGAATAAATACAACCAAAGACTGGACGAGCTTTTCCGCCGTTGGATGGGAAGTCTCAACGAAGAGGAACAACATTTGTTCTGCAAGGATGGGCTGCTGATAAAGGCTGACAGACCTTTGGAGTTCGTGGATGAGCAATGGGACAAGGCTCGGCGGCGTGTGCTGTTCCTTTTGAAGGACAAGAATACACCAGATGGCAACGATATTCGGCTTTGGTTGATTGACGAACGGAACGGCAAGAACAATAGAAGGCTTGCTGGAGGAAACGTCGGACGGACGGGGTTCCTGCCTAATCTGGCACGGTTGCTTTATGGATTGTTAGTGACGGAGAAAGACGTGCGGATGGGCTTTGAAGAAGTCAACAAATCAAGAATGGGAGAGGTTCGGACTATTTGGAACACGGAGCCATTCGGTTTCGTTGAGTCGAAAAAGTTGGCTGGCTATTCCTCGGTTTCAAGCAAGATGGTGACTGATGCTATGGAGCGAGACGAGGCTTTTTTGAAAGAAGAGATTGACATTTTGAGGCCGAATATCATCGTTTGCTGCGATGCAGACGATTCGCAGTTTGATTTTGTCACGTTGCGTTATTTTGCAGGCAAGGAAGTGGAGAAGATAGAATACGCTTATCCCGACGCAAACATGAAACCATGTTGTCTGTGGTATTATCCAACGAATGGAGTTGTAGTTATCAAATCCTATCATCCCTCGCGTCTTGGCAAGGCCGACTGGATGATTTACGAGCGAGTCATCAGCCCATTCCACGAATTAGTGAAGAGAGTAAATTTATAACGGTTATGACACTAGGCGTTAAAACAAGTAAAAGACAAATAAGAATCAGCAGCAACAAGCATTATCTTGAATTGTCTGCTGATGGTCGGAATTGGAGTAAAGGCACTGGTACGGAGGAAACGGCTGCGACCTATTTGGACTTGATAGCCTTTAAGGACAAAGTTTATGCTGTTACTTCCGATTCGTATAATGGTTCTATAAAAGTCTTGGATGAGTTCGGCTCCGTTAAGTCGAGCTGCGGAAACTTGGGCTATAAGATTGTTCGTTTTGAGCAAGCTGAAGACGGCATGTTACTTGGTTTTGACAAGAATGATGTCGAGTATGTCCTCAAAGATGAAGGTCGTTGCACTTGGGAACGATATGAGACACGGAGGAGAGAGCAAGAACGGGAAGAAGAAAAAGACAGAAGGTCAAAGGAAAAGAAGAAAAGCATAAGTTCGATGAAACCGAGAAGTTCTTCAACCTCGACTCCCACACGAAGTTATTCAAGTAGCAACGTTTCTGCTAAAGGAAAGAAATTGGGTTGCTTGGGAAATATGTTTTCCGGTGTTTTTGGTTGTATGGGAACTATCGCTGTTGTTGTATTTGTCCTTTGGATTCTTGCGAAATTGTTCTCTTTGTAATATAATAATCATCGGGAGGACGTTGCTGAATCGCCAGTGTCGGCTTCCCGAATCACTTTTACGCCTGTTTATGTTGTAAAAGAATAAGCGGATAGTGCCCAATAGTGTTCCAAATAAACTTTCTTAGCAAAACAGCCCATACCCTCTATGTGTCATTTTCTGTTTCTGGTGGAGGTGTGAATGGTTCATTTATTAGGAGATATATGTCCCCACATTTTTTCCAGTCCTTCATTCAGTCCCACTGTGGTCAGACTACAGTTCCACCGTGGGAGAACTGCAGTTTGACAATAGCCTATTTCTTTCGGACTATGGTTTAATGTTTAGGGTTGACTACTTTTAGCCTTATTTTTTGGTATACTTTTACGTTATCATTTACACCCTTGCGGTAAGTCACCACTTAGCCATCCCACTCGCAGAACTCCCGCAGCATCTCTTTGTCAATCCTGTTTGTCCCGAATTGTTGTTTCATTGTCGGAGGTTATTACTTTTGAAACCCATTCGTGGTGGGTAGCTGAGGGATTTCTGAGATATCAAGCGTTGAGAGTACTTGTAACTGTCTGATTGCCATTTGACGCATGGCTTGCAGACGGTCAACTTGCAAATGATGTTGCTCTATGAGCAGGGCATTATAGGATTCCATATTGGCCAGCACAAGTAGTTGCTGCAAAGAGGCGTAGTCGCGAATGTTTCCTTTACTGCCAGGGTTCTGGGCTCGCCATTGGGCGGCTGTCATTCCGAACAAAGCCACATTGAGCATGTCGGCCTCGTCGGCATAGACGTAAGACTTTTGCTCTTTGGTGAGGTCTGGTGGCAGTAGGTTCTGCTGAATGGCATCGGTATGAACGCGATAGTTAAGCTTAGATATTTCGCGATTGAGGTTCCACGACAAGGAAAGGCGTGAGTTCTCGTCGAACTTCAGCCGGCGGTAGTCCTTCATCAAGTAAAGCTTGAACTCCGCAGAAATCCAGGAGGCAAACTCCATTGCGATGTCGCTGTGCGCGTAGGTGCCGCCGTAACGTCCGGCCTTGGCGGTGATGCCAACGGCTCCCGTCTGTTCAATCCACTTTGAGGGAGTCATCACAAAACGGTTGAGGCCGGCTTCGGTTCTAAACGTGTCGAATTGCACACGGTTAAAAGCGGGATTGTGCAGGCTCTCCCACAGGCCGAGGAACTCGATTGTGTTGCGGTTGCGCATCCAGTTCTGAATGGCGAAGCGCGGGTCGTCGCTGTTACGGTAACGGGCAATGTCGGTCAGCGATATGTACTCCTGTTTTCCGCGCATCTCTGCCTCAAAAATTAAACTATCCTAAAAATCATGCAGTTGCAAGTATAAAAGTTGCAAATGTGAGTGACCCGCGCTAACTTTGCATCATGTTTATCCGAAAGAAGCGCAACAAATCAGGGAC
>JAFUVM010000073.1 GCA_017483665.1 Bacteroidaceae bacterium
GGCACCGACAAGAAGCCTCACCCCCTGCCCCTCTCCGGGGAGAGGGGAGCAATCGGACGTCTGGTCGATGATGTCATAATAGAAGGAGCTTCCCCCGTCCCCTCCGAAGGAGGGAAGAACTTCACTCATGTATGTGCCGATGAAGCGGACGCCGTCCACGGAGACCGTGTCGCCCGTCAGCCCCGCCAGCTCCAGCTCCGCCGGGTCGATGCTGAAGTCCTCGCTCGGCACAATAATATAAGGTACGCGTGCGCGAGGCTGCAGCTCCCGCTCGAAGACAATCTCACCTTCCTTGCATCCCGCCAAGCGGTAGTATTTCCCCTTCCCCGCATCCGGCTCCGTCGGCAAAACAATCGTTGCCATCTGCCCTTCAGTGAAGGTGACTGGGTCATCGCTTCCTTCGTATTCTGTCCATCCCCACGTGCTGAATGTTCCTCAGGCCATAGGTAAGGAGCGGAAAACACACGTTACATCTGGGAAGACGGAGGGGGGATTTTCAGGAAGCACAAGGCACTTATCTTGGAAGAGCCTAGCGCTTATTTCGGAAGCGCAAGGCGCTTATTCTGGAAGCGCAAGGCGCTTATTCTGGAAGCGCACAGGGTTTTCAGGGAAGGGGTACGGAGGTATGGGGCATGAGCCTGGCCGGATGAGGAATGAGGGGCTGGATGACGGGGTAAGGGGGAGGCTTCAGAAGAGGCGGAAGCCGGAGCTTTTCTTGCTGAAGTAGCGGTCCATCATCTTTATGAGTCCGCTCATGCAGAAGACGACGACGCGGTCGCCTGGCTGGAGCTGGGTGTTGCCGTTAATGAGGTCGCCCTGCGAATCGCCCCGGACGTAGCCGCCAAGGGTGATGCCGTGGGGCAGACGAAGCTCGCGGACGGGCTTTTCGGCAACAATGCTCCCCTCGCCTACCACGATTTCTGCCACGTCGGCATTGGCTATGGTGAGGCACTTCACGTTCTGGGCATCCGTGTCGAGCATCATCTGATAGATGCGGCTGGCTGCTATCATCTTCTTGTTGATGATGGTGCCGATGTCGAGCTTCTCGGCCATCGAGACGTAGTCCATGTTCTCGACCATTGCGACGGTCTTGCGCACGCCCATGCGCTTGGCGGCGAGACAGGCCAGGATGTTTGTCTCCGTCTCGGGCGTGAGGGCGCAGAAAGCCTGCATGTCGGAGAGTCCTTCCTCGAGCAGAAGTGCCGTGTTCCGTCCGTCGCCCTGGATGATGCGGATGTCGCTGTCCTCGAGCAGTTCGTTGAGGCGGTGGCAGCGCTCCTCGCTCCGTTCGATTATCTTCACGTTGTAAAAGTCGGGCTTGCCTTCCGCCACATGTACAGAGGTACGTCCGCCGCCCATGATCATCACGTTGCGCACGTCGGCATAGTCTTCCTTGCCAACTATCTCGCGGATGTAGCCGATGTGCCGCTTCTTGGTCATGAAGTAGACGATGTCGCCGTTGCGCAGCTCATCGTTGCCCGAGGGGATGATGGTGTCGTCGCCCCGCTTGATGGCAACGACGTGGTAGGGAGTCTGTGCGTCGCAGAGGTCACGCAGGGCAATGCCGGTGATGCGGGCCTTCTCGCGCAGCTTGATGCCGAGCATGACGAGGGCGCTGTCCGCCACCTCCCAGTACTGCCGTACCCAGGAGCGCTTCAGTCCGTCGAGTATCTCACGTGCCGCAAGGCCTTCGGGATAGATAATGGAGTCGACGCCCATCTGCCGGAAGAGGTCGCTGTACTGCGGCATCGTGTACTCAGCCGTGTCCACGCGGGCGATGGTCTTGCGTGCCCCCAGCGTGTGCGCCAGCATGCAGCAGGTGATGTTGCGTGTCTCTTCGGGCGTGACGGCAATGAAGAGGTCGCACTGGTGTACGCCTCCCTCGCGGAGTCCGCTGATGGATGTGGGCGAGACGTTGAGCGTCATGAGGTCGAGGTCGCCGGAGTTGAGCAGACGCGCGGTCTTCTCCGGACTCTCGTCGATGAGGATGATGTCCTGGTCTTCGCGTGAAAGGAGTGCTGCGAGGTGCGAGCCGACGGCTCCGGCTCCGGCAATGACGATTTTCATAATGCAGTCAGATGGGGTCTTTCAATTGATTCTTTATATTCTTCACGTCGAGCCCTACGAGGTGGTACAGCTCTTCGGGAGTGCCGTGCTCCACGAATTGGTCGGGCAGACCGAGCCTCCGCACCTGGGGATGCAGGTCGTGGTCGGCCATATACTCCAAGACGGCAGAGCCCAGTCCGCCGCGGACGACGCCGTCCTCCACGGTGACGATGCGCCTGCACCGCGTGCCGACAGCCTGCAGGATGTCCTCGTCGATGGGTTTCAGGAAGCGCATGTCGTAGTGCCAGACCGCGATTCCTTCTTCCCTGAGCTGCCGTACAGCCTCGGCCACAACGTTGCCCAAGGGACCGAGACTGAGCACGGCTATGTCGTCGCCCTCGCTGAGCAGACGTCCGCACCCGATGGGAACGGCCTCCAGGGGGCAGCGCCAGTCGGTCAGGACACCGCGCCCCCGCGGATAACGGATGACGAAGGGACCGCCGCCGGGCAGCTGTGCCGTGTACATGAGCCGCCGCAGTTCGTGCTCGTTCATCGGCGAGCTGATGGTCAGGTTCGGTATGGGGCGCAGGGCAGCCAGGTCGAAGGCACCGTGATGCGTAGCTCCGTCCTGTCCCACGAGGCCAGCGCGGTCGAAGCAAAAGACGACGGGCAGGCGGCACAGGCAGACGTCGTGGATGATGTTGTCGAAGGCGCGTTGGGAGAAGGAGGAGTAGATGTTGCAGAAGGGGACAAGGCCTTCCTTGGCCAGACCGCCCGAGAAGGTGACGGCATGCCCCTCGGCAATGCCCACGTCGAAGGTGCGTTCGGGCATCTCGCGCATCATGATGGAGAGGCTGCAGCCCGTCGCCATAGCCGGCGTGATGCCCACTATGCGGTCGTTGCTGCGGGCCAGCTCAAGAAGCGTCTCGCCGAAAACGTCCTGATACTTAGGCGGCAGGCCATCGGTGTTGTCTTTCAGGCGCTCGCCGGTATCGGGGTCGTACTTGCCCGGAGCATGGTAGACGGTGGGATTCTGCTCGGCAGCCTGGAAGCCTTTGCCCTTGACGGTGTGCAGATGCAAGAGCTTGGGGCCGGTCATGTCCTTTATCTGTCGGAGCGTACCCACAAGCTCTATGACATTATGTCCGTCGATGGGGCCGAAGTATCGGATGTTAAGTCCCTCGAAGATGTTCTGCTGGTCGTTGAGCAGGGACTTCAGCGAGTTGTTGAAGCGCAGAATCTTTCGTCGCCTGTTCTCGCTCAGCAGGCCCCATTTCACAAGCTTCTGCGAGGTGCGGAAACGTATGCTGTTGTAGAGGCTCGACGTGTGCAGCTGGTGCAAGTAATGCTTCATGCCGCCCACACTGCGGTCGATGCTCATATTATTGTCGTTGAGGATGATGAGGAGGTTATTGGGGGTGCTGCTGACGTTGTTCAGTCCCTCGAAGGCCAGACCGCCGCTCATGCTGCCGTCGCCTATCACGGCCACCACCTTCCTGCGGTCCTCGCCACGCTGATGTGCAGCGACCGCCATTCCCAATGCAGCTGAGATGCTGTTGGAAGCATGCCCGCAGGCAAAGGTATCGTACTCGCTCTCGTCGGGCGAAGGGAACGGGCGAAGGCCGCCCAGATGCCGGTAGGTGGGGAAAGCTTCCCGCCTGCCCGTCAGTATCTTGTGGCCGGCAGCCTGATGACCGACGTCCCAGACGATGCGGTCGTAAGGCGTGTCGAAGACGTAGTGCAAGGCCACGGTGAGCTCCACCACGCCGAGTCCGCTGGCAAAGTGGCCGGGGTTGTTGGCCATTTCGCGGATGATTTCCTGCCTCAGCTCGTGGCAGACCTGCGGCAGCGACTCGAGGGGCAAACTCCGAAGGTCGGCAGGGATATGTATCTTCTTTAACAGCTCTAAAGGCTCTTCTTTCACGCTTTTTGTTCTTTTTTATTTGCAAAGTTAAGCATTTTAGCGGAGTTTTATGTAATTTTGTACGATAATTTTCATTTTTCTACAGGAATGAGAGAGGAAGAAGCCGTTTTCCGTACCATTGTCGACGTGCCCGAATGGTCCGTCCGCATGCAGGCGCACCACCGCTTCGTGCTGCTCGGCTCGTGCTTTGCGCAAAGCATCGGCGAACGTTTCCAGAGCTTCGGGCTCAATGCCGTCTGCAACCCCTTGGGCGTAACCTACAATCCCGAGAGCATCGCCGTGCAGGTACGTCAGGCCCTCCGCAAGGATGCTGACCTTCCGCTCTTCCGGACAAACGGCTGGTGGCACTGCTGGTGGACGGGAACACTCTTCGGCGCGACCGAGGAAGATGCACTTCGCGCGGAGGTGCAGGAGGCTTTCTCGCAGCTCGGGGACGCTTTGCGACGGGCCGACTTTCTCTTCGTCACCCTGGGCACGAACGTCTACTACAAGTTGAAAGAGAACGGCATGACGGTGGCAAACTGCCACAAAGCGCCGGGCTCGCTCTTTGAGGAAGCGACGCTGGACCTTCCGGCATGCACCGCCATTCTGGGCGACATGCTGGAACTGCTCTGGCAGGAATGCCCCAGGCTGCGCGTGGTCTTCACCGTCAGTCCCTACCGCTATGCGAAGTACGGCTTCCACGGCAGCCAGCTGGCAAAGGCAACGCTACTGCTCGCCGCAGACGAACTGTGCCGACGCTACCCGGAGAAGACCTGCTACTTCCCCGCGTATGAGCTGCTGCTCGACGACCTGCGCGACTACCGCTTCTATGCCGACGACATGATACACCCTGCGCCTGCCGCCGTCGGCTACATCTGGCAGCGCCTGACGGAAAGCTGCATGGACAAGACGCTGAGGCAGTACCTGGAGCTCTACGCCCCGGTGCGTTCCGCCCTCATGCACAAGCCAAAGCAGGGAGAGACAGCCGACTACCTCGCCTTCCGCGAAGCTGCGGAGGAGAAAGCACGACTGCTACAGGAGAAATACGGAGTCAACACTTAGTCAAGAACACATATATAATAATGTATACTACACAAGAAATAGCAAACATCATAGGAGCAAAGAGCACGGAAAGCTCTTCCCGACAGATAGACTGGCTGCTGACGGACAGCCGCAGCCTCTGCTTTCCCGAATCGACGCTCTTCTTTGCCCTCCGCACCAGTCGCGGCGACGGACACCGATACATCGAAGAACTCTACAGGCGTGGCGTTCGTGCCTTCGTCGTGAACGAGACGTCCTGCCCGCAGAAAGGCATGGAGGATGCCGACTTCCTCGCCGTGCCCGACACGCTGCAGGCTCTGCAGACACTGGCCGCACACCATCGTTCGCGCTTCCGCATCCCCGTCATCGGCATCACGGGCAGCAACGGCAAGACGCTCGTCAAGGAGTGGCTCTACCAACTGCTGGCGCCGGACTTCACCGTGACCCGCAGTCCGCGCAGCTACAACTCGCAGATTGGTGTGCCCCTCTCCGTATGGGGACTTTGGGAGAAGAGCCAGGTGGGAATCTTCGAAGCCGCTATCTCGGAGCCGGACGAGATGGAGGCATTGCAACGCATCATCAAGCCAACCATCGGCATCTTCACCAGTCTGGGCAGTGCACACCAGGAGAACTTCGCGTCGATGGAAGAGAAGTGCTGCGAGAAGCTCCGGCTCATGAAGGATGCCGAGGTCATCATCTATCCGGCAGGCAATCCTGTCATCGAGGAATGTATCAGCAGGATGAGCGACCAGAGCGCAGGAAGGACGGGCCGGCTCGTTGCCTGCCCAAGCACGGGAAACGCCTTCGAGGACAACAAGGCCCTGTGTCGCGCGGCATGCAGGGAAATGGGACTGGGCGAGGACATCATCGAGGAACGGCTGCGAGCCCTGGAGCCTGTGGCAATGCGACTCGAAGTGAAGGACGGACAGAACGACTGCACGCTCATCAACGACTCGTACAACAGCGACCTGAGCAGCCTGGACATCGCCCTGGACTTCATGAACCGCCGACCCGAGAAGCAGGGCCGTCAGCGCACTCTCATACTGAGCGACATCCAGCAGAGCGGCGTGCCGCCACGAATCTTCTACACGCATCTGGCCGAAATGTTGGAGCAACGCGGCATCAACAACCTGATTGCTGTGGGCGAAGTCATCTCCGCCCATCGCGACTGCTTCAGCCACTTGCCTGTCTGCTGCCGTTTCTTCCCCGACACAGAGACGCTGCTGCGCGACGGGCTGCTGTCCTCCTTGGAGCACCAGCTCATTCTCATCAAGGGCGCACGCAGCTTCCACTTCGAGCACATCACCGACCGACTGGAAAGGAAGGTGCATGAGACCATTCTGGAAGTCAACCTCAGCGCCGTCGTAGGGAACCTCAATTACTACCGCTCCTTTATGAAGCCCGAGACGAAAATGGTGTGTATGGTGAAGGCCGATGCCTACGGAGCCGGTGCGGTGGAAGTTGCCAAGACGCTGCAGGAGCACCGCGTGGACTATCTGGCCGTAGCCCTTGCCGACGAGGGCGTGACGCTGCGGCAGAAAGGCATCACAGCCAACATCATGATTATGAACCCCGAAATGAGCAGCTTCGGCACGCTCTTCCAATACAGGCTGGAGCCCGAGATATACAGCTTCCGCCTTCTCGACGCCCTTATCCGCGCTGCAGAACACGAGGGCATCACGGACTTCCCCGTCCACATCAAGCTGGACACCGGCATGCACCGCCTGGGCTTCGACCCGGAGAAGGACTTGCCGCAGCTCATCGACCGACTCGGGCGGCAGACGGCCCTCCTGCCGCGCTCTGTCTTCTCGCACTTCGTGGGCAGCGACTCGGAGGACTTCGACGCATTCTCCAATCGTCAGTACCGGCTCTTCCTCCGTGGCAGCCAAACCTTGCAGGAAGCCTTCCCCCACCCCATCCTCCGGCACATCTGCAACAGTGCGGGCATCGAACGCTTCCCCGACCGACACCTCGACATGGTGCGCCTCGGGCTTGGGCTCTACGGCATCAACAGCCGTAACAACGAAACCATACACAACGTCAGCACCCTGCGCACGACCATCCTGCAGATACACGACGTGCCGGCAGGCGACAGCGTGGGCTACAGCCGTCGTACCGTCGTGGAACGCGACAGCCGCATTGCCAGCCTGCCCATCGGGTATGCCGACGGACTGAACCGACTGCTCGGCAATCGCAAGGGCTATTGTCTGGTGAACGGACAGAAAGCGGAATACGTGGGGAACATCTGCATGGACGTCTGCATGATAGACGTCACCGACATTCCCTGCCGGGAGGGCGACACGGCAACCATCTTCGGCGAAGGCTTGTCGCCGTCGGAACTGGCTTCGCGATGCGGAACCATCCCCTACGAGATACTGACAGGCATTGCCCCCCGAGTGAAACACATCTACTACGAAGACAAATGAAGAAGCTTCTGCCCCTGTTCCTGCTCCTTGCCTTGACAGCAGCCTGCGGCAGAGGTCGCTCTGCCGACGCGGGCGATGCGGGCGACACCCTTCGCCTGCACCATG
Organism: Bacteroidaceae bacterium; assembly: GCA_017483665.1. GTDB lineage: Bacteria > Bacteroidota > Bacteroidia > Bacteroidales > Bacteroidaceae > Physcousia. The sequence continues at coordinate 7,525 of JAFUVM010000073.1, forward strand.
CACGGAACCTGACAATAGTGGAGTATGCCAACTGCACAGAGGTGACAATACGCAACCCCTGGGACACGCTGAAGACAATGGCACGCTATTGTCTCTACGACGGAAAGCAGTCCCCCGGCACGGATGCCGATTACCGAGTCATCGTTCCTCTGCAACGGGCAGCAGTCTTCAGCAGCGTCCACTGTGCGCTGTTCCACGAACTGCAGGCCGACTCAGCCGTTGGCGGCATCTGCGACATCGAGTTTTTCAACCTGCCATATTACAAGGAAGGCGTTGCCGAAGGACGCATCGCCAACCTTGGCAACAGCATGCTGCCCAACGTAGAGCAAATCATCAACCTCAACCCTGCGGCCATCATGCCGAGCCCCTTCGAGAACAGCGGCGGGCTGGGACGTGTGGAGAGACTCGGGTTTCCCATCATCTGGTGCGCCGACTACATGGAGAGCACCCCTTTGGGCCGTGCGGAATGGATGCGCTTCTACGGTCGGCTCGTGGGGCGTGCACGGATGGCAGACAGCATCTTCAGCGCCATAGAGAGCCGTTACCTACAGCTCTGCAAAGAAGCCGCCGAAACAAAGACCAGGCCGCGCCTGCTGCCCGAGATGCCTTGGAGCGGACAATGGACGTTGCCCGGGGCGGGAAGCTCCTCGTCGGTGCTCTATGCCGATGCAGGGGCAGAGTACCTCTTCGCCCACCTCGAGGGAGCAGGCGGCATTCCGCTCAGCACAGAGAAGGTGGTGGACAAGGCTGTTGACGCTGACATCTGGCTCATCAAGCATCACGGACGGCTCGACAGGAAACAAATGGTGGCCGACACACCTCTGCTGGAAGGCATCAAAGCCCCCATTTGGTGGTGCGACACGTCCGAGGCCCTTATCTACGAAGAGACACCCTTCCACCCCGAGCGCCTGCTGGAGAATCTCATCGCCATCCTGCATCCGGAGCTTGGCATAACGTCGGACTATCAATACTTTAAGCCTTTATGAAGAAGAACAGGACATTGCTCGCTCTGCTGACCGCCATGCTGGTGGGGCTTGCCGTCAGCAATGTGTTGTGGGGCTCGCTGTCCATTCCGGTCGGTGACGTCTGGCGCATCGTCTGCGGAGGCGAAGTGGAAGACCATCCGGCATGGAGCATTATCGTGCGACAGGGACGCATCCCGCAGATGCTGACGGCCCTGCTTACCGGTGCAGGTTTAGGCACATGCGGCCTGCTGTTGCAGACAGCTTTCCGCAATCCGCTGGCAGGTCCGTCCATCCTGGGCATCGACTCCGGAGCCAATCTGGGCGTTGCCATCGTGCTGCTTCTGCTGGGCGGAACGGCTTCCATCGGCAACCTGACCCTCGGAGGACACCTGCTTGTCGTCATAGCGGCAATGGTCGGCTCGCTTTCCATCATGGCCTTGCTGATGATGCTCAGCAGACTGTTGCGCAGTCAGGTGATGCTGCTCATCACGGGCGTCATCATCAGTTACGTCACAGGCAGCGTCATACAATTGCTCAACTACTCGGCCACAGAACAGGGCGTGCACAGCTTTGTGATATGGGGAATGGGCAACTTCGCGTCGGTCGGCATGGAGCGTCTGCCTGTTTTCTGCATCCTTTCCGGCATCGGACTGCTCCTGGCCCTGCTGCTCGTCAAGCCTCTCGACGCGCTGCTGCTCGGCGACCGCTATGCCGAGAACCTGGGCATCAAGATAGGACACGTGCGGCAGATGCTGCTGCTCGTCACGGGACTGCTCACCGCCACGACCACTGCCTTCTGCGGCCCCATTGCGTTCATCGGTCTGGCCGTGCCGCATCTGGCCCGTCTGATGCTCGGCACTTCGTGGCACAGCACGCTGCTGCCCGCCACGATGCTCGTCGGAGCCAACCTCGCCCTGGTGTGCAACCTGCTGAGCACCCTGCCGCGCGACGGCAGCATCATCCCCGTCAGCGTCATCACGCCACTCATCGGGGCTCCGATCATCCTGCATATCATTCTGAAACAACACAAATAGACAAAACATACGACTATGAAGAAAACTCTTTCCTTTATCCTCAGCGCAGCATTCTGCCTTGGCGTTGCTGCCGAAGTAAACTACCAAGTCGTTCCCCTGCCGCAGCAGATTGACATCGATGCAAGCGGCAAGTCCTTCATCCTCTCCGAAGGTATGACGGTCAGCTACCCTGCCGACAACGCGCAGATGAAGCGCAATGCCGAGTTCGCTGCCGAATACTTCGGACTTTCCGCAAAGGTTGCCGAGAAGAAGAAACCTGCCGACGTCAGCCTGACGCTCGGCCTGAAGAACGACAACCCCGATGCCTACACCATCAGCGTCACGGGGAAAGGCGTCAACATACAGGGTGCAAGCGAGAGCGGCGTGTTCTACGGCATACAGACGCTCCGCAAGAGCATCATGAACGAGCAGGGCGAAGTGCGTCTACCCTACGCAACCGTCAGTGCCGAGCCGCGCTTTGCCTATCGCGGTACGGAGCTCGACTGTGCCCGCCACTTCTTCCCCGTCAGCTTCGTGAAGAAGTTCATCGACATCCTGGCCTTGCACGGCATCAACCGCTTCCACTGGCATCTGACGGACGACCAGGGCTGGCGCTTCGAGGTGAAAGCCCTTCCGCAGCTGGCTGAGAAGGCAAGCGTACGTCCGCACACCATCATCGGTAAGAACATCGGGCTGCACGACCCTGCCATTGCCATCTACGACGATACGCCCGAGACCGGCTACTACACACAGGAGGAGATGCGCGAGGTGGTACGTTACGCAGCAGAGCGCTACATCACCATCGTGCCGGAGATTGACCTGCCGGGCCACATGATAGCAGCCCTCAGCGTCTATCCCGATATGGGATGCACAGGCGGTCCGTACGAGGTATGGGGCGTTTGGGGCGTGGCAGACGACGTGCTCTGTGCCGGCAACCCGAAGACGCTGGAGTTCCTCAAGACCGTCTATGGCGAGCTTTGCGACGTCTTCCCCGGCAACCTCATCCACATCGGCGGCGACGAAAGTCCGCGCGTCCGTTGGAAGACATGCCCGAAGTGTCAGGCCAAGATGAAGGAGCTCGGGCTGAAGGACGAAGCACAACTGCAGACCTACATCAACAAGGAGATGGAGGCTTTCCTGTCGCTTCGCGGACGGCAGATCATCGGTTGGGACGAGACACTCGAGGGCGGACTGAGCGACAAGGCTGCCGTGATGAGCTGGCGTGGCTACGAAGGCGGCAAGGCAGCGGCAAAGCTTCATCATCAGGTCGTCATGACACCCACCTCGCATTGCTACTTCGACTACTACCAGCTCAAGAACCACGACGCACAGCCTTTAGGCATCGGCGGCTACGTGCCCGTAAGCAAAGTGTACGGCATGGAACCCGTTCCCGACGGACTGACCGAGGAGGAGGCGAAGTACATCATGGGCGTGCAGTGCAACCTCTGGACGGAATACATGCTGAGCCCCGACCATGTGGAGTACATGCTGCTGCCCCGACTGGCTGCCATGAGCGAGGTGCAATGGCTGCAGCCCGAGGCCAAGAACTACGAACAGTTCCTCGTACGGCTCGAAAGTCTGAGACAGAACTACCGCAAGCTCGGCTATAAATATTGCCCCACGAACGAATGATTGAACTCAGGCATCTTACTGTAGGCTACGGCGAAAAGGCCGTACTGACAGACATCAACCTGCGAATCGAGGCCGGACAGATGGTCTGTCTGCTCGGGGCCAACGGTGCCGGCAAGAGCACCATACTGCGCACCCTGGCAGGCTTCCAGCCACCTCTGTCCGGAAACATCTTCCTGCAGGGGCGCGACCTCTCTTCCCTCTCGCTGTCGCGCCGCAGCCGGGCTGTCTCGGTGGTGCTGACGGAACACGTCGACGTGCCCTACATGCACGTGGAGGACCTCGTGGGAATGGGACGTTCGCCCTATACGGGGTTCTTCGGTACGTTCAGTGCGGAAGACAGGAAGGTGATAAACGAAGCTATAGACATGGTGGGAATAAGCCACTTGGCACAGCGTTCCATCGACACGCTGAGCGACGGCGAACGACAGAAGGCGATGCTTGCCAAGGCTCTTGCCCAGCAGACTCCTGTCATCCTGCTCGACGAGCCGACGGCTTTCCTCGACTTCCATGCCAAGGTCGGCACCCTGCGACTGATGCTGCGACTGGCACACGAGACGGGCAAGACGATTCTCCTCTCCACGCACGACGTTGAGATGGCTATCCAACTGAGCGACCTGCTCTGGATTGTCCAGGACGGCACCGTCAAGGCGGGTACGACGGCATCGCTCACAGTGGACGGTTCCCTTGGCCGTTTCCTGCAAGCCGACGGTATCAACTACGACGAGACAGAGCACACACTCCGAATCGAGTCGTAACAGACAACGAATACGGTTATTACTTTAACAACGGATTGAACGGATTTTTATTTAACCACGGATTACACCGATTATCTATTAAACCACGTTCCGCCTGCGCCTGAACGAAGCGAAGAATTACACGAATTACACGAATTAGAGGGGTGTTATTCAAACAACGAATTAAAACGAATTACACGAATTAAACGAATTATTATTTAACAACGGATTAAAACGAATTAGACGAATTGAGGGTTATTTAAACCACGGATTGTACGGATTTATATCTAACATCTAAAAACACTAAAAACCCGAACTTTCGTTATTTTCGTTTCTTTCGATGTTATAATTCAATCCGCGTAATCAGTGAATTATTATTTAACAACGAATTAAAACGAATTACACGAATTAAACGAATTATTATTTAACA
>JAFUVM010000074.1 GCA_017483665.1 Bacteroidaceae bacterium
CTACTGCTCTTGGTCTTGCTCCAGGTTCCTATCTGTTGTACGGAGTTGTCGCCGTTCACCACATAGACCTCACCCTCGAAGCGCAGGTTTTCGATATAAAACGACGGTGCCAGGTTGGCCACGCGGAAGTCGAACTCCCAGTTGAGCTGCACGTCGGCGAAGTTTAATGTCTTCTGTGTCTTGAATCCGACGGCATTCCATATATAGCGGTTGGCGTATTCGCTCTTTTCGGCGTGGAAGGTGTACTGACCACCGCCTTCGTCGTTATAGACGCGGTTGTAAACCCACTCGCCCCATGCTGCCGGTGCGCCACCCACGAGCAGCGCGAGCACAAGACTCAGTCGTTGGAAAAGTTCTCTTGCGTTCATGTCTTTGTGTTTTTTTCAGATTCTGGTAAGTTTCAGTCCTGTGGCCTCGACGTATTCGCCTGCGTTGAGTGTGGCTCTGGCCGTACCGGTGTAGGTGTTGTTGTCGCTGTCGGTAACGGTGAAGCGGAAGGTGCGCTGGCCACCAGTGGGCAGCAGGGCAACATACATTTCCGTCTGCGGCGTGGTGGGGGTGATGGTCAGGTGCTGTGTGCTGCTGGTGTTGGCTTTGGCGGCCACGCTGCTTTGGTCAATGCCTGCGGTGACGGTGGCGGTCTGCGGATAGGTGTCGGCATTGCCGTCGAGGCCGTCGGCGGCGTAGCTGATGTCGAGGCTGACGGGGAGGATGGCCTCGTCCGTTGCCTCGTCCTTGAACGAGAAGCGGCACACCGTGAGCAGGCTCTTCATCTTGGGCATCGTGGCTGTTGCGTTGGCCTCGTCTGCGGCTGTCACGGTGGCCAGGCCATAGACGTAGTGGTAGCGGCTGGCCAGCGTGGAGAGCGTGCCGTCCTGTCCGCTGAGCGTCAGCGTGTACTGGGCTTCGTCACTGTCTGCCCAGCCGAAAGTGGCAGCGGGATAGACCACGGCCAGCTTGTCGCCCTTGCTGCACACTACGCTGCCCTCGAAGCTTGAGGTGCTGGCAGTGGTGATGGCGGTCAGTGCTCCCCAAGTGGGGGCTGTTTCTCCTGAATAATAGTCTTGTGTCAGGGCGCTCAGGTTGCAGTAGGAGAGCTTGTCGCCCGCCGTCCACAGAGCCGACAGTTCATCGCCGTCGGCACTCAATGTGGCGCGTGTCGATTCGCCCGTTGTCATTTCCGTGATGGTGAGCTGTCGCGCCTGCCGTCCGCCCGCGGAGGATGGTTGTTCGTCGGATTCAGTGCCGCTGCATGCGGCTATGAGCATCAGCAGACCTGCTGCCAAGCTGCCGTGTAGGATGTTTTTTGTTTTCAATCGTATAGCTTTAATAGGTGTTGTTACTTGTATTCGTCTCGTCGGGGTCCTGAGAGAATCCTCTTCCCGTATTGCGGCCGTAGCCGGAGATTTCTCCCGATACAGTGAGCAAACTGCTTGCCTGCAGCAAATGAAAGGCTGACAGCCTCGGAGTCTGATATTTCTTCTTCATTGCAGTTTAATTATATATTTTGCAGTACATTAGTTTAACTTTCTTCAGCTGTTTCTGAGCAACCTAAAAGCGTGGCCCAGGCTTTGTCGTGTCAGATTTCTGTTATCGTAGGCTGCGTTAAAAACCAGGCTAAATCGTAAACGACGCGGCAAAGGTACAAAAAAATCTGATTAAATCACTCTCTTTTGGAAAAAAATCACATTAAAGGACCTTTTACCGTTGCTAATATGGGCAGAAGCGCATGGACAGATAGGCATGACGATGGGAAAAACGGGCGCGGCTGCTCCGGCGGAGCTGGACAGGGAACGATGCGATATTCCTTGACAACTTTTTTGTCTACACAGGGAGAGATTTTGTTTGACGACTGCAAAGGCAAACAAATGAGGGTGTGTCAAAATTCAACCATCAGCTAATGAATAAGGTTTAGCGTACGGTCATAAATCCGGAACACGCTCTCCTTGTTACAGAAGAGCCTGCTGTTTGCGGAGGAAGTGCCCGGAGTTTTTGCAGGAACTCAGGGCTCTGCCTTCAGCTCCACGATGTGGCTGACGAGTTCGCCCGAGGAGGTGAGGGTGACTCCGACCTTCATCAGGTAGTCGCCTGTAAAGGTGCGGCCCGAGCAGGCCAGTCGGCTCTTCTGTCCGGGCATGAGGCATATCTCGTTGACGCGGTAGCGGGCATCGGGGTTGAGGCCCTTCAGACGGACGGGAAGCTGCTGTTCGCCGTAGCGCGGGTGCATGTCGTAGGCAAAGACGAGGGCTTGGCTGCGGTCTTCGCTGACACGCTCCAGGACGCAATGCTCGCCGTCGTAGGGCGAGACGAGGCGGTAGAGTTCGGGCGAGAAGATGACGGGTTTCAGGCGGTTGTACTCGGCGATGGCCTGCCGGCAGTAGGCCATGTCGTTGGCAGAAAGGCCCTTCAGTCCGATGTCGAAACCGAGCTTTCCGGTGAAGGCGACGTCGACGCGGAACTTCACGGAGGCGCGGTTGTTCCAGTTCGTCACGTGGGCGCACATGGCCTTGGCTGGCATGAAGTGGGAGTAGCCCCATTGGATGAAGATGCGCTCCACGGGGTCGGTGTTGTCGGAGCACCAGAATTCGGTGAAGTAGCGCAGTCCCTCGTAGTCGGAGCGCCCGCCGCCGCCCGAGCACATCATCAGGTAGAGGTCGGGGTAGCGCTCCTGCACGCGCTGGAGGACGCTGTAGAGTCCGCGCACATAGTCGACGTAGAGGTTGCCTTGCTCCGTCTTTTCGTAGTGCGAGAAGATGTTGGTGATGGGCGAGTTGCAGTCCCATTTCATGAATTTGATGCGGGGGTTCTCCTGCATCAGACTGTCGACGATGCCAAAGACGAAGTCCTGCACCTTGGGGTTGGCGAGGTCGAGCACGAGCTGGTTGCGGAAGTAGTAGTCCTCGCGGCCGTCCCATTTCAGTATCCAGTCGGGGTGCTGCTCGGCCAGCTCGCTCTTCGGGTTGACCATCTCGGGCTCTATCCAGATGCCGAAGTCCACGCCGCGTTCGTTAGCGGCCTTGACGAGGTAGGGGATGCCGCCGGGCAGCTTGGAGCGCGTCACCTGCCAGTCGCCGAGTCCGGCATGGTCGTCCTTTCGCGGATACTTGTTGCCGAACCATCCGTCGTCGAGCAGGAAGAGGTCTACGCCCAGGTCCTTCGCCTCACCGAAGAGGTCGGTGAGCTTCTTCTCGTCGAAGTCGAAGTAGGTGTTCTCCCAGTTGTTGAGCAGGGTGAGGCGGTCGTCTTTTCCCTTGTAGAGACGGTGGGCGAGTGCCCATCGCTGGAAGCGGCGGCTGCCCAGGCCTGTGCCTTCGGTGGAGAGGGTGAAGATGAAGTCGGGGGTGCGGAAGGTGTCGTCCTTCTTGAGGATGTAGGTGGAGGCGTCGGGATTGATGCCGCTGACGACGCGGAGTGCGCCGTCGTGGTCCACCTCAAAGGTGAAGCGGAAGTTGCCGGTCCAGGCCAGGGTGCCCATGAGCACGGTGCCGTGGTCCTCGCTGACGGGACTGCCAATACCCACCTCGAAGAAGGGCGAGGCGAACATGTTGGCGCGGGTGCCCAGACGGGAGTCGACAATCTTCTTGCCGTACTGCAGCTGTTGGCTGGACATGCGCATCTCCTCGGCCCAGTCGCCCGAGAATTCGGTGAGGAAGTACTGCGGTGCCTCGAAGTAGAGCATGGACGAGGCATAGCGTACGATGCTGACGCGGCCCTTCTCGCCGTGGGTTATCTCACTCCACTGGCGGATGATGTCTTCCCGGGGGAACACCTCATAGTGCAGCACGACGGTGATGGGGTAGAGATCGTCCTGCAGGGTGATGGCGGTATGGCCTGCCTCCTGCGTGTGTCCCTTGTACTTCAGGATGCTCGTCGGGTGTCCGTCGGTGTGCCGCAGCTCGAAGGCCGGCTCGTAGTAGTCCTCGGTGCCCATCACGGGATAGGCCTCGAAGCCCTTGATGCCGGTGCTCGACAGCCGTCCGTAGGGCTGGCTGAGCAGGCCGATGTCGGTCTGTGCGGAGAGCCGTTCGCCCAGGTAGGTCTGGTAGAGACGGCCGTTGTCTTTCACTTTCAGCACCAGCTGGATGTGGTCCGTGGCGATGGAGATGTTGGCCTCGGCTGCGGCCTGGAGCGACAGTCCCAGGAGCAGGATAAGGGCGGGAAAAAGGTGTTTCATCTTGTCTGTTTTAGTGCTTTTGCCTGCAAAGTTACGAAATCTTAGGTTATTTTCAAGGCAAAAGCACAAAAAAACAGTTTGTGAAAGTTGTTTCCCCGTGGAGACAAATTCCTCGCCCCACGGAACAAAACTTTTTCAGTGGTTCGGAAATATATTTCAAAGGCATGGAAATATATTTTAGTGGCACGGAAATATATTTCAAAGCCTTTGAAATAGTTTTGTGGCGAGTGCCTTGTAATTTCATGCCGAGGGGAAACGGATTTCATGCCGAGGGGAAACGGATTTCATGTCGAGGATAACCGGACTTTATGCCAGGCGTAAAAGAGCCTCATGGTGTGCTGTGGCGGGTTTCGTGGAGTGCGCACGGATATTATGTTATGTTCTATGATTATGAACACAAAGTATGGAAGTATTCGTTACAAAGTACGAAACGAAAAACAGGCAAATGTTGCTTCGTTTTGGTCAGTTCGTCGATTAAAGTGAAACTTTTTGGCTCAAAGCGTTGCATGATTATGAAAATAGTCGTATCTTTGCACGCTTTTTTGAAGGCTTTTGTACATCTTTAGATTAGGCAAGAAGAGTTCAGATGAGAAAAACACAGTAACGAATAACACAATCAAAGCAAGATAAACCATGAAGAAATCCATCGTTACCATTGCTACCGCTGTGGCGATATTGTCGTGTATGCCGGTCGGCGCACAGAGCCTGAAACTGAAAGGCATCGGCCACAACAACCGCTACGACGACGGCGACCAGATGAAGTCGACCTACGTAGGCTGGAACTCCGAGCAGAGCAAAGCAGTCTTCATTGTGGACAACGGCATCTATGCCATGACCTACGACGACGGAGGTCTCTCCATGCCCACGAAGGAGCCTGCGGTGGACCTCGCCGAAGTACGGGCAGATGCCGAGAAGCAGACGTGGGCTACGAACTTCAACATGATGTTCGGCAACAGCGGAGCCGTCTATGCCGACGGACAGCTGGTGACGGTCTTCTCGCGCGACGAGTCCTCCACCACCGACGAAGAGCTGTTCCAAGTCTGCAAGTGGGATGCCACGACCGGTGAACTGCTGAGCAAAGAGACGCGTCCCAAGTCCGACTGTCTCGAGTCGGCCGGCATGTCGTACAACCCGAAGGACGGTAAGGTCTACGGCCTCTTCTACCTGACAGGCCAGGACCTTCCCGACGAAATCCTGCAGGACCCCGACTACTTCGAGGACCAGGATGCTGACATGACCGACGGCGATGCTGGCTACTGCCTTTGCACCATCGACCTCAAGACCATGAAGGTGACCCCCATCACCCCCGGTCTCTACTACTATAACTTCGTCACCTTCGCCATCAACAGCGAGGGGCGCGCCTTCGCCCTTACCAGCGGCGGCAGCGGCGGCTACGTCGACGACGACGGCCGACAAAGGGATGTGGACGGCAAACTGGCAGGAGCTCAGCTCTGCGAGTTCAACCTCCAGACAGGACTCCTCGTGCGCAACCCTGTGCAGAAGACCGACGAGGAGGGCGAGACATACACCGACTACGAGCTTCCCACCGACGGCACAGGCGGCGCAACCGACAAACCCTGTGGAGTATGTATAGTAGTCGCTAACCCAAAACAGTTGCTAAACGGTACATGAAGAAAGGGATGTCTCGAACTCCTTTCACCTGTGACCGAAAGCATTTGATCTTAGAATTGAGCGACTCAGCTGATGCGTTTGTCTTTCGCCCATTA
>JAFUVM010000075.1 GCA_017483665.1 Bacteroidaceae bacterium
GGAAGACGGGGCTCAAACCCGCGACCCCCAGCTTGGAAGGCTAGTGCTCTATCGACTGAGCTACTTCCGCAATTCTGTGCGAGTGGTGGGTGGTGATGGATTCGAACCACCGAAGGCGTAAGCCAGCAGATTTACAGTCTGCCCCATTTGGCCACTCTGGTAACCACCCTCCGTATTTGTCATCTTCGACCGCCTCGCCCGGCGTGTCGAGCCTCTTGTCGGATTCGAACCAACGACCCCGAGATTACAAATCACGTGCTCTGGCCAACTGAGCTAAAGAGGCATTTGTAGCCGCCTTGACATGTGAGCACACGTCTAATCGGCGGCAAAATTACTAAATATTTTTGAACTGGCAAAAACTTTCGTCGCTTTTTAACGATTTTTTTGCTTTTCTTTGTATTTTGAAGCCTGGCGGACCAGGGATTCTACTGTTTTGTCGATTGCTTCTTCGAATGTGTTGCAAACTTCCTGGGCGAACAATTCGGTGCCTGGCATTACTACTTTCAGGGCTGCTTCCTTATTCATTGCGGTCTCAGGCTTTACAACTTTCAGTGACACCTCAATCTTTCTTATTTCTTCGTTGAACTTTCCGAGTTTGGAGACTTTCTTTTCGATGAACTTCTCCAGTTTCTCTGTTGTCTCAAAGTGGATTGCATGAATGTTGATTTCCATAGTTACCTCCTTGTTTTTACGCCCGCGGATGGGCTTGGTTATACATTTCTTTCAACTGCTCGAAAGTGGTGTGGGTGTAGATTTCGGTAGTGGACAGGCTTTCATGTCCGAGCAGTTCCTTGACGGACTGCAGGTCGGCATTGTGGTTGAGCATTGCCGTGGCGAACGTATGCCGGAGCACATGAGGGCTGTTGCGCTGCTGTGTCGTGACCATCGACAGGTACTTTTTGACGATGTTGCGAACCCTTACCGGTGTCATGCGGTTTCCCCGGCGCTCGTCCAGGAAGAGGTTTGTGTCCGGCATGCCGTGCCGGCTGGCAAACTCGTCGCGCAGGGCGAGGTAGCTTCGGAGGCTGTCGCCGAACTCATCGCCATAGAGGATGATGCGCTGCTTGTTTCGCTTTCCTGTGACCTTGAGTTGCATTTGATCCAAATCGACATCCTTTTCTGTGAGGCCAATGAGCTCGGAGAGCCTTATGCCTGTGGTATAGAATGTGAGGAGAATCATGCGGTCTCGCTGTCCGGCGTAGTCCGGGCTGAAGAAGTCTCCGTCGAAGAGGCGGTCCATTTCTGTCTCGCGGACGTAGGCGGGCAGCTTCCTTTCAACCTTAGGGCTTTGCATGTTGTGCACGGGGTCGCGTGTGACGAGGCCTCGGCGCAGGAGGAATTTGTAGAAGGAGCGGAGCGAGCTGAGCCGCCGCTGCACGCTTGTAGCGACGTTGCCGCCGTCCATCATCTCCACCACCCACTGCCGCACGGCGTCGACAGGCATGTTTTCCCATGTCAGGTCAGTGTCCAGTGCTTCACAGAACCGCTTGAACGCTTTCAAGTCGGATTGGTATTCTTCGATGGTCCGCAGCGAGTAGTTACGTTCGTACCGAAGGTATTCTATGAAGTCTTCTATCCAATCCACACACTTCGCTTGTTATTTCTTCTGCGAAGGTAGCTATAATTTCTGACAATCCAAAGAGATTTGCCGAAATTTTAAGGACTTTTAATCTTCTACGCGATGAAGCTGCTGTACATAGACGGCACGTTCCATAGCGAGGCGCTTCTTGACGGAGGGCTTGTCGAACTGCTGGCGTGCGCGGAGTTCCTTCACGACACCGGTCTTCTCAAACTTACGCTTGAACTTCTTCAAGGCCTTCTCAATGTTCTCGCCTTCTTTTACGGGTACTACAATCATTGTTGCTTTTTGTTATTAATTATGTTAGTTAATAGGGTTATGCACACAAATGCGGCGCAAAATTACACATACTTTTCGAATTGACAAAGCTTTTTTTGTAAAAATTTACAATTTTGTCTCTCTTCGGCCTTCGAAGGCTGCATTTTTGCACTTTGTGCTTCGTTTTTGGAGACGAAACAAAGGCTACTGCACGTCAGCTGTAGCCTTTGCCGTCCGCGGGGTGCGGAGATTTCTGTTTGTCCCTATATATAATATATAATGAACGCGCGCGAGGGGGATTAGAGGTTGGCGTTGTCTTCCTTCCAATCTGCTACGGCGGGGATGATGCCGAGCTGGATGATTTCGTCGCGCATCTTCTGCAGGTGCTCGTAGGAAGCCTGGAGGGCTGCCATCTCTTCGGCTGTGCCTTCGGGAGCGGTGAAGCGTACGCCGTCCTTGTCGATGACAGTGGGCATAGCCATCATGACGTTCTTGAAGCCGCACTTCTCGCAGTTGACGTAGCATCCTGCGGGCCAGGTGAAGGGTTCGCCGCCCATGGCGCCTTCAATCATCTTGACTGCCTGGTAGGCGGGGCTCTGGAATGAAGAGCGTCCGCGCAGCTTGATGATGTTCGAGCCGCCCTGCGTGGTCATGTGCTTGATTTCTGCCCAGCGTTCGGGCGAGAGGGGAAGCTCGCAGAGGGGCTTGCCGTCGATTTTTGCCTTCGAAGCGAAGACTGCCATCTGTTCGCCGTGTCCGCCGTAGGTGTAGGCGCCGGTTACCTTGTCCTGCTGTACGCCGAACTCCTGTGCGAGCTGCTGCTGCAGGCGTGTGGAGTCGAGGGCTGCCAGCGAGGTGAGCTGGTTGGGCTTGAGGCCGGAGTGGATGAGGGCTGTGAGGGCTGTGACGTCGGCGGGGTTGAAGATGACGACGACGTGCTTCACGTCGGGGCAGTACTTCTTGATGTTCTCGCCGAACTCGGCTGCGATCTGGCAGTTGCCCTTGAGCAGGTCCTCGCGGGTCATGCCTTCCTTACGGGGAGCGCCGCCGCTGGAGATGATGTACTTGGCACCGGTGAACGCCTTCTCGGGGTCGACCGTGTAGCAGATGTTTGCGCCGGGGAAGGCGCAGTGGCACATTTCGTCGTAGACACCGTGAACGCCGGGCTCATAGATGTCGTACAGACAGATGTTGGGAGTGAGGCCGAGCATGAGCACGCTCTGCACCATGTTGGAGCCGATCATACCGCCGGCGCCTACGATAACGAGTTTCTCGTCTGTCAGGAATTTCATGTTTTTCTGTGTTATTTAGTTGTTAAACGTTGTTTCAGTCGACAAAGTTACGAATAAGTAAGCAGAATGCAAAATGAAAATGCAATTTATTTTGCCTTGCCGAGAGAAAGTAGCTTCCGCAGGCCCAGGGACGATACTTTTTCCCTTGCGAGACGAAGCTTTCCTGGCTTTCCGCACGCACGCGCTACCTTATTATTTACACACAGCGGTGCTTTCGGGATAAGAGCGTGCCGTGTCGGAACTGACAAAACGCTCCTTTTTCTTCATATTCTTTGACTTATTCTTGCACAGTTTTGGGAAAAGCCGTACTTTTGCACTCGGATAACTGTGAAACAGTATTGGATTTAACAACAAAAAACACTAAAAAGCTATGCGCGTAATCATTGAACCCGACTATGAGAACCTCAGCCGCTGGGCTGCAGAGTATGTTGCTGCCAAGATCAATGCAGCGAAGCCTACACCCGAGAAGCCCTTCAAGCTGGGCTGCCCCACTGGCTCTTCTCCCCTCGGCCTCTACAAGCATCTGGTCGAAATGAACAAGGCTGGCAAGGTTTCCTTCCAGAACGTCATCACTTTCAACATGGACGAGTACGTCGGACTGCCCGAGGAACATCCCGAAAGCTACCACTCCTTCATGTGGACCAACTTCTTCTCCCACATCGACATCACGAAGGAGAACGTGCATATCCTGAACGGCAACGCCAAGGACCTCGAGGCCGAGTGCACTCAGTATGAGGCAGCTATCAAGGCCGCCGGCGGCATCGACCTCTTCATGGGCGGCATCGGTCCCGACGGACACATCGCCTTCAACGAGCCCTTCAGCTCCCTGCAGAGCCGCACCCGCGTGAAGAGTCTCACCACAGACACCATCATCGCCAACAGCCGTTTCTTCGATAATGACGTGAACCAAGTACCCAAGACGGCCCTGACCGTCGGCGTAGGCACCGTGATGGACGCCAAGGAAGTGCTCATCGTAGCCAACGGACACGGCAAGGCCCGCGCCCTGCAGCACGCCATCGAGTGCGCAGTCAGCCAGGAATGGACCATCAGCGCCCTGCAGATGCACCCGCATGCCATCATCGTCTGCGACGAAGCTGCCACCGACGAACTGAAGCACGGCACCTACAAGTACTTCAAGGACATCGAGAAAGACAACCTCTAAACCTTTTTTCAATTAAGAATTAAGAAATAAGAAATAAGAATTGAGGGGCAAAAATTGAGGGGCAAGAATTAAGGCACTTAACTCTTATTTCTTAATTCTTAATTCTTAACTCTCAACTAACACCCTTTAATCCATGCAAACAACAATCATCGGCATCATCACCGGCATCCTGGCCGGATTCATTGCCAGCAAGCTTCAGAGCGGCTCGGGCAAAGGACTCCTCGTCAACCTCTTCCTCGGCGTCATCGGCGCCGCAGTAGGCGGCTGGCTCTTCAGCTTCCTGGGCATCCAGGCCAACGGCTTCATCGGCACACTGATTTGCGCCGTCATCGGTGCACTCATCGTGCTGTGGGTTGTATCGAAGATTAAGTGAACAAATGTTAAAAACGTAGCTTTGTGCAAAAAAAAACCTGCACGGTATAGGCAGTTTTCGGAAATTGTTGTACCTTTGCAGCGCAATTGAGGCCAACCCCTCTTTGCACAAGCTAACACGGTGACTATAGTTCAGTTGGTTAGAGCGTCAGATTGTGGTTCTGAATGTCGTGGGTTCGAGTCCCACTAGTCACCCACCAGGAAACTTCCCCCAAAAAGGGAAGTTTCTTTGTTTTCCGGCGGCCCGGACACCCCGCCACAAGCCGTTTCAGGACATACGGCACACTGAGGCGTTAAAAATAGTGAAACGATTTGGCAGTCACGGGATTTTTTCGTACCTTTGCAGCCGAAATGGAATATATGTGTCCGCCCGACACCGGACCGGACATAACACAACACTCTGCAAAATGGAAAGAACCCTGGTGCTGCTCAAGCCGAGCACTGTAATGAGAGGTCTGATAGGTGAAGTAACAGCGCGTTTCGAGAAGAAAGGTCTGCGCATAGCAGGCATGAAGATGCTGCAGCTCAACGACCAACTGCTCAACGAACATTACGCCCACCTCGTCGGCAAACCATTCTTCCCTGCACTCAAGGCTTCCATGATGCGGACACCGGTCATCGCCATGTGTCTCGAAGGCAGAGACGCCATCGAAGTCGTACGCTTCATCACCGGCTACACCAACGGACGCAAGGCAGAACCCGGCACCATCCGCGGCGACTACTGCATGAGCAACCAGCAGAACATCGTGCATGCATCCGACTCGCCCACCTCGGCAGCCATCGAGCTGCAACGCTTCTTCAAGCCCGAAGAGCTCTTCGACATGGGCGACCTCAACATGGACCGACTCTACGCCGTAGACGAAGCCTGAGCCGACCGCCCACTCAACACCGAACTAACAACCGCCTGGAATGAAAAAAATACTCACCATAGCCCTGCTCTTCGCCCAGTGGACAATGTTCAACGGCTCGACAGCCTTTGCACAGGACCGGCTGGCAAGCATCGCCCCCATCGACCACAAGATGCGCGCCATCGACAGCATCTCGCTCATACGGCTCAGCGAGCAGGAATCCATCTACGAGCTGCAGGCTCCCGCAGCAGCACTCTATCCCACCTGGAACAACGACTACACACGCGACTACGGCGTGGCGCTCCCCTCTGAATACCGCATTGATCTGAGGAAGTTCCACATGCCTTGCGACAGCCGCATGGTCACCAGCCACTACGGCTACCGACGCTCCTTCCGCCGTCAGCACTACGGCACGGACATCAAGGTGTTCGTCGGCGACACCATCCGCGCAGCCTTCTCGGGCAAAGTACGCGTCGTGGAAGACCAAGGCCGCCGCAGAGGTTACGGCAAATACATAGTGATTCGTCACCCGAACGGACTGGAGACTCTCTACGGACACCTGAGCAAACACCTCGTCAAGGCAGACCAGATTGTCAAGGCCGGCGACGTCATCGGACTTGGCGGCAACACCGGACGCTCCACTGGCTCGCACCTCCACTTCGAGACACGCTTCCTCGGACAGTTCATCAACCCCGAGAAACTCTTTGACTTCGAAGCCCAGGACGTGAAGGGCGACTACTATCTCTACTGCTCCAACGGCCGCGGCACCATGCTGGCAAGCAGCAACATCGACGGCGGAGAAGAGGAGATGGACGAAGAGACAGCCCAGGCTCTCATGGCCAAGGAAGCCGAAAGCGAAGCATACCAGCAGAAGCGGATGCAGGAAATGAAGGCCAGACCGCGCACATCGGTGCATAAAGTCCGTACAGGCGACACGCTCTCGTCCATTGCACGCAAGTACGGCACCACCGTCGACCGCCTCTGCCGCCTCAACAACATCAAGAAAACCACCGTACTGCGTCTGGGGCAAATCAACCGCTACAGCTGATGTATAACCCTTGGCAGCACAGACACAAATCCTGCACCTCAAGGATATAAACATTTCACCCCAAGGATAAAAACAATTTCCGTGCCTCTGAAATCTATTTCAAAGGCTTGGAAATAAATTTCAGTGGCTCGGAAATATATTTCCAAGCCACTGAAATTGTTTTATAGCCTGCCGCAACGAACTTCATCGCAGGCGGGCAGGACTTTCGTCGCACTAAGTCAGATTATTGTAGCCACGGATGATACTCTCCACCTGCCCGTCGAGGGGCAAGGTGCCGTCCAGCCAATGAATGGTGAAGCCGCGCCGCTCCATGCCGCGGAACCAGGTCATCTGGCGCTTGGCAAACTGATGGATGCTGATTTCCAGCTGGCTCACCATCTCGTCGTACGTTAGCCGGCCCAGCACATAAAGGGTCAGATACTTGTATTCCAAACCATAATAAAGGAGGTCCTCCGCAGGCACATGCTCCAGGAGGCGGCGCACTTCGCCCACCATGTCCTCCTGTTCCAGGCGGTGACGCAGGCGCTGGCTGATGCGACAGCGGCGGAGGTCGCGATCTATGCTGATGCCTACGATGTAACTGTCCGGGGCGGGGAAGTCGCGCTCCAGCGTGCCATGCTCGCGATAGTAAGCCTGAATCTCGATGGCACGGATGGCACGTTTCGTGGTGTCGAGGTCGGTGACGTTGTGCAACGTCTTGTAGCCCTCCAGTATTGCCTTGAGCTCTGGCAGGGAAAGGTCCTTCAGCTCCTGGCGCAAGGCAGGGTTCTCCGGCACGGCCTCCATTTTGTAACCCTTCAGGACAGACTCGATGTAGAGCCCCGTGCCGCCGCAAAGGATAGGCCTGCGATGACGTCGGAGGATGTCATCGTAGGCCTTGTGAAAGTCTTCCTGGAAGCGGAAGAGATTGTACTTCTCTCCCGCCTCGCAGATGTCAATCAGATGATAGGGGATAAGTTGCCCCTCCACTTCGTAGTCGGCCAGGTCCTTACCCGTGCCGACGTCCATGCCGCGGTACACCTGCCTGCTGTCTGCGCTGATGATTTCAGCGTCGCCCAGACGGGCAGCGAGGTGGGCGGCAAGCGTCGTCTTGCCGGAAGCCGTGGGGCCAAGGATGGTGATGAGCGGCATCGTCACAGGATAAATGATTACTCTTCGTCGTACCAGATTTCCCAACCGTTATTCTGTTTCACCAGAACCTCGCCGTTGGGGTCGGCACTAACGTTAATCAAGCTCACAGCCGTCATGCTTTCTGCCTGTACTTCGTTGACTTGCAATGCAGGCATCATATATGTCTTTTTCATTATATCGACCCCCTCGATGCCTCCCCCGAAGGGGAGGTGACAAACGGGGGTATGTGTCATTTGGTTCTTAACTATAAAAGCCTTTTACTTCACTAAAACTTTCTTACCGTTCACGATGTTGATGCCTCTCTGCACCTTGCCGAGGCGCTGGCCTGCGAGGTTGTAGACAGAAGAGTCTTCACTCTTCACTCTTAATTCTTCATTCATGCCGGTTGCTTCGTCTTCGTCGAAGAAGAATGCCTTGACTTCGGCTGCAGGAGCTGTCAGATAGCAACGGTTAGCCTTCACAGTGGGCTGGTTGTTTCTGCCGGTAGCTACCTGATAGAAGCCGATACGCTCGTTGTTGTTCTGCAGGACATAAGAGCCGGCGGGGGCGGGAGTGTCCGTGTAGACACCTGTAAGCAAGCCGACGGTGGGCATACCCTTGACGATGATGCCGCTGACAACCATCTCAATTGCCGCAGGGGTCTGAACGACAACCGGCGTGTTGGCGGGAAGGACGGGCGTCTCGATGGCCGTGAGCGTCAGGAGGCCCTTCTCGTCGGCTCCCGTAACGGTGCTGACGTATTGCTGATATTCCTCGGGCAGAACGACAGCGAAGGGAGCGCAGAATGTGCCGATGAGGGACTCGCCGACGGCAAGTGTAGCCTCGCCTTTGTCGCCGACCTCAACGCGGACAGGAGAGCCGGGGATGTCGATATTGAGAAGAACATAGAAGTAGCCGTTCCTGATAGTGCCTTCCATCACGAGAGGAATGTCGCCCAGCATGGGACCCATCCACATGTCGACGCCTTCCTTGTCGCCTGCGGTAATCTGAATCGTGCCGTCGAAGGAGAACTTGCCCTCGCTGTCGACCTCGAGGCCGTCGATGGTGACGTTGCCGATATTTGTGGTCTCACCGAGGCTGAAGTTCTTCAGGTTGAAGTCGAGCGTGTTCGCATCATTATAACGATACGTCACGTCGATGGAGGTCTCCACGGGTGTGCCGTTCCCGACAGACACATACTTCTCATAGGTAACCGTCGCAGGCTCATCGTTGTAGACGAGTTCCACGTCGTCGACATACAGGTGGTCGTCTGCCTGGCCCTGACCGGGATCGGCGTTTGTTGCGAGGTTGACGATGATGTACATCTGTCCGTCGGTATAGCTGCCGGTCCACTCGAAGGGAACCTCGAACATCTGCCATTCGCCGTTTGTGGCGGGGAAGTCCTTCCTGGCCTTTGCGATGACATGAGCCTTTTCCTCGTCCGACTCGAAGGAAGGATCGCTGTAGGTGATGTAGTCGTAAGCGTCGTGTACCACAGCCTCCATGTGAGCGTTGGGATGTTCTGCGTTCTCAGCGGCAGGAACGAACTTTGCCCAGAAGCGGATAGCGCTGGGAATCCGGGAGAGCGTCTCGCTCTTCTTGGGGTCGGAAGTCTTGCTGAAGTTGTAGTTGCCCTTGTCTGATGCAGTCGTAGCACCGGCGTTGATACAGCCGGTCGTCAGGTTGCCCTGGGCTGCGATGCCGAGGACGGAACGCGACCAGATGTCGACACAGTAGAGACCGTTGCTGCCGGGACGCCCGCCTTCGACCATCTGTACCTGCTTAGCACGGGCGAAGCTTGCGAAAGAACCTTCGTTGGTCTGGAAGGAGTTCCAGTTGTCGGGGGCATCGTTGCTGCTTGTCACACCGCGCCAGTCCTCGAAGTCGCCGTTGCCAATCTGTGTCACGCCGGCTTCCACGTTGTTGATGACGGTCACGAGAAACGCGATGTCCTCATAGCCTTCGGACGAGAGGGTAACCGTTGCCGTGCCAGGAGCCTTGGGGGTCAGCGTGCCGGCTTCGTCCACTTCGACTACCGCCGTATTGCTGGAGGCGGCTGTTGCTGTGACGTTCTTCACCAGCAGGCCGTCGGGCACGGCAGGTGTGGCGTCGATGTTCACGTAGATATGATCCTGGCTGAACTCAAAGTAAGGCAGAGTGGGGTCAACATATTCGAACTTTGCATAGAACGTCTGGGTTGCACTTTCCACCTTGGTGTCTGCCGTGATGGAGGCGATGTACGGATTATCGGTGCTTGCGGGATTGCCCGAGCACTCCTCTGTGGCGTACCAGCCTGAGAACTTGTAATCCTCGCCGGCCTGTGCGTACAGGTAATAGCTGTGGCTGGGCGCACTGCTCTGCTCGTCGGCTCCGGATTCTGCAGAAGACTCTGCTGCATATTCGCGAGCGTCCTCCTCGACGGCGGAGGCGTAACTTACGTATACCTTACCCTCTCCCTCGGCAACTTTGGCTGTTGCCTTGGAGTAATACTTGCTGTTGCCGGCCATAGCCGACACGCTGAACATGGTGAGCATCACCACGAGGAGGCTTTGGAGCCTCATGAGTCTGTTTTGTGTCATAATCCTTCTAAAGGTTACTTTTTGTACTTGTTGTTTGATATCTTGCAGTGTTTTTCTTTATTTCAACGTTGCAGGCTGCCATTGCTGCGGCGAGCACGAGGTGGGCGCTGTCCACTATCTGATGCGGGTAGAGGAGCATCCCGGCTATCCAAGCCAGACAGATGGCGGCGAAGGGCAATGCCCAGTGTCTGCGCCACCTCCATAGGAGGAAGGGCAGCGGACAGAAGGGGATGACGAGCCAGTTCCATTGCGTACAGGGCAAGTGGGACAAGGCTACCAGATAGAGCACGAACGCACCGAGCAAGAGGCACGGGGTAAGCACGGCTGCGCGGAACCAAACATTGTGCAGACGCAGGTTGACGAGCGAGAGCAGCAGCACGACGAGCGAGAGCATGAGGGGCGTCACACGGGCGGGCTGGACGGTTTTCGTGGTGGGCTGTAGCACGTTGCATCCGTCCTCCACGAGCGGGATGCCGAATGCCTTGGCTCCTTGCAGCACCTCCACCAGCTCGCCGGGGATGATGACTTTGCGGCGGTTGTCGATGCGGACGTCGTTGGCCTCGCCTGACACGAACGTACACACGAAGATGTGGTTCCACTCGTTGACGATGCTGTCGCCGCCTATCTCCTTGCGCGAGCGACCGTACTTCTCCGGCCACGGAGCGTACTCCAGGCTGTCCCTGCCGATGGCTTCTTCCAGCCAGTCGAGCACCGAGACGGCACAGCTGCGGTTCATGTAGTCGTAGGGGACGGGCGAGTACTGCAGACGTTGGTCCATCTGTTGCCAGAGACGCTGCTTGACGCGGATGGGCAGGCGAAGCACATATTCCGTCACGCCTCGGCCTTCGGGTGCATACTGCGCCACGTATTCCTCGGTCGGAACGGCGCGAACGCCCATCTTCAGGCGTCCGGCAAAGAAGTCGAGCACTTTGTGGCTGACATCCTCGCTCTCGTAGCTGTAGACATAGTCCAGTCCGTGCGTAGGGCACTGCAGGCGGAGACAAGCATGTCCGAGGGCGGAATAAATCTCCTCGCCGGGGCTTGCCACGCAGACGGAAGCGATGACGAAGTCCTCGGCCGGTTGCTTCGCGTCGGCAGAGTCGGTCTGAGCGAATGCACAGGCAGGCAGCAAGAGCAGCAGAAGGAGCAAGCGGCGGAGGACTTTCATTCTCTTTTGATTCTGTATTGCGCTGGGACGAAGTGTCGGCTCAGGCTATTCCCCGGCCATGATGTTGAGGACGGAGACGAAGTCGGCGATGTCGACCTTCTCGTCGCCGTTGAGGTCGGCAGCCTTGTTGTCGGAGCCTTCGGCCATGACGTTGAGGATGCTGACGGCATCGGCAATGTCAACCTTCCCGTCGCCGTTGAGGTCGCCGCGGGTACCGACGGGGCCAAAGTCATCGCTGCCGAGCTGAACAAAGATAATCTCGCCCTGTAAGTCGATGTCGATGGTGACGAAAAGTTTCTCATCGTTGAATTTACCTTTCATCTTCAGCGGTATCTCGCCCATCATCGCTCCGAACCATAAAAACACGCCGGGCGTGTCGCCTTCCTTGATGACCAACGAGCCGTCGAAGCTGATATACTTCAAGCCGTCAGCACCTACTTCGACGGGGAGGTTGCACATCTCCATAGTGCCTACGGGCAGTGGTTCGTCTCCGATACTGAGGAAGAAGTTCTTCAGGATGAAGTTGACGGTGCCGTCGCCATTGTCAACTACGGTGACAGGCGTCATCTGCGGCTCGCTGATTTCGCCGTCGATGGTGACGACGAGCGGCTCGGTGTAGACTTTCTCTTGTTGTGCCATGCCGCAAAGTGCAGCAAGGAAGCACACGATACTGAGTAAAATTTTCTTCATAATTTGGTTTTTGTTATTTGGGTGTGTTATGTGTTCAGATTCTTTTGCGAAGCAGTCGCATAAAGGCATTAAACATTCGAAACCGGGTGCAAAGGTACGGAAAATAATCTTTCGAGGGTGGCAATTAAGGTAAAAGATGGCATAATACCGACTTTCTCACTCGTTTAATGATTATTTTGACGATATTAAAAGTAAATATATTCAACTAAATATAACGTGAACTCGACGAATATGGAAACTTACAGCCGTAACTATTCAGCAAATAGCGTCGGCATATAACTGATGAAGCAAAAAGAAACGAATTGAGATAATTATAATAATTCCTATCCGCGAAGAAGAATAACACTTCCATTTGCGCGAGTTTATTATTATCATTATTCCAATTCGTTTCCTAATAACAAGATACCTGTTGACCTTCCGCTGAATAGTTACTTACAGCCTATCATGTGTTAAACAAACACAAAGCCACAAAGACACTAAGCAACTCACCATAGTGTGACGAGGTTGTCAGGTACTCGTCAGGGTCTTATCAACTGAGTTACTTACTGTTAAGAACAAATATGATGAGTGACGAGTGGTTTGCGCTTCCGGAATAAGCGCAGGGCGCTTCAGAAATAAGCAGAGGGCGTGCCTGCTGAAACAGACGCGCCCTCTCGGGAAGTTCTTTGTGCTGTTATGTGCTGATGTTTACTCCTCGGGGATGGGGAGCCACCAGTTGTTCATGTTGGACAGCCAAGCCTTCAGGCCGCTGTCTTCCGAGCCTCTGCGCATAGCAACACGCTCGGCCAGATACTGCGGACCGCGGTGCAGCGAGGCACGGCAGAGGTCGCTGAAGCGACTGCCCTCGAAGGCAAGCTCCAGAGCCATCTCGTCGACGATGAGATCCTCTACGGCTTCCTTCACGTCATCGTCGATGGTGCCGCTGTAGATTTCCTCTGCGGTGACATCCCTCTGCTTGACGTCCTTTATCTTCTTTGCTACCTGGTCTACGTAGTTGTAGGAAGAGCGGCCGATATATTTGCCACTCCAATACTCGGGATCGTCGTAGAAGACAAGACCGCAACCGCGCTGGTGAACACCAATGGTGTAATAAACGCCTGCAATTGCTTCGGGGTATGTAGAACTCGTAAGGGTGGTGACAAGCAACTTGCCCTGCTCCTTGTAAGGAATTCTGACGGTACGGCTTAATCCCTGCAGGTAAGGCTGGTTGAAGTCCATGAACTCAGGATGATTGGCAGCATTAGCCACCTCGCGACGATCCAGATAGTAGCATGCAGCATTAGCTCCGCCATTGACAGGCTCGTTGCTGAAAGAGTTGGCATCTTTGGGTGCCCAGCGGATGCTATTCAATGCCTCGACGTACAAGTTGCCGTTCATATCGAAGATAGTACGCGGTTCTGCCATCGGATTTTCGGTGTTCTGAGAAGCTATGTACTCAGCCTGTAAGTAGTTCAGCACGGCCTCGAGAAGCTCAACCGGTGTGTCGCAGGTGCCGACAGCGGGAGAGGGAATGGTGTCGCCCGTGACGGCATCCACATAGCAATAGATAGAGTCGGACACCGCATAGTCGTAGGCCGTATAATTATACAAGCCGTACCACTGTGTCCTGTTCCGGTTGAGGGAGGCGTACCTCGTAGCAGGATCGGTGGGGAACCATTCGGAATTCGAGCAGATACCCGTCTTGAGCACAGCAAATGCATAGCTGGGGAAGCCTGCGCCGTTCAGCGCCTCGGCAAAGCGCAGCCATACGGTGCTCTTGCGGTAGACAACGGGATAGGTCTGCGTGAAGATGCCGCTGGGGTTCTGCTTGGAAACCATCTTGCCATAGAGCACGTCGTCGCCTACGCGGAAGGTCCACTGCGAACCGTTGTCTTCGTAAATCCAAGCGCGACGGGCGTCGCCCACTCCGGGGATTACATCGATAGTGTCGGGCGTGAATTGGCCGTTGTTGGCCGTACCAACGTAAATCTCGTACTTCTGGCTGTCGCAAAGAGCTTCGTAGCCACGGCTGGGGATGAGCTGACGCTCGTAGTTGCGGGTCAGGCCGACGCTTGCGGTGGCACTCTCACCGCCAGAGGTTCGCATCTGGGCTTCGAAGCCGAACAGACGAGAGATGTCGGTCAGAACCTTACCCTCGAGCTTACCTTCGTTGCTGGGAATACAGGTGATGGATTCTATCTCCCTGTCTGCTGCACCCGTCTCGGTAAAGGGATTGTTATCAAAATCTAAAACAGATAAGCCGGTAGAAGGAAGGCTCGAATAGCTGTAGAGGGGATTGTCGCGTTTGTCGTCGAGCTGGCCATAGCTGATGTAGTTGTCTGCAGAGAGCGGACCGCCATACTTCGAATTGAGGAAGTTGTAGTAGTGCGTGGCAGCCTTCATGTAGTCGGCCTGCGACTGCGAGGCGGCAGCCTTCAGCAGATAGAGGTCGCCCAGCACGATGCTGACGGGGAACATGCAGCGGCTGCTGTGGCAGACGAAATGGGTGTTACCGGCATTGGCATCACCATAGTTGAGGTACTCGGGATAGCCGTACATCTTCTCCACCTGCTCCATCTTCTCCAGGTCCGGACCGAGCTGCTCGGCCAGCGCCTCGGGGGTAACCTTGGGATAGTTGCCTCCGGCGGTGAAGTTGTTGATGTCGTCGGTGGTGAGCATCGGCTCGGTGTAGAAGGGCACACGGTTCGGGCCGTAAGCATAGAACAGCTGCATGTACACCCATGCACGGATGGCCTGCACCTGAGCATACTCCTTGATCATATACTTGCGGTTCGTGCCGGTGGTGAGGCTCGTGTCGCACATGGCGATGTAAGCGTTACAACTGTTGATGATGTGGTAGTAGTCGCTGACCTTCAGGTATGCACAGGCACCATCCTTGTACTTCTCGGAGCCTGTGTAACCCATACCGAAGTTCATAATAGGAGCGATGGTATCGCTGATGACTCCTGCTTCCACCAGGTCGCCACGGCACTCGTTGAGGATAACGTAGCGCTCAGCCACGTTCTGCAGAGACTTGAGAATACCCCAGTAGGAATAGAGGGTGTCCTCGGCGACCGTGTATGAGTGACGCTCGCTGTCGGGAGAGAGCATGTCCTGGCAGGATGTGGTGGACATGCCCAGCATCATGCTCAGCAACAGCATGCATATAATTGATTTGCTTTTCATCTTATTCATTTCTTTTTGGTTTATATAGGACTTATAAGACTTATAGGACTTATAGGACTTATAGGACTTATGGGACTTATGAGACTTATGAGACTTATGAGACTATAGGTTAATCGAGACACCGAAGTTGAAGCTGCGGCCGCTGGGAAGCAGACCCGTGTCGATGCCCTGATAGAGGCTGCTGTTGCGGCAGCTCATCTCGGGATCGGTGCCCAGATACTTGGTGATGGTGAAGAGGTTGTTAGCCTCGCCCCAAACCTTCAGACCAAGCAGCCAGCTGTTGCTGTAGGGAATCTTGTAGGTGAGACGCACGTTCTTGAGCTTCAGGTAGCTGCCGTCCTCAATCCAACGGTCGCTCATACGCTCGTTGTTGCGCCAGATCTCGCTGTCGGTGTAGCAAGCCTTGGGCATGTCGGTGTCCTGACCTTCGCACGTCCAGCGGCGCAGGGCTGCAGTGGTCTGGTTGTAGGTCGTGTTCAGACCTTCCAGCTCGCTGCGCTGATAGTTGTACACGTCGTTGCCGAGGCTGTACTTGAAGTTGACGTCGAGGCGGAGATTCTTCCATGTCAGGCTGGTGAAGATGTTGCCGTAGATGTCGGGGTTGGGGTTGCCGATGACAACCTTGTCGGCATCGTCGATGACACCGTCGCCGTTCTGGTCGACAAAGTGAACGTCGCCTGCTCCGAAGTTGTAGAACTTCTTGCCTTCGTCCTCAAGGCCGGTGGGATACTTCAGGTAGTCAGTACCATTGTAGGCTGTAGCCGCATCACTTTCTTTGGCAAAGACACCTTGGGTCTGCCAGCCGAAGAAGCTGCCCACGGCCTCGCCCACGGCTGTGAGGACGTTGTCCTGTCCGTAGATGCTGGAAGTGTAGCCGTGAATGGTATTCGTCACGGAGCCGTTGTTGGCATCCACCTGGACGATGGTGTTGCTCTGGCCTTCGGGAAGAGCTGTGATCTTGTTGTTGTAGTGGCCCAGGGTTGCACCCAGTTCCCACTTCCAGTTCTTCTTGTTGATAATGGCCGCTGTGGCATTGAACTCAAAGCCGCGGTTGGTGAGTGCACCTTCGTTGGTCCAGTACTTCTTCATGCCAGCCATATAGTGAAGCTCCTTGAGGGTGAGCAGGTGGTCTGTCTTGTTCCAGAAGAGGTCGAGACCTGCGGAGAGGCGGTTGTTGAGGAATACGCCCTGGAGAGCAACGTTCCAACGTGTGATGGTCTCCCACTGGATGGTACTGTTCTCGATGTTGTTGAGGTAGAGGCCGACGGTGTTGTTCGTCACCTTCATGCTCTCCCAATAGGTGCGGGCTGCATAGTAGTCGAGGTCGTCGTTACCGCTCTGGTCGAAGCCGGCCGTCAGTTTCAGGTAGTTCACCTTGGACGATGTGGGGAACCACTTCTCGTTGGTGATGAGCCAGCCCAACTGTACGGAGGGGAACACACCCCAGCTGACGCCGCCCAGCTTGATGCCCTGCTTGGTGTTCTTACCGAAGCGGCTGCTGGACTGCATGCTCACCGTGGCATCTGCGAAGTAACGGTTGGCGTAGTTGTAGTTGGCGTCCAGGTAAAGCGTCATGTCAATCCAGTTGTCATTGGTGCCACCATAGTTCAGGTAGGCCATGTTCTTGTTCATGACGGGCAGCTTATCGTTCTCGTTGTTGTAGCCACGCATGTAGTTGTAGCTATAGGAGTAGTTATTGTAGCGCCAGCCGCCAAAGACGTTCACGGTGTGAGCGCCGTAGATGTTGCGCCAGTCCAGGCGAAGGTCGTTCTGCAGGGTTGTCTCTTTGGCGAAGAGCGTCTTCTGCACGGCATTGATTTCGCCCAGGTCCTGGAGGAAGTAGTTGGTCGTACCGTTGACGGGCAGGAAGTACTTCTCGCTGTTGCGCGTCATCAGGAAGTTGAAGCGGTCGCTGATGCTGAAGGTCCTCGTCACCTCCCACTTGGGGCTGACGTTCAGGTCAATCTGCGTGGTCTGTGCATAGTTCTTGTTCTCGCCGGGAGCGTTCTCAAGAATCCAATAGGGGTTGCGCAGAGCCTCGTTGATGCCGTTGTCGCCGAGCGTGAGGGGGAAGCGGAAGGGATTAGCCACCCAGTTGTAGCTGTTGCTGGCATACTTGCCGGCGTACTCCTTCGACAGGGTCAGGTATTCGCCTGAAGGAAGAGTGGGATTGCGCTTGTGAGCATCCTCGTCGTAATAGTAGGCATAGGGGCTGATGAAGGGTGCCTGGATGAGGCCGAGCACATTGGTAGAGCCGATGTTCTGCATGGAGTAGTCGTCGCTCCAGCCATTGTCCAGAATGTCATAGCTGGTCTGGTTGTAAGCGATGTCCAGACCTGTGCGCAGCCTCTTGAAGACCTGAATGTCGGTGTTGAAGCGGAGGTTCAGACGGGAGAAGTCAGTGCCCTTGCCTGTGCTGTTGCTGTTGGTGTAGCCCAGCGAAAGAGCATACATGCCGACGTCGTCGCCACCTTCCACATTAATCTTATAGTTCTGCGTCGCAGCGGTGCGGTACATGTCCTTCTGCCAGTCGGTGTCGTTGTCGAACACCTTGCGGTAGTAGTTCGACGGGCTCTTGTCCAAGAATGCATACTGGCTGAGGCTGCTTGCAGACATGTTCTTGATGGTGCTCGTCATATCGCTCAGATAAGAGCTGTACTCGTTGCCGTTGAGCATGCTCAGCCTTTTGGGAGCCAGCTCGAAGCCGCCGTAGATGCGTACACCGATCTTCGTAGCCATGCTCTTGCCGCGCTTGGTGTTGATGATGATGACACCATTGCCACCCTTGGCACCATAGAGGGCCGTACCGTTCTTGATGACCTGCACGCTCTCGATGTTCTCGGGGTCGATGCCGGCAAGAAGGTTGTTGTAGAAGCCTTCGTGCATGGTGACGCGGTCGTACTGCGGGTCAATCATGTTGCCGTCCAGGATGATGAGCGGCTGGGCATTGGCATTGATGGACGTCACGCCACGGATGGTCTTGTACGACCCGATGCCGGGAACGCCGTTGCGCAGGATGGTGCGAACATCGCCGGAAAGCAGACGCTCGATGTCCTGGTCGACAGAAAGGCCGCTGCTCTCGTTGATGTAGGCCGTCTTCTGCGATATGATTGTTGTTTTGTCGGTGAAGTTGCTGTTGAAGTCGGCTGTTATCAGGTTGGCATTTGCCACGCCGTCCTTCACTGCCACCTGCAGGGGATTGTACCCTTCGGCATAGACATAGACAGCATCAGAGAACACGGGAATGGAGAACTTGTACGTACCGTCTTCGCCGGTCAGGACAGAGTAGCGCTCCAAGCCCAGGGCCTGAATGCGGACACCGCCCATCGGCTCGCCCGTTGCATCGTCGATGACCAGGCCGCGAACCTCCTTCATCTCGTACGTCTTCTCCGGCTTGGCAGTTCTCTTAACGACAACCGCCTCCTCTTCTTCGACGTCTTCCTCCTGTGCATAGACATTTGTCACGCAAAGACAAGAAAGAGCCGTAAAGCATAGACTTATACCCAAAGTCCTATGCAGGAATGTATTGTTGAATGTCTTTTTCATAATTCTGCTAACGTATTACTGTGGGACAAGCTAGTTCTTTCTCTTCAGGATAATCTTGTCAATCACAAGGTCATACACAAAACGCGGGGGATTCGGGTTGGCATCTGTAACCTTGGGGTTGACATCCGTCTTGCTGGCAGCGCCCTCAATGTAAAGAACAGGGTAAGAGAAACGCATGTTCTTGTATGACGTGGGGAACTCAAAGTCTGTTGCTACGGTGATGGTGTCGACCTTCAGACCTTCAGAGACAACGTTCTTGGCCAGGCTTTCCCTTGTCTTCTCCGAACCGTCCTTGTTATAGGTGATCGATACATTGAACTTGTATTTGTTCCTGGATGCAAGCTCCCGCACGTAGGTTGTGTCAATCTTGCCCGGTATAGGCACATACATGGTATCGCGTACCATCACACCATTTTCATCAAAATAGTAATAAGGAATCGTATCCTTCATGTAGTAGTCGCTGGGGATTGCACCGAGGTTGGCGATGTCCATGTACCAACGCGGAACGAGGACAACCTGGATGTCATACTTGCCGCTCATGACCTGAGCACTGGGCACGTATGCAGTAGGACTGTTGCCCTCGAGCTTAATCTCGAGCTTGGGGGCAGAGTTCGCATCCTTGCCGGGAAGGTGATAGAAGTTGTTGTTGCTGACTGTGCCGTACAGGTCAGAGATGTCCTTGTAGTTCGTGTTCGAGAACGTCCATCTCCTGGCACCGGAGCCAACCTTGAACTGAGTGCCCTGGCCTTCCGTATTGTAGAAATTGTAACCACTCTCGATTTCGACTTCTACATCAGGCGTAAGGAACTTCTCGGGAAATTCCAGGGAATTGACCATATAAGCATAGCCGTTACTCATCAGGACGGGCTCTGCATTGAAGAGGTTGGTGGTCTTCCAATCGTCAACATTGCGAAGGGTATCGCCATAGGTGTTGAGCAGATAGTCAACGCCCTGGCCCTTGGTTTCGATAAACTCCTCAATCTTCCACATCGTGTTGTCGCTCTTCTTGGGCTGCTTGTGGATGTTGAAGACGAGGGGAGCAATGATGTCCATGCCAAGGCTCATCCTCTGCAGGGAATCGGGGTCAAGCCCCTTGATTGTGGTCTTGTTGCCCAAGTCGCCTTTGGTCTTGTCTTCATAAGAGTTGGCATACTTGTAGGCGGACTGCAACTTGTTGAACATTGCATCCCAAGCCTGGTCGGTAGGCATGAGCATAATGAACACGGAGTCCTCTGCGTTGATGGCTGCGCCGAAGCACTTCTCTGCCATCTGCCACTTCTCGCGACCTTCCTCCGGCAAGTATGTACGACCCGAGAAGAGTCGGTTGGAAGTGAAGTAAACGCTGTCCACGTAGGTGGGGTTACCGTTCTCGTCGGGAAGGCCCTCGATGCTGCGAGCTGTGGAGAAGTAGGTTGTATCCTTGCTCACAACATACTCGCCGAACTTCGTTCTCGGCTCGGTAAACTTGAGCTGCTCGTAGAAGTTGTAACGGAACGGAGCGATGCCCTTCAGGTTGTGAATCACACCATTGAGCAAGGCGATGTTGTTCTCGTCCTTATCAGCAGAGAGGGGAATCTCCTGGAGGCTTCCTGTTCCCTCTGCACGGTCGAAGATCAGGTTCTTGCCGTTAATCATCTTCACCGTATCGGTTGCCGCAACTGTGATGTTGTGACGGAACAACGCGATATGGTTGCCGAGGAACTGCTGCTGTACGTTGTAGCCGTCCTCTACCTTGTCGCTCTGGCACATGCCAAGCCACTTCTCATACTCTGCCTCGGAGAGGACATCGTTGTCAGGAATCCAGAGGGTGTTCACCTGTCCGCCGTTGAGGATATCTGCATAGGTGTAAGTGGGGACAGGATGTGTGTTGTCCTTGTAGTACTTGGCATTCTTGGCAATCGTACCGAAGCGGCTGTACTTGTCCCAGTTTTCCTCAATGTAGTTCCACAACGTCTTTGATGTTCCTGAGACGGACACATCACTGTCGTAATGCTCGTCCCACGTGTCGGTACAGCCGGTGACAGCCGTCAGAGCTGCACCCAAGGCGATTGCACCGATATATTTGTTAAATCTGTTATTAGCCATACTTATATGTCGTTTAATAACTGGTACCTTATTCATTCTCTCTTACTGTTCGTACTTGGACTTGTTCCACACGGGATTCTGCTCGATGGCACCGTTGCTGGCCTTCACCTCCATGTAGTAGATGGGGCAGTAGAGTCCCCAGCGGTTCTTGAAGCGGTTCTTCAGTGTGGTAGCATAGTTGCTGTACGCATTCTTGAGGAACTCGTCGACCATCTTAGCCACGCCGGTCTGTCCGTTTGTCACGCCAGGTTCGCGCGGGTCCTCGGGGTCGTTCTTCGTGTAGGAGTTACGCTCAGCATAGCGCACCAGGTCGAACCAACGCTTGCCCTCGCCGAGCAGCTCAATCTGACGCTCGTTGAGCACCAGCTTGACGTTGTCGACGTTACCGGTCGTAGTGCCGCCCGATGTGCTGGTCTTCTCTTCGGTAGCACGGATGTTACCGATGGTTCCCTTCGTAGCGTCTTCGTTGGGCACCTTGCTGCCGTCCCTGAAGTTGCAGTATGAACGACGGTGGATGGCGTTGCAAATAGCCTTGACCGCATTGGCGTTGGAGTTACCCAGGCAAGCAAGAGCCTCTGCCTTGATAAGCATCACGTCCGTCATACGATAGACAATCCAGTTGTTATACTCAACCGAGGAATATCTCAGGCTCTTGATTTCGCGGTTGGATGAAGTTCCGTCCATTGTCAGGAAGGGATTGGAACCAATTTGATACTTCATGCAATAGTAGCCTGCCTGAGCCTGTGCACTAGCGGACTGGATGTTACCGGTAGCCAGCTTGTTCTGGCAGCAGACCCAGAGACGTGAGTCCCACATGCCGCCACAGTCAACATCCGTTCCGGAAATGCCACCTACGTAGAGGGGATCGAAGGCTGCCTTGCAAACCTGGAGGTGTGTTCCGTTGCCATAGCCATAGAGGCTGTTGACAATCTCGTTCTTCAATCCGTCACTCACGCGGTACTGCAGCTCGAAGATACTCTCGCGGCTGTTGCCCGTCTTGAAGATAGAGGTAAGAGCCTCCAGACGCGGGACAACTGACTGCGAAGCACCTTCGAAGGTGGTGTTCTTGATCATGCTGTAGCTGGAACCGAGGCCGTAGTTGATTGTCTCTTCAGAAGAAGTGTTGAGGCCGGCGCTGTTCCTCTCCTCCTCGTTCTGCCTGGCAAGAGCCTGCAGACAAAGTTCGGAATAGTCGACAGCCATCTGGTAGTCTTCGAGGTAGGAGTATTTCCTCCACTCGCCGCCGATGATTCCGGAGTCCAACGTATTCTTGTCATGACGTCCCTGGTGCAGGGAAGCACGCCACAGGTACATGTCGGCCAGCATTGCATAGATGGCACTGTTGGTAATCATGCCCTTCGTGTCGGTCTTGGCAGAGAAGCGGTTGCGGGCCTGCCCCTTCACGCTTTCGCAGTCGCTGATAATCGAGTCGAGCACAGCGAGCTGGTTGGTGAGGGGGAAGTTGTCAACTTCAGAGTCGGAATTGACAACCCTCGTGGTGTAAGGGATGTCCTTGAAGGCACGAATCAGATAGAAGTAGTTCAGGGCACGGAGTGCCGTCATCTCGGCTCTCATCTGATACCATTCGCCGGTGGTGAACTGCTTGTCCTTTTCGAGGACCTCAGCACCATGCTGCAACACCTTGTTGCAATAGTTGATGGTGGTGTAGACACTTCCCCAGTCGAAGACATCCATACTGGAGTCGGGCATACCGGTCATAATCTCGTTGTACATGTCGCGCTGCTTCTGGTCGCTGTGGTCGATGCTGTTCAGCTCGTAGCTGTCGGAGCGGAGGTCGCCCCACACAGCGAACTTGGCAACGGTGCTTGCCATTTGCCTGTAAGCTCCGTAGCGCACGCCCTCCAGGTCGTTCTTGTCTTCCCAGAAATTCTCCTCTACGACACGGTCCTGGGGATAGATGGTCAGCCAATCCGTGCAGGAAGTTGTGCTGAGGGCCAAAAGTCCCGTGAGGCAAGCAGCTTTATATATATTAATAATGTGTTTCATATTGTAGCAATTTTAGAATCCAAGGGTTAAACTACACGTGAATGACTTGGAGCGGGGAGTACGGTTGTTGTCGCGGCAAACGGCGAATCCCTGCGGGGAGACGTCGGGGTCGACACCCGTGTACTTCGTCCAGCACCAGAGGTTGTTGAGAGAAGCAAACAGCTTGAGCTGGTTGATACCGAGCTTCTTGAGGAAGGGCTTCTTGACGTCGAAGTCGTAGGTCAGCTGAACGTACTGCAGACGCAGGTAGTCGCCGTCCTCCACGTAGCGGTCGCTGGGCAGGGAGTTGTAGCTCTTGTAGCCGTTGACGTTGCTCAGTGCACGCGGGATGACGGTCTCGTCGCCGTTCTTGCGCCAGCGCCATGTTGTAGCGAAGCTCTGGTTCTTGTTGTTGAGCATGCTCTCCAGGTTCATACGAGCCATGTTGACAATCTGGTTGCCCATACGGAAGTTGAAGCCTGCATTGAGTGACAGCCTACCGAAGTAGAGGTTGAGGCCGAAACCACCATTGCACTTGGGGTTGGAGTTGCCGAGGTAGACCATGTCGTAGCGGTCAATCTGGCCGTCGTGGTTGATGTCCTCGTAGATGGCGTCGCCGCCCTGGAACTGATAGCGGTAACCTTCGTTGTAGCAATAGTAGAGGGGCAGGGGTATACCCTTGGCATCGGTCAGCATGCGACCGTCGGCGTCATAGGCGATGGGGCAGAGAGGCACCTCGTTGGCACCGAGCTGCTCGAGCTGACGCCCCTGGCGACGTGCGTCGGCAGCAGCGGTGTTGATGGGCTCGTTGTAGTTGATTACGCCGTCGGCACCTGCGTAGCCGCTGTTGCCTTCTTCGGCGTAGCCATAGCTGGCAACAGACTGGCTGGTGATGCCGTTGTGGTCGTAGTCGTACTTGTAGACGCCCAGATAGTGGAGGCCGTAGATGGAGCCGAGGGCGTTGCCGATCTGTACGCGCTGGTTGTAGTCGAGGTTGCCGGGCTGATAGGTCTCGGAGCCGTTCAGGCTCTCGAGGATAAGGGGATTCATCTCCTCTACCTCGTTGAAGTTCTGTGCGATGTTAGCACGCAGCTTCATAGAGAACTTGCCCACCTTGCAGATGCGTGATGTGGAGAAGTTGAGCTCCCAACCCTTGTTGCGGAGGACACCTGCGTTGACCTTGGCCAGACTTGCGAAGCCGTTGGCACTGGCGATGCGGAGGTTATCCATCAGCAGGTCGGTGGTGCGGTGGTCGTAGACTTCTACTTCGAACGTCACGAGGTCGTTGAAGAAGCCGGCATTGAAACCGAGGTTCATCTTTCTGGTCTTCTCCCAACGCAGCTCGCCGAGCGAGAGGTTTTCGGGACGGATGACCTGGTGGCCGTTGTAGTAGCCTGCGGTAGCGTACTTGTTGTACTGGTTGCTGCCGCTGCCTGCGCTAAGACCTGTGATACCCCATGAGCCGCGGACGGCGAGCATGCTCAGCCAATCCTTGCTCCACTGCATGAATCCTTCGTCGATGATGTTCCAACGTGCACCTACAGAGGGGAACGTTCCGAACTTGTGTCCGCGACCGAAGCTTGTGCTGCCGTCCATGCGGACAGATGCGTCGACGGAGTACTTACTCTTGTAGGAGTAGTGAGCCTGGGCCAGGAAGCTCAAGCTGCGCCATTCGCCGTTGCTGGAGCTTGCGTCGCGGGTCAAAGCCACGACTGTGGGGTCGGTGATGCCGTTGGGCACGTTCCACAGGCCGAGGTTCTGCGAGCTGCTGCTACCGGTAGCCAGCTCGAAGCGTGCCAAGCCGCCCAGGCTGTGGTCGCGGTTCGGGAATGCGGAGTAGTACTGCAGGTCGTGACGTGTGGTGAACTCGAGGGACTTGTACTCGTCGTTGCTGACGTAGTTACGTTCGTTGGATGTGAGTTTTGCGGCATTGTCGCCGCCCCAAACCCACGGCATGGTGCGAAGTTCGCTGGGGCAGTACTGGTCGTTGCTGGTGTTGTAGATGTTGAGCTGTACGTCGCCCACGTAGTTGAGCTTGTGGTGGTCGTCGTCCTTGCCGAGGAGCTTGTACTCGATGCTGAACTGCGGTGTGAGGTTGTACTGCTTCTGGTTCCACCAAGCCTTCATGGCACGAGCGACGGGGTTGCCGTTCACGAACATGTCGTTGAGGTCGAAGGAGGTCAAGGTTCCGTCGTTGGGGCGTCGTCCGGTGTCACCTGTACTGTAGACGGCAGCCAGCGGCAGCATGTTGAAGTAGTTGCCGGTGAGGTTGCCCTCGGCATCGTACTCGTAGACGCTCATGTTAGGCATGGCGTTGCGTGCGCGGTCGAGGATGTCGTTGCCGTAGTTCTTGTGGTTGGTGGTGAAGGCCAGGTTGATGTTGCTCGAGAACTTGATGCGGTCGCTGACCCAGTAGTCGAGAGCCGTAGAGGTGGTGAAGCGGTCGAGCTTCTGACCGATGATGGAACCTGTGCTCTTGTCGTAGTTGGCACTGATGCGGAAGGTAGCCTTTTCGCCACCGCCGGAGAGTGCGACGGTGAACTTGTGCTCCTGTCCGAACTGCTGTACCTTCTTCACCCAGTCCGTATTGTGGTTATAATGATTATATATATAACGTTGGTCCTGGATGTAGTCCAGCTCAGGCAGAGACGTGTTGATGTGGTTGGGGTTGTAGTATGCTTCCTTGAGCATCATGGTGTAACCGTCGCCGTCGAGCATCTCGTAGCCGGAGGGCTGCCATGTTCCGCTGAACTTGTAGGTGAAGTTGACGCGAGTCTTACCGCGCGAGCCGCGGCGTGTCTTAATCTCGATGACACCGTTGGAGCCCTTGGAGCCCCACTTGGCTGTGGTAGCGGCATCCTTCAGCACGGTAATGCTCTCGATGTCCTCGGGGTTGACCTGAAGCAGGGAGGAGAACTGTTCCTCGTTGTCCATGGTCTCGAAGTTGATGTCCTGGGCATCTTCGGGAAGTTCGAAGATGTGGTCGTTGAGGACGATCAGAGGCTGTGCGTTACCGTTGATGGTGGATGTACCACGCAGACGCATGGTAGTACCGGAACCGAGGTTACCGGAGTTGGGCACGATGTCGAGACCAGCGATCTGACCCTGCAGGGCCTGGTCGACGGACTCGAACGAGAGACCTTCCATATCGTCCATGTTGAACTTCTGTACGGCTCCGGCGAACTCGCGGGCAGGAATCTCGAGGCCTGTGGTGGGTGCGTTCTTCTTACCCTGTACGGTGACCTCCTTGATGGTCTTCGTATTGTCCTGCAGCTTCACGGGGAAGATGTTCTTGCTGCCGATGACCTGGCTGTACTTCTTGTAGCCGATGTAGGTAATCTCCAGGGTGTTCTTCGGGTCCTTGATATTCATGGTGAAGTTACCATTCATATCCGTGACAGCCTGGCTGACAATACGGTTGTTCTTATCTATCTCCTTGACGTTGGCACCAATGATGACGTCGATATCATCAGAAACGGTACCTGAAATACGCCGTTGCTGTGCGCTTGCGGGCAACGCCATGAGTGCGACTACCCAAAGCAGGAAAAGCTTAGTTATTTTATTCATAGTGTTGTTGTTTTAGCGGATAGCGTATCTCCTTAAATATTGTATAGCACTCTGTGTGGTCTCCCATGTCTTGGTGTGGTCGCCGTCGATGACCTCGGTGTGGTTGAGGTAGCCGGGGATGCTGTGTATGACGGCGGCACTGGAAGAGTTGATCTGGATACCCTTCATGGCCACGTTGACGGGAGAGGTGTTGCAGGATACGTCGCGTGCCAGGATGTTGCGGACATCCACTCCGTTCACCTCGTCGAGGGTTTCGAAGGGAGCTGTGACGCCTGACATGCTGTTGTTGTTCTTCTTCCATACGACATCGTCGCAGACGCGGAGCTTGGTGCCGTCGCCAGATGCGATGCGGTCGACGTGCAGCTTGCAGAAGAGTTCAGTGAACTTGTCGTAGCTGGCCGTCACCATCTCGTTGGCAGGCAGGACTGTCTTGTCGGCGAAGACGGAGTTGTCGGCGAAGTGATAGCGGACGAAGTTGGTGAGATAAGTTATCTTGGCCGAGATGCGGATGCTGTCCTCGAGGGTAGCGAGGGAGTCGGTGTACTCTATCTCGCCGTCGGCATCGAGCTTGGGCAGTCCGGTCTCGTCGTCGATGTAGGGCTTGCAGTGGGTGTGGTAGTCCTCGTAGATGTCCTCCCATGTGGGCAGGCCGTGTGCGATGGCGTCTTCCACAGCGTCGTTTGTGGGAACGAAGATGGTGTAACGGTAGTTGTTGAAGAACTGCACGTTGTAGTCCAGGCCGTTGTCGCCGATGAAGATCTTGAACTTCTTGAGGGCAGACTCGCGCTGTGTCTTGCTGAGCGTTCCGTCTACAAGTCCGCAACCGATAATCTCGGTTTCGTAAGCGTCGGCTGTGCAGAGGTCGTAGAAGGCGCTGTAGGGTGTTTCGCCGCCGAAGCCAACCTTACCTGCTGCGAACTGGTCCAGGTCGTTCGTGAAGATGCTGTATACGCTGCGGTAGGTGGGTACGAGGGGAGCGTTGAGGACGTAGGTGTGACCGTTGTCCACGTCGCGGATCTTTGTGAGCTTGCAGGAGGTGACGCCGGGTTCGTCGCTGACGATGCCGAGGCGCTCGTTCTCGAGCTGGAGGCCGCCCTTGACTGCTGTTACGACACCCTCGTCGTTACGTACTACCTTCACGGCGTTGCCGTTCTTCGAGAGGTAGTACTCGTCGAGAGGTATGGAGCGGTCGATATTGTAGTAGTCCTGATCCTCGAAGGTCATGGGGTTGGTGCCGTCGTGCACGATGGTGTGGCTCTCCAGGATGTCCTTCAGACGGTTGGTGACCTCGTTGTTGTTGTAGAGGCTGGTGCCGGGCACTACGTTGCCGATGGTGCCGAGCTTGGGATCGTCCAGTCCGTTGCAGTTGTAGGGGCAGTAGTAGTTTCTGAACCTCAGCTTGACGGGGAAGGAGCCGCCCACGAAGTAGAATTCGATGGCACGGGGTGTACGGCTCTTCATGCTGGCGGGGTCGTAGTAGTAGAAGAGTGCGCTGTCGGAGGGCAACAGGAAGGTGAACTTACTCTGCATGGCCTTGAGGTATGCGTAGTAGTTCAGGTTCATGTAGTCGTCGTAGATGGCAGACTTCATAATAAGGTTTGTCTTACTAATGAACGCGGGCGCGGTAACGGAGCGGTAGTCGGCGGGGACACAGGTGCGGTCCATGACGTAAACCACGCCGTTGCTTGCCACGAGACAGGTGTCGACCTGTGCCAGTGCTTCGTCCACGTTCTCGAAGAGGGGCTCCATGGCGTCGTCGGTGAGCTTGCTCCACTTGCTGGGAACGGAGCCTACGAAGGAGCGCTGCATGAAGTTGTTGACGAGGGAGTAGATGGTGCCCAGGGGGATGGCGTCAATCTGGCGGTAGAGCTCGTCGACGGTTGTGGCGCGTGTGTAGGGAATCTCGTCCTTTGTGCCTTCGTTGGCGTAGTATGTGCGGATGAGGTCCTCACCGGCGTTCTGGAAGTAGTGCCACATTTCCTTGTCGCTGGGCACGAAGATGGCGGCCATGTCCTTGCGGACGTCCACTTCGTCGTAGTAGCCGTTCCATCCCGGGTCGTAGAGCAGACCGGGAGCGATATCGGAGGTGTTCTCGTCCTTGTAGGGGTTGTAGGTCCTGTAGGTTCCCAGAGGTCCGGGCTCGAAGCGTTCGGGCTTGTCGTTGGCATCCAGCTTTGTCACGTAACCGCCCTTTGTAGAGTAGTTATTATAAGAGAAGTATCTCTTTGTAAAGATGGAGTCGGTGAAGTTGGGATAGAGAATCTTGTATGCCTCCGTGATGCGTGCGCTGTAGAAGGGAGCGCTGAAGCGGTCGAGGATGTGGCTGAAGATGTTCGTCTTGCCGTTGGTACGTATGACCTCAGCCATGTTTGTGACGGGGCAGAGGGGCTTCTCGGTGACGTTGATGTAGCCGTTCTCGCAGACGCCGTCCTTCTCCTTGAGGAGTGCATCGTAGATGTGCACGTCGCTCGGGTTGCGAGGGTGATTCATGAAGACGGCAAAGTCCTCGTCCTTGACCACGTTCCTGGACATGTGCTCTGCGGTGAAGTGGAGCATCATGGGCACTGTGGAGTCGGTAGCCATGTAGATGCCGTGTCCGCCCTTCTCGGCGCGGAAGCGCTCCCAGTAGTCCTTGTCGGTGGTGGAGTAGCTGAAGGGAAGATCGTCGGAGGGGACGTAGGTGATGGAGTCGGTGACGAGCACGTCGGTGTATCGACGCATGTACTCACCTCTGGTGGGAGAGTTTGTTCCGCTCGACTCGCTGCTTGCCAGGTTCTCCATGACGATGGCGTTGTTGAGCATACTGGTGTGAATCAGCAGCTTTTTCTGAGACTGGCTCAGGTTCTCGTAGCTTGTGGCATTGTGCCAGGGGTTGCCTTCGGGCAGCGTTGCGTTGTGGGCAAAGAATGCATCCCAAGCGGAGTCGTTCGCCACGAAGACGGTCTTCGAACCGGTACGGTTGAGCACGTCGGTCAATGGACGCATGTTCTCGGGATTCACATCCTTGTCGGCCAACAACTTCAGATAGGTTCTGAAATTGCCCTTCTGCTCGAGGCTTTGATAGATGCTTGAGCTGAGCCAGCTGGGCTTTTCATCGTCCAGAATGAACTCATCCTTACAAGCATACATCAGCCCGCAAGCTGCCAGCAGGCATACCACCCGTGAGGAATGTCTGCTCCATTTGCTTAAACGGTTTGTCATACGCATTGTTTTATTTAGTTTTTTTGTTGTTTTTCTACGTTTTCATGCGCTTTTAGGGCTTTTACACGCACTAAACAGAGCAAATTTACGTTTTTTTTAACGAATCGCGACAACTGCCTATGATAAAAGCCTTCATTTTAATGTTTTTTAACAAAAGAAGGTTAATTTTTATCAAAGTATGTTGCGTTTTGGGGAAGAAAATGCAGATTTTCCGCCTGAAACACGTGTCGCGACGAGAAAGTGAGCCGTTCGCCCCTCGACGGGGAGCATTTTGGGTTCAATCTGAACGCCTGCGACGGGAGGAAAAGGGAAGAGAAAGCTTTACCATTACGACAGGAATACAAATCAGATGTATGACTTTCACAATTCCTACGCGGCGGGGAACAAAACTATTTCAAAGGCTTGGAAATATATTTCAGTGGCTTGGAAATATATTTTAGAGCCTTTGAAATATATTTCCAAGCCACTGAAAAAGTTTTTATCCGCAGGACTATGGATTTTGTTCCCTGCGGCGGAGAAAAAGTTGCTGTGTATCAGCGGGAAAGGTAGACTTTCCCGCCACGGAGATAGATGCCCGTGCGGGGCACTTGCTGCAGGCGGCGGCCGGAGAGGTCGTAGATGGCATCGGAGCCTTCGGCATCGTCCGCGCGTACATCATCTATTGCATCGGGGATGACAACCTCCATCCAGTCGCTCCATTCGGAAGTGCCGTCGGCACAGACGGCCTGCACGCGGTAGTAGTAGACCAGCGCGTCGGTGGTGCGGACGATGTGGCTGGTGGCAGTCAGGCCTGTGTAGGTGGTGACCTTGCCGTTCGAGCCGCTCATGTCCTGGATGTCGACTTGGTAGAGGTAGAAACGTTTCTTGACGGCTGTGGATGCGAACTTCACCTGGCTTCCGGCGGGGACGTCGGCAAAGGTGAGGCTGTAGCTCTGGCGGTCGGCGCTGAGGGCGACGGTCTGGGTGGCGACGGTCTGTGAGCCGTTGAGCACGCTCACGACCACGCTGCTGCCATCGGTCCCGAAGTCGGCGGCGTCGAAGCCGACGTACAGCTCGCCGTCCTTGTTGTTCAACTTGGGCGTGACGATGTAGCCGCTGGCCTTCTGTGCGGAGAGACGGATGGCGTCGCTGGCGGTGCCGTAGATGTAGGACGACCTCCATCCGCTGTCCTTCATGTACGAGTCCAGCGTGCTGCTGCCGATGGTCTGACCGTCGGAGATGGAGCTGAAGCCGGAGAAGTCCTCGGAGAGGAGAGTGGCGCGGGAGGGTTCGTCGGACACTTCCTCCACCTGAAGGTTGTAGCTGGTGGCACCGTCCACAGCGAGCCAATTGGCTTCGAAGGCATCGGCGGAAAGGACGGTGGGCAGGGCCAGCTCGGGAGCCGACAGGGGAACATAGTTGCCATAGACGAAGCTGATGGTGCCGTCGGCTGCCTCGGCGATGTCGTGTATCAGGTTCTGGTGCTTCTTGGTGCCGCCTTTCTCGGAGGTGAACCACGTGAGCTGCTCTACGCTCTGCACTTTCTTCCGGCCGGGATAGGGGTCGCCTGCCTCGTCATCGGTCGTGATGTTGTAGTAGTACGCGCCGTCCTCATACAGGAGTTCGCCCACCTGTCCGTCGGCAGGCAGGAAGGTCATGCGCTGGTGGGACTTGGTGTTGTTGACGTTGTTGTTGTACCACGCCGTGGCATTGTAGTCGATGTGCCAGACCATGAGGCCGTGGCCGTAGTTGTACCTGCCGAAAGTCTTCTGCTGACGGTTCTCGAGGATATAGTACTCGTTGTTGTTGCCGGTGTTCTTGATGACGTAGGCCACGCCCTCGGAATTGATGGCGGGCATGTCCGTCACCTTCGTCGGTTCGGTCAGCGGAATGAGGTCAATCCATCCGGCCATCCAGCGTTCGTAGGCGGTGTAGGGCGACGGCACCTCGCCTATCTGGCGCGGTCCGTTGTAGGAGCCGCCGTCCATCACGTCCCAGTTCTGGGCTGCTGTGCCGCCGCTGTAGTCCGTATCGTAGAAATCGGGGTAGCCCAGGCAGTGGCTGAACTCGTGACAGGCCGTGCCGATGCCGTTGAGCACCGACTTCGAGGCGAGCTCGTTGGAGACGGCATACGTGTCGATGATGACGCCGTCCAGTCGCTGGGCGCCGGAGCCGTTGCCGTAATACTGGCCTGCGGAAAGCTCCCACTCGTGGGGCCAAATGTAACCCGACTCGCCGTAGGACGTCACACCGGCATAGATGACGTAGACCTGGTCCACCTCGCCGTCGCCGTCCCAGTCGTAGTCGGCAAAGTCAATCTCCTCGTCGGCAAGCTTCAGGGCTTCGATGACCATCTCGGGAGCACGGTCGTCCAGGTTAGCATTGGGCGCCGTGCCGTAGTAGTCGTGGTTCTTGGAAAGGGTGAGCGGACCGATGACGTCGAAGTCGATGTCGAGCAGACCGTAGCTCTGTTCGAGGAAGTAATCGCGGACGGAGCCGACGTGGTTGCTCAGGGAGTAGCCACGCTGGCTGAAGCGGTTCTTCCACTGCGTGGAGGCATTCGCCTGCATTTTCGTGTCGGAGAACTGGACAAGCAGGACGAGTCCCCGCTTTGTCTCGGGCTGTGTCTTGGCCCGGAGCGGCCCTGCGGCATGGCGGAGCTGCAGGTTGGCATTGCGCATCTTCTCCAGACGGGCCAGGCGGTGCTCGTTGACGCCGGGCAGTCTGTGGGTGTGATGGGGACGATGGCGCAAGCCGCCCGAATAAGGCTGTGCGGCCACGGCAAGGCTGCAGAACAGCGCCACAAGGATTGCCATAAGGTTTTTCATCATATATACTTTACTTATATAAATAGGTTAATAGGTGTCTTTCATGCACAAATCACATGTTGCAGCTGCAAATTTAGCCATTTTTTTTGATACTTCCGCCGAAACGTCGTAACTTTGTGCCCCAATATGGAGAAAAAACCGAAAACAGGCAAAGTATTCCTCATTGCGGGCAGCGAACCGCTGGGGAGTGCAGGCGTGCAAGCCGACATCAAGGCCATCACGCGATGCGGGGGCTGGGCCGCCGCCGCACTGACATGTATCGTGGACGAGGACGTGAACCGCATCAAGGGCATCCATCACCTGCCGGCCGAGCTCATCGTCTCGCAGGCGGAGTCCTTCCTGAGCACCGTCGGAGCCGACTGCATCAAGACCGGCGTGCTGCCCACCGAGGAAATCATCCGCGCCGTGGCAGGCGTGCTGCGCCGCTACGACCGGCAGCCCATACTCATCGACCCCGTCATCGTCAACTTCGCAGGCGAACAACTGGTGAGCGACGCTGCCATCAAGGCATACAAGGACGAGCTCTTCCCCCTCGCCACGCTCATCACCCCCAACATCCGCGAGGCGGAGTTCCTGCTGGGGCACTCCTTCCGCAACCCCGAAGAGGACCTGCAACGGCTCAGCCAGTGGGGATGCAGCGTGCTGGTGAAGAGCGTCGTCGAAGGACGCTATCTGGTGGACTACCTCTACGACCGCACAACCGGCACACTCACGCCGCACCCCAAGAAGAAACTCCAGCTCGACGACCGCAACGGCACGGGCGACACCCTGGCAAGCGCCATTGCCACACATCTGGCAGCGGGAGAAAGTCTGCCCGTCGCCGTGACGCGTGCCGAAGCCTACATGAGCTACTTCCTGGCCGGTCCGCGCTACTATATCAGCGTCGCAAAGTAGGCACAGCAACAGAAGAGGCCGCCACCTGCCGGGAATTTCCTCCCGCAGGTGGCGGCCTCGATTAGAGCCAGCCCCGCATAGGGCTTGCGAAGTGTATGGGTCCCCCCGGTTACTTCTCCGTGTGTTCCTTGCTGGTGTGGTCGCCGTAGTGCCCATAGACACCATAGCTGCCGTAGCCATAC
Source organism: Bacteroidaceae bacterium (assembly GCA_017483665.1). Taxonomy (GTDB): domain Bacteria; phylum Bacteroidota; class Bacteroidia; order Bacteroidales; family Bacteroidaceae; genus Physcousia. The sequence continues at coordinate 33,540 of JAFUVM010000075.1, forward strand.
TTGCCGTACTTGCCGTAGCGGGCATAGCGGCCGTACTTGCCGTACTTGCCATAGCCGTAGTAGTAGCCGTACTTCTTCTTCCTCATGTCCACACCGTTGAGCACCAGGTTGATCTTGGGCAGCTTGCCTTCAGCGCTAAGGGCGTTGATGATGTCGAAGTTCGAACGCGGGCTGTAGTCGGCACGGCACACCAGGATAGCCATATTGGCGACGCGCCCGATGGCAAGCGTATCGCTCACCAGGGCAATGGGCGGCGTGTCGAGCATGACATAGTCGTAGTGTTCCTTCAGCAGGTTGACGGCCCACTCGAGCTGTTCACGCGACAAGAGCTCGGACGGGTTGGGCGGGATGATACCGGCCGGCAGCACATCGAGGTTCTTGTTGACTACGCCGTGGATAATCTGGGAGTCCAGCACATCGAATGAGTTGCTGTTGCCGGAAAGGAAAGTCGTGATGCCCTTCTTGTCTGCAGGCAGGCCGAAGAGCTTGACCAGACGGGGCTTGCGGATGTCGAGGCCGACCACAACAACCTTTTTGCCCATCAGGGCCAGCGACATGGCCAGGTTGGTGGAGACGAACGTCTTGCCCTCGCCGGGAATACAGCTGGTGCAGAGAATGACCTTCTCGCCGGACTCCAGGATGAAGCGCAGATTTGTACGCAGGCCACGGAAAGCCTCTTCCATCGAATTGTTCGAGTTCTCGCGCACGACAAGCGCCTTCTCGCCGTCCACACTCTTGTCGGCCAAAGGAATGTCGGCCAGGACGTTCAGCTTCGTCAGCTTCTCCAGGTCCTCGCGCCCGCCGATACGGAAGCGCAACAGATCCGACAGGAAGATGATGCCCACAGGGAAGGCCATGCCAAGAATCAAGGCAATCAGCCAGATGATAGCGCTCTTGGGGGAAACCTTACCTATGCGCTGGGGCGAATCGATGATGCGGGCCTTGGCTGCCGTACTTGCCAGGGAGATGTAGTTCTCCTCGCGCTTCTGCAGGAGCATGAGGTAAAGGTTAGCCTTGATTTCCTGCTGACGGCTCATGTTTGTCAACGCACGTTCCTGCGTAGGCGTGCTGCTGATGCGGCTGCTGAACATGTGATACTGACTGTCGGCACTGGCCTTCTGCGTCATCACATCGCTGCGGATGGCCTCAAGGCTCATCCTGATGGAAGGCCACATCTCCTCGAGCTGCGACGTAAGACGCTGTACGAAGGGGTTGTCCTCGCTCGACGACTTGAGCAAACGGTTGCGCTGCAGCACATAGTCGTTGTACTTCTTTATCACCTCGTTCAGGTTGGCATTGTCCAGACCGAGGTTGGCCGGGATGACCTGCATGGCGTTGGCCGGGTTGTTCATGTAGTTGACCAGGGCATTGATGAGGTTGAGCTGTGTCTCGAACTCCACTTGCTTCTTCTGGTACTCCGTCGTGCTGGTCAACGCCGTCGTAGCGTCATTGGTCAGGTTAATCAGTTCGTTGCTCTTCTTGTACTGCTCCAGTTCGCCTTCCGTGACGTCCAGGTCGCCGCGGATGAAGTCGAGACGTTCCTTGATGAACTCCTCGGTCTTCATGGCAACCTCGTTCTTGTCCTCGTTGGCATCTTCGTTGTAGCACTTGATGAGCTCGTTGAGGTAGTCGAGCGAACGCCCTACCTGCGTGTCGGTGAACGTGACGTTGGCAACGGTCGTCGTCTTGCTGGTGGCTGAAGCTGAAAGCTTCTGTCTGTAGATGCGAGCGGCGAGGTCGATAGGGAGGATGGTGGCATAGAGCGTCTCGTCCTTCCACTTCGTGCCGGGGTTCTGCTGGAAGATGATGACACCCATCGGCGTGTTGATGCTGCCGGGCAGCTTCTTTACCTCACGCTCGAAGGTGATGGGCTCCTTCTGCTCCGGCAGATACACCTTACCCTTTACCTTCAGTCCCTTGCCCTCCTTGTCAATCTCGAGCATGATGGGTGCCTGCAGCACAATAAGCTGGTGCTGCGGCATGTCGACGATAATGGGGTTGTTCTGATACTGCTCCTGCTTGCGGACACGTCCTTGGATGGCATAGCTGACATAAAGCTTCAGCGATTTCACCACACGACTGTTGACGTTGGTACTGTTCAGGATTTCCAACTCGTTGTCGAAACCGTTACTGTTGGAGAAGATACCCATGCTCTCCAGGTTCATCTGTTGTCCGCTCATCGAGCGCTTGCGGCCATCATCGTCCTTTATCAGCACCTTCATGGCTGAGTTATAGACAGGGCTTGTGTAGCGTAAATACAGGAAGGCAAGGCTCAAGGCGATAAAGGTGGACAGGAGAATCCACTGCCAATTAAGCACAACGATAGTCCATAGGTTAGCTAAGCTAAAGATACTGGACTCCTCTTCCTTTTGCAATTCTTCGTTAGCAACGTAATCTGCCATTTCTTTTGAAGTTTTGTATGTTTCTGATATTAACTCTTATGTATGGAATGCCATTCAGCGTGCAAAGATACATATTATTATAATAATGCAAAAGGATTTGCCTGAAAATTTGTTTCTTTGCGACATTTCTCTGCCAAAAGTATTCCGTTTTGCCCAAAAAGTTGTACATTTGCGTGCGAGTATATGCACTTTGACCGTATTACTCACGAACAACAATGCAAACAGAAGGCACCAACACACATATCTGGCGAACGCGGCGGCACTGGCTGCGAGGCGGCCTGACCATCCTGATTGAGACGCTTATTTGGACGGGCTGCGTGTACGTGGCTGCGATGACGCTGGGAGCGAAACCATTGACGAGCACACATCTTTTGTCGCCGACGGCCGTCCTCATGGGCTGGGGATTCGTGTCTCTCCTCATCGCGACACACTTCATTCCCAGCAACGCCTTTAGCCGGACCGCACGCAGGGACGAGGTGGTGGCCTGCGCCATGAAGACCGCCCTGGCCTTCGGCATGCTGAGCCTCGTGGTCTTTACGGAAAGGACTTCCCTGCAACTCCTCAGCTTCGCATTCTTCTGCATCGCGCTGACCGTGGAACGGCTCGTCGTCAACAGCTGGTTCATCCGCTACTGCACCCAGCCCGCCCACAGCGAGCATGGCGTCCTCATCTGCCGCGGGGAAGACATAGCACAGCAGCGAGCGCTTCAGCAGAACACGTATGGCTTGACGCTGAGCCGCATAGAGATGGGCGACGCTCTGTCCGGATTTGACCCCATTGCACAGCGCCTGGCGGAACATCTCACTGCCCACCGGGAAACGACATCCGTCTACTGCACCCCGTCGGCTCTGTCCTCTGCGGAGATGGAGGCGGTGGCACACACCTGTCGCGAGCAGGGAGTTGTGCTGCACCTGCTGCCTCTGCCGAAAGAGACGCTGAGTCCGTTGGTCCGCTGCGAATGCCGCGGCACCATCTGCGTGCTGTCCCCCGACAAACGTCCCCTGCGCAGTCTGGCAAACAAGGCGCTCAAACGCACAACGGACATCGTGCTGAGCCTCCTCGTCCTGCTCACCGTCTTTCCGCCCTTTGCCCTCGTCGCATTCATCTGCATCAAGCGACAAAGCCACGGTCCGATACTCACATTCAGACACATGTGCGGCATGGACGGCAAGACGTTCCACAGCCTGACCTTCCGCACGCGGCACTACAATGCAGCGCCCTCCTTCCTCGATGGCTCCGACGACCCCGGCTATTTTCCCTTCGGCAAGTTCCTCAGCCGCTCTCGCCTCGAGATGCTGCCGCAGTTCCTCTGCGTGCTCAGGGGAAGCATGTCCATTGTCGGTTCGCAGACCATGACGCCTCAAGGCCATGCCAACTACCGCCACGAGCTGCAACGCCTCTTTGCCTCGGGCTACAGGCTCAAGGCCGGCATCACAAGCTACCAGTTCCCTGGGAAGACGGAAGGCAGTCCTGAGGCCGACGTATGGTACTGCCGCAACTGGGGTTTCTGGCTCGATGTGCGCATCATGCTCAAGAGGCTCGGGACCCTGCGAAGCCGCTCGAAGGCAAAGTCTATTAATTATATATAATGTAGAGAACCATTAAAAGCAAACACAAAATACTCAAATCGTAAAGAAACATCATGTCGATATTCAGTAAGTTATTCGGTCGAAACAAGGAAGAAGCACAGGCGAAGGCAGGCGGCATGGAGGACTTCATGCTCCTCATCCGCGTCTACTACCAGGCAGTCATGGCGTCTCAGCTGGGCATCAGCAACCTGGCCGCCCTACCCGACCTGCGCATCTTCAAGCAGACCTACCGCGTAGCCACGCTCAACAACAAGCTTGGCATAGCAGAGAAGAAGCACTGCCGCGGGCTCATGCAGGACATCTACGGCATCAGCGACACGTTCTTCTCGGAGATTGACGGCAGCATCAAGAAGCGCTGCCACAAGGTTCAGGACGCACAGACCTACCTCATCCAGTTCCAAGGCTTCAGCCAGGACCTCATGATGCTCATGGGCAACCTCATGCAATGGAAGATGCGCTTGCCGAGCTTCCTGCGCGGCGCTCTGCGAGAGATGGTTGCAAAGCAGGTGCACGAGATACTGACCAAGAACGACTGGAAGGACGAAGGCGTACGCCGCACCTGCGTCAGCATCCGCAAGTACCAGAACACGCTGGGCTACTCGGAAGCATGGATGACAGAGTACGTGCACACTATCGTTATGCTCGCAAAGAAGGAACCAAAGAAAAATAGTGAGCAATAAACTTGCATATCGCAAAAAAAAGTATTATCTTTGCCCGCAAATTGAGTCATTTTGTCATGAACCAGGAACTGAAAGAACTTGTCACGCGTCTGGAAACACGCGTCAGGCAGCTCATCCTGCAGCAGGAAAAGCTGCGGAAGGAGCAGGAACGCCTGCAGGGACAACTGAGTGCAAAAGATGACGAAATACTCAACTTGCAGATACAGAACGAAGAGCTAAAACAGCAATACAGCCGTCTGAAGATGGCAAAATACATCGATATGGCCGACAACGACGTCAAAGACATGCGAGGCCGTATCCGTACAATGGTGCGCGACATTGACCGTTGCATCTCGATGCTCAAGGTAACGCAGTGAGAAAGATTAGAGATTAGAGATTAGGGATTAGAGAATAGGGATTAAAGATTAGAGAATAGGGATTAAAGATTAGGCATTAGGGATTAAAGAATAAAAATCAGGTATAATGGACGATACCCTCTCTATAACTCTCCGGTTCGGCTCGTGGACATTGCCCATGACCATCAGGCGTGACGAAGAAATCTACTATCGTCAGGCCGAAAAACTTATCAAGGAGAGGTTTGGTTTCTATACAAGCAGTTACCCGGGACAAAGCTCAGAGATGTATTTGGTGATGACCGTTCTCGACATTGCCTTGCAGAGCAAACGGCAGGAGGCAGAAGGCAACGCAGAGCCTGTGTTGCAACTTCTCCGACCGCTGCTCGCGGAGGTCGAGACCGCACTGGACAAAAAAAACGAGAAGTGAACAGTGGCAAACTAAATGGTCCACTCACAAGGAGCAAGTGACCCGAGTATTAACAATTATCAAACATTAAATCTATGCCAACAGGTATCATAGCAGCCCTGCCCATTGCTATTGCCATAATTATCTTTTTCGTACTGGTGGGCATCTGGTACTTCGTCGTGGTGCCCGCCAAACGGAAGGCTCTCGCCGACGAAGCCCGCGAGAACGCAGAGAAGGAGGCAGAAGTAATCAAGCAGAAGAAGCTGCTCGAAGTAAAAGAGAAATTTCTGAGCAAACGTACAGAGCTCGAGAAAGAAGTGCGGCAGCACAACCAGCAGATTCAGCAGGCCGAGAACCGCATCAAACAGCGCGAAATGCAGCTCAACCAGAAACAGGACGAGCTGACACGCCGCAAGCAGGACGCCGACGCCCAGCGCCAACGCATGGAGACACAGCAGGCCATGCTCGAGAAGAAGGAAGAGGAGCTCGGCGCACGTTTCTCCGACCTCATCAACCAGGAACGCACGAAGCTGGAGGAAATCTCCGGACTCAGCGTCGAAGAGGCACGCGAACGTCTCATCGAGACACTCAAGGACGAGGCCAAGACCAACGCCGCAGCCTACATCAACGAAATCATGGACGATGCACGCATGACAGCCACCAAGGAAGCCAAGCGCATCATCATCCAGACCATCCAGCGCGTCGCTACGGAAACGGCCGTCGAGAACTCCGTCACCGTCTTCCACATCGACAACGACGAGGTGAAAGGCCGCATCATCGGCCGCGAAGGACGTAACATCCGAGCCCTCGAAGCAGCCACCGGCACCGAGATCGTCGTGGACGACACACCCGAAGCCATCGTCATCAGCGCCTTCGACCCCGTGCGCCGCGAGATATGCCGACTGGCACTCCACCAGCTCGTCAGCGACGGACGCATCCACCCGGCACGCATCGAGGAAGTCGTGGCAAAGGTGAAGAAGCAAATCGACGAGGAAATCCTCGAGGTAGGCAAGCGCACCACCATCGACCTCGGCGTACATGGCCTGCACCCGGAACTCATCCGCATCATCGGCAAGATGAAGTATCGCAGCAGCTACGGACAGAACCTCCTGCAGCATGCCCGCGAGACGGCCAACCTCTGCGCAGTCATGGCCAGCGAGCTCGGCCTTAACCCCAAGAAGGCAAAGCGTGCCGGTCTGCTCCACGACATCGGCAAAGTGCCCGACGAGGAACCGGAGCTGCCGCACGCACTCTACGGCGCTAAGCTTGCCGAGAAGTACAAGGAGAAGCCCGACATCTGCAATGCCATCGGCGCACACCACGACGAAATGGAGATGACGACCCTGCTTGCACCCATCGTGCAGGTCTGCGATGCCATCAGCGGCGCACGCCCCGGTGCACGTCGCGAGATTGTGGAGGCCTACATCAAGCGCTTGAAGGACCTGGAAAACATAGCCATGAGTCACCCGGGCGTCGTGAAGACCTACGCCATACAGGCTGGCCGCGAGCTCCGCGTCATTGTCGGTGCCGACAAGATTGACGACAAGCAGACCGAACAGCTCAGCACCGACATTGCCACCAAGATACAGAACGAGATGACGTATCCCGGCCAGGTGAAGATAACAGTCATTCGCGAAACACGCTCCATCGCCTACGCGAAATAGCGTCAAGGCGCCTTCCTATAGCAAAAAGCCCGAGGTGACTCGGGCTTTTTTTTGTGTCATAAACGACGGGACAGCGGGCGATGGAGCAGATTATTGCGAGCAAGGGAATTGCTCGCCACACTTCCTATTCCTGCTTTCGGGGCTTCTTCTGGAACTTATAGACGACGTGCAGGAGGCCGTAGCGCGGCAGGACACCTGTGTAGGTCTCCGTGCGACCCTGGGCGTTGATGGTGCGCGTGATGTTGGAGAGCTGGCCGAGGATGTCGAAACCATCGAGCATGACAATCCAGTTGCCCTTGAACAGGGCACGGCTCAGACGGGCGTTCCAGACGACGTCGGCTGTATTGAGCGAGGCGTCGGTATAGCCCGTGCGCCCGTAGAGCGTGAGGTCGGTGGTGAGGTCGAACTGCCAGGGCAGATGGACGATGGCGTCCGCGCCGATGCGGTACTGCCAGGCATTGATGTTCTGGAACGTCGTGCGGTCGCTTGTGTAGCGGTTCCAAGCCACATCCGACGAGAAGCCGAGGGTGTGTTTGCCCAGCGAAAGACTCACTTTGGGCGAGAAGGAAAGGGTGGCGGAACGGACGACACTGGCCCCCTCCCCGCTCCCCCTTTGGGGGAGTGCCTCATTGCCGCTTGCCTCTCCTGCTGCCGAAGGAACACTCTCCCAAAGGGAGGCTTCGGTTTGGCTAATATCGACGCTGTTCCTGTAGCTGAACTGTGTGACCATGCCGGCGCTGTGCTTCTTGCCGTCACCAAAGCTGTAGTTGATGGTGTGCTTGGCCGAGGCGTCCCAATTGCCGTTGACATTCGTGGGGATGAACGTGCGGCGGCCGGTGGAGCGGTCGTAGATCTGACCCATGCCTATCGCATTGTGTGTGAAGCCGTAGCTGAGGTCGACGCGGTTGTGCATGCGCTTCTGGAGTGAATACAGATTGCCGTCGAGGACCGCATCGGTGCGGATGGCGTAGCGAAGGCCGGGGTTGCCGATGCGGATGTTCATGGGGTCTGTGTCGTCGACGATGCCTGCATGGTTCAGCAGCTCGGGCGCTTCGTTCCTTACCCGCACTTCGAGTCCGGCATGATGACCTTCCTTGGTCCTCAGCCAGGGCTTTGTCTTGAACTCGAACGTCGGGCTGAATCGGTGGAGAAGGGTGTCGATGCTGCCTCGCTCGTAGTCGTGTCGCTGCGCATTCAGCGTGGCATCTATCCTGAAATCAAGGTAGAACTGCCCCCAAGCCTTCTGCCCCAAGCCGTATTTGAAGTCGGCCCAAAAGGCGTTTGTGTTGTCAATGTAATGTGCCAGATGACTGTTCGTGCGGTCGAAGACCTGCTGATACTCGGTCACGCTGGGCAGCAAGTCGATGGGTTTCGAGAAGCTTGAGTCGGCATTCGGCAGGCGGTCGAGGCGGTAGATGCTCTCCTGCTCGCGCTGATTGCTGTGGGAGAACCGATAGCCCAGCACCAATTGTCGGTAGTGTTCGCCAAGCATAAACGTATATTGGACGAAGGAATTGAGCTTAAACTTGCTACGAGGCGGGGCATCGATGTATTGGTGGCGGAACAAAGGACCAGCAGACCCTCCCCAACCCTCCCTTAAAGGGAGGGAGTTCTCCCCCTTTAAGGGGGAGTTAGAGAGGGTCTGCTGTCGGCTGAACTCCTGCCTTTTGTTCTCCTTGTAATTACCGTTTATGCCGAAGTTCATATAGTCGCCCGAGCCTTTTATCTTCAGCGTCTCGAACAGATAGGCAGTCGCCTCGATGTCGTGCCCCGTGCCTTTGCTCTCGCGGAGCTGTCGGTTGATGAGCGTGTCGCGCAGGTTCGGACGGGGAGATGTCGGGGAGAAGAGGTCGTCGAGCAATTGATGGCTGACCTCGACGGGCGCAGAGAAGAGGGCCGACGTGCTGCCGGAGGCGTTGCGGAAGTAGCGGTATTTTGCATCGGCTGTTGCGTAAGTCCGCAGTTTCTTGCCGTTATGGATGAAGCGGTTCCACAGCGAGACGTCCCACGCTTCGTTCTTCATATTGCCGAAGCCATAGTCGTATGTGTCGCCGTCGGGCAGGAAGGTCTGCGTCGTGGTGCGCGTGTCTTGCCATTCCTTCGCATGATGCGCTTCGACATAGACAAAGTAATCGCGCTTCTTGTCGTCCGACATCAGGTTGGCATCCACGCGGACCAACTCGTTGCGGCTCAGCTTGCCGGACCTGTCGGGCTGCCATCCGTCGCCCCAAACCAAGTCGCCCGAGCCCTCGTCGCTCAGGTTGTTTGCCTTGGCATAGAGGCGTATGTTCGACCGCTCATCGCTCCGCATGGCAAAGAGGCGTGCCAGGTAGGGCGTCTCGTCCTGCCGAAGTCCTGCTCCGGCCTCGATGTTTGCTATCCAGCCGACCATGTATTCGCGCTTCAGCCGCACGTCGATGACGTGGTGCTGCGTGCTCTCGTCGGTCCGCCCGAGCCACTCATTCTCCTCGGTCTGCTTGTCATAGACGGCCACATCCTTCACCGTGTAGGCCGGCAGGTTCTCGAGCATCAGCTTCCGACTGCCTTTTAAGAGGTCCTTGCCGTTCAGCAAGAGGTCGTCCACGAACTTGCCGTTGTGGTAGATGCGTCCGTCGCTCTTGAGCTCGACGCCCGGCAACTGACGGAGCAAGGCGTCGAGCATCGAGCCTTCCGCCAGTTGGAACTGGCTGGCATCGTACACGACGGTGTCACCCCTGAAGTAGAATCGGACGCGCGATGCCTTGACGGTCACCTCCTGGAGGGTCGTCGAAACCTTGTGCAGATAGAAGGGCGAGACGTTGCGCGACGTTTCCCGTCGGCCCACACGGTCCACCTCATAGCTAAAGCAGGTCGTCCGATAGTCGTCCATCGAAATGCGGAAGATGTAGTGGCGGGGCAGGGCGGGCACCTCTATGTTGTAGCGCGCCATATCGTAGTCCACTTCCTTGCCGCTCCCGTCGTAGTAGAAAGCGGACTGCCTGGCACGGACCGAGTCGATGAGCGTGCTGTCCTCGGCCAGAAGTTCCACCTTCGCGTCCATCAGGTGCTGGCGTGTGCGGGCATCGCAGACCACACCGGAGAGCTTGATGGTGCGCGGCTTGTAGCTACGGTCGTACTGGATGAAGATCTGCTTGTCCCTTATCTTCGCCTTGACGGGAAGTCCCTTGCAGAGGCGCTTCACGGCCTCCGTCATGGAGAGGCCCGTGAGGTCGGCATGGACGGGAAACTGGTCGAGGTCGTTGGCAATGAAGTTGATGGTGTAGTCCGACTTGACGTCGCGCAGGGCGGCAAGTGCCGTGGCAAGCGATTCGCCGCGGAAGTGGAGGTCGCGAGCCGAGAGGCTGAGGCCGGAGACTACATATATAATAATGTACAGGGCGAGTCGTTTCATCTGCCGTCCTCCTTCCTTTCGTACGATTCGACGTGCAGAGTGTCGAAGTCCTGAATGAGTCGGAAGCCATCGAACATGTTCAGCGTCTCCACGAACTCGGCGAGCGTCTGCGTGGTGTGGCAGGTGATGTAGAGGCGGAGCTGCTGCGGCTGCTTGTCGTGGAAGACGACCTGACGGTTGTAGTGCCTGCTGACGACGGCGAGAATGCTGTCCAGGCGGATGTTCTCGAAGCGGAAGATGGTGTCGCCGTCCATCACCTCGTAGTAGAAACGCTGGCTGACGGTCTCCGTCGTGTCGGCCTGCACGGGGGCTTGCGGCGCTTTGTGCCAGTCGGAGAAGACGCGGTAACCGGCCAACGACATGAGGCCGAGGAAGGCAAAGGCAATGAAGATGGCGGCGACACGGACCCTCTCCCGACCTCTCCCTTGTAGGGAGAGGAGTAGTTTGCGCAGCCGTTTGTATTCACTCCTCTCCCTACAAGGGAGAGGTCGGGAGAGGGTCTTCTGCCACGCCGCCTCTGTGTCCGGCTCCCTGTCGAGTTCCACCATCGCCTGCTCCAGCTGCTGGTCGGAGTAGCGCTCCGGGTGCTCCTGCATGTCGAGAAGCAGCTCTTTGTCGTACGAAGGGTTCATAAGCTTCTGGGATTAAACTGTTTCTTAATGGACGTAATGATGTGCGAGAGGTGTTTCCACACGGCAACCTTGCTGATGCCCTCCTTCGCGGCAATCTCCTCGTAGCTGTAGCCTTCCGTGAAGCGCAGGCCGAAGATGCGCCGGTCCTGTTCCGAGAGATGTCCGACGACGTACTCCACGATGTCCGAAAGCCGTTCGTCCGACGAACATTGACCATTGAACATTGAACATTGACCATTGTGTATTGAATCTTCGCCATTATTGGCTGTGCCATTTGCCGCTGCGAAATGGTCAATGGTCAATGGTGAATGTTCAATGGCCTTATGCCTGAGCCGCTTCAGGCAACGGTTCCTGACGCTCGTCAGCAAGTAGCGTTCCTCCGCGTCCGGCTCGAGTTCCGTCTGCCCACGGAGCAGGCTCTCGAAGATGTCGCTACAGACATCCTCGCTCTCCTGCCCGTCCAGGAGCAGCGTCCGCGCCACTCTGTACATCCGGGCATAATGCTGCATGAACAGCCGTCTGACGGTCTCTCGTTCCATCACGCCTTTTCTTATATAACCCTTCAAGCGGGGGAAAAACTAACCCCGCAGGCAAAATTTTTGCAAAGGTACTTCTTTTTTCCGAGTTTTCCAATGTCTTGAAGGCAATTCTGCGCTTCCGCATGGCGAGACATGGCGCGAGGAGTTTCCCGGCACGGCACGGTGTGTTGATTGAACTGTCATGAACATTCAATTGAACATTCATGATGATTCAATTGAACATTCATGACAATTCAACGAAGGCCTCAGGCTGTTCAGGCCGCCAAAGCCTTGCATCCGCGAAAAAAAAGAGGGTGTGTCAAAATTCAACCATCAGCTTTTAACCACGAATTGCACAAATTACACGAATTTATAATAAGCTAACAATCAGCAGCCAATCAATTCGTGTAATTCGTGCAATTCGTGGTTAAATTATAAAAGAGAGTATGTTCGTTTGTTATGACACACCCTCCCGGCTCGTTTTGTGCAGTTTGCAGTCAGTCTTTCTTCCCTTTCATGGCCTCGTATATCTTGGCCGTGATCTCTTCCAGAAGCTCGGGATTGTCGCGCAGGACTGCCTTCGTAGCCTCCTTGCCCTGACCAAGCTTCGAGCCGCCGTAGCTGAACCACGACCCGCTCTTCTGTATGATGTCGAAGTTGACGCCCAGGTCGACCACCTCTCCCTCACGGCAAATGCCCTCGCCGTACATAATCTCGAACTCGGCACGGCGGAAGGGAGGCGCCACTTTGTTCTTCACCACCTTCACCTTCACCTCGTTGCCGATGACGTTGTCGCCGTCCTTGATGGGCGACGACTTGCGGATGTCGAGGCGGACCGACGCGTAGAACTTCAAGGCATTGCCGCCCGTGGTGGTCTCAGGATTGCCGAACATGATGCCAATCTTCTCGCGCAACTGGTTGATGAAGATGCAGGTGGTGTTCGTCTTGCTGATGGTAGCGGTGAGCTTGCGCAGGGCCTGACTCATCAGACGGGCTTGCAGGCCGACCTTGTTGTCGCCCATGTCGCCCTCGATCTCCGCTTTCGGCGTCAGGGCAGCCACAGAGTCGATGACGATGATGTCGACCGCTGCGCTGCGGATCAGCTGGTCGGCTATGTCGAGAGCCTGCTCTCCGTTGTCGGGTTGCGAAATGAGAAGTTCGTCGACGTTCACGCCCAGGTTGGCAGCATAGAAGCGGTCGAAGGCATGCTCGGCATCGATGAAGGCCGCGATGCCCCCTTGCTTCTGTGCCTCGGCAATGGCATGAATGGCCAGCGTCGTCTTGCCGGACGACTCGGGACCGTATATCTCAACGATTCTACCTCTGGGGTAGCCGCCCACGCCCAGCGCGTAGTCCAGCGCGATGGAGCCCGTCGGGATGACCTGGATGTTGTCTATCTTCTCTTCGCCGAGCTTCATGATGGAGCCCTTGCCGAAGTCCTTCTCTATCTTCGCCATAGCCGCCTGCAGCGCCTTCAGCTTCTCGCTCTGCTGCCCAGGGGCAGCTGCTTCCATTTCTTTCTTTGCCATAGTTGTGATTTTTTGGGGTTAGGGGTTAGAGGTTAGGGGTTAGAGAATTGTCCCTGAGCCCCTGATTCTCGCGTCCATAACCAAGTTATACTTTTTTCTTTTCTTCTAAATTATTTCTAAGACCTATTATCATCTTTGCTATAGTAGCAATCCTCTTTTCCTGCGTTTCCATTTCGGTTGCCGTGATGTAGCCCAAAAGATGAGCAATCTCAAACTGGCACATAACCTCCATGAGCGAGCCGTTGCTGACCTCGAGGAAGTGTATTCGTTCCTTTATCGAGAACCTACCCATGCCTTCAGCAATGTTAGAAGGTATCGATACCGCAGCACGTTGTATTTGGTTAGTCAGGCCGTATGATTCCTGTGGCGGGAACTTCTTGGTGAGATTGTAGACGTCTGCTAACAGCAGCATTGACTGTTGATAGACTAAGAGCTTCCTATAATAAAAGTCTTGCATCGCACATCCAGCTTCCAAAAACTATTCTCTAACCACTAACCTCTAACCACTAACCACTTCAAAGCTCCAGGTCTCCGTCGTGAATCTCATGCCAGGGGAGACCCTGCTTATTGAGCTGTTCCATGAAGGGGTCGGGGTCGAACTCCTCGACGTTGTGGACGCCGGGCTTGCTCCAAAGGCCTTTCAGGAACATCATCGCGCCTATCATGGCGGGCACGCCGGTCGTGTAGCTGACGCCCTGCATGCCTGTCTCTTCGTAAGCGGCTTGATGGGAGCAGTTATTATATATATAATATGTGTGTTCCTGCCCGTCGCGGAGACCGCGGATGCGGCAGCCGATGCTCGTCTCGCCGTCGTAGTTCTCTCCGAGGTCCTGGGGGTTAGGCAGCACAGCCTTAAGGAATTGCAGGGGAACAATCTTGACTTTGACAGTCTTCGGCTTGGAGGTTAGGGGTGAGGGGTTAGGGGTTAGAGAATTGCAATGAGCGTTGGTATCCTCTAACCTCTCACCACTAACCTCTAACCCCTCTTCTGCGAGCGGTGCCTCGTAGATAACCTCGTCGATGCGGCTCATGCCGATGTTCTGGATAACGTCGAGGTAAGTGAGGTACTGCTGCCCGAAGGTCATCCAGAAGCGGGCGCGCTTGATGGTGGGATAGTTGATGACGAGCGACTCTATCTCCTCGTGATGGAGCAGATAGCTCTCTTTGGGACCGATGCCAGGGTACGTCAGGGGCTTGTGAATCTCCATCGGTTCCGTCTCGATGTAACGGCCGTTCTCCCAGTAGAGGCCCTTTTGGGTAATCTCTCGGATGTTGATTTCGGGGTTGAAGTTCGTGGCGAAGGCCTTGTGATGGTTGCCTGCGTTGCAGTCCACGATGTCGAGGTACTGCATCTCGTCGAAGTGATGCTTGCCGGCATAGGCTGTGAAGATGCTGGTCACGCCCGGGTCGAAGCCGCAGCCCAGAATGGCGCAGAGACCGGCCTTCTCGAAGCGTTCGCGGTAAGCCCACTGCCACGAGTACTCGAAGTGCGCTTCGTCCTTGGGCTCGTAGTTGGCCGTGTCGAGGTAGTTGCAACCCGTCTGCAGGCAGGCCTCCATGATGGTGAGGTCCTGATAGGGCAGGGCCAGGTTCATCACGATGTCGGGCTTGTAGCTGCCCAGAAGCTTGACGAGCTGGTCGACGCTGTCGGCATCCACCTGAGCCGTCTTGACGTTCGTGCCGTACTTCTTGTTCAGGACTTCCGCCAGGGCGATGCATTTCTTCTCCGTGCGACTGGCTATCATCACTTCTGTAAAGACGTCAGGATTCTGACATACCTTGTGAGCTGCCACGGTAGCAACGCCGCCAGCTCCTATTATCAATACTCTTCCCATTGTTTGTATGTATCTGTTGGTTTGTTTTAGCGAATGCAAACTTACAAAAAAAAGTCCAAAGCGGCAAGACTTTGGACTCTTTTTCTTTGTTAGAGCGATGTATTTTAGCAGTTAGAGGTTAGGGGTTAGGGGTGAGAGGATTGCTGTGGAAGCATGTATTCTCTAACCTCTGACCTCTGACCACTAACCACAGACCTCTCAGAACCCGGGGCCGCCGAAGCCGCCACGAGGGCCGCCGCCGAAGCCACCGCGCCCGCCGCCTTCGCCAAAGCCGCCGCGACGTTCGCCGTTACCTTGGCCGCGCTGGCCCTGACCGCGACCGCCCTGGCCGCGCTGCGGGGTGAGCACCTTCAGTACCTGACTGGGGGTGAGCACCTTGCCAAACTCTGCGGCATACTTCTTCTGCACCTCCAGACGCTTCTGCATCGTCTGTATCTGCTGCTCTTGGCGGTCGAAGTTCTCCTGGATTCTGGTTGTTGCCTCCTCGTCGGTCATTTCCTTCTTCTCGTCGTCCTGCTCTCTGTTCCTTCCGCCTTGCATCTGATTGGTGGCGAACATCTCTTTCTGGTAGGCCGTGAAGGTCTCGATGAAGGTCTTCTCGGCATCGACCTTCAGCTTGAAGTCCTTTGCCATGCGTGTGCCGGCGGCTTCGATGCGCTCGTTGATGGCCTTTTCGCGTTCTTCTGCACTCATGCGCTCCTGGGCGCTAAGGGCAGCACAGCTCAGCAGAGCCACAACTGCCATTACGATAGTCTTTCTCATTGTGTTGAATTTTAGGGTTAGCATTGTTTTCTTGTCACACCCTTTTGACTGCATGAAGCGGCAAAAAGTTTAACGCGAAACGCCGCGCTAACGATTTTTAACTATCGCACGGTGATGTGGAAACATCCCTGCTTTATCTCGTACTTGACATAGCAGCGGCCCTGTTCGCGGACGTCGCGCAACACCTCGCTGAGCACCCACTTCAGCGTGTCGTTCTGCACGGCGCGGCGCGGCGGTCCGCCCGGCGGGGAGAC
The DNA here is from genome assembly GCA_017483665.1 of Bacteroidaceae bacterium. Taxonomy (GTDB): domain Bacteria; phylum Bacteroidota; class Bacteroidia; order Bacteroidales; family Bacteroidaceae; genus Physcousia. The sequence continues at coordinate 49,537 of JAFUVM010000075.1, forward strand.
GGTGGAAAAGCGGTTGTAGCAGATGTCGAACGTCGTGCCGAAGAGGTGGCAGCTCTGTTCGGTGGCATTCCCGTTTTGCCGTTGCAGGCGGGCCACGTCGTGTTCCGTCCTCAGAACGCTCGATACGATGAGTCTGTGCAGGGGGATACCTTTTATATATAGGCTGTCGAGGTAGTTGCGGCTGATGGTGGCGAGCAGGTCGGAGGCGCGCGGGACGAGGTAAGGGATGCTGTGCGTCATGCCTTTGTCGATGCAGTAGAGGGGGTTGGCACCGACGTAAACCAGCTCTTTCGTGAGGTATTCGGCCTCTGCCCGGTTGAGGACGGGCCGGACGCCCCAGCGCCTGGCAGCCAGTATCTGCACGTCCTGCACGTCGGGGAAGCACTTGGTATACGACGGGACGCTGCGAACGGGATGCCACTTCCTGCGCCCGGCAGAGTCTTCCGGCACGGAGGGGAGGCTCGCGCTCTGCGCCGTTTCGGTTGTTCCCACGTGCCGGGAATCCTGTTCCCGCGTGCCGGAACCAGTATTCCCACGTGCGGGAACGGAATCCTCCGCGGCAAGCGTTTCTTCTTGCTGCACGTCGCCCGCCACTCCGGGACACGTCCATCTCACGACTCCGAGCACCAGGACCGCACCCCCGAACAGGCTTAAAAATATCTTCTTCTTGAGTCTTCTCATGGCTTTTTCGTTGTGCAAAAGTACAATAAA
>JAFUVM010000076.1 GCA_017483665.1 Bacteroidaceae bacterium
CCATAAGACCTATAAGACTCACCTAATGATAACCCAAGAACAACTAAAGGAAGTCAAGGAGCGCACCGAACAACTCTACCGCTACCTCGACATCGAAAGCAAAAAGATACAGTACGAAGAGGAACAGCTCCGCACGCAGGCCCCCGGCTTCTGGGACGACCAGAAACGCGCCGAGGCACAGATGAAGCTCGTCAAGGGACTGGAGAAATGGCTGAAAGGCTACGCCGAGGTCAAGACTCTCTGCGACGAACTGGACACGGCCTTCGACTTCTACAAGGAGGAGCTCGTCACGGAGGAAGAGGTCGACGCCATCTACGGCAAGGCCATCGCCGCTGTCGAGGAGCTGGAGCTCAAGAACATGCTGCGCCGCGAGGAAGACGCGATGGATGCCGTCCTCAAGATAAACTCGGGCGCAGGGGGCACGGAGGCACAGGACTGGGCACAGATGCTCATGCGAATGTACATGCGCTGGGCCGAGACGAACGGCTACAAATGCGTGGTAAGCAACCTCCTGGACGGCGACGACGCAGGCATCAAGTCCTGCACACTCGAGATTCAGGGCGAGTTTGCCTACGGCTATCTGAAGAGCGAGAACGGCGTGCACCGCCTGGTCCGCGTGTCGCCCTACAACGCACAGGGCAAGCGTATGACCAGCTTCGCCAGCGTCTTCGTCACACCGCTCGTGGACGATACCATCGAGGTCAACATCGAGCAGGCCCGCATCTCGTGGGACACCTTCCGCTCCAGCGGCGCGGGCGGACAGAACGTCAACAAGGTGGAGTCGGGCGTACGCCTGCGCTACCAGTACAAAGACCCCTATACGGGCGAGGAAGAGGAAATCCTCATCGAGAACACCGAAACGCGCGACCAGCCCAAGAACAAGGAGAATGCCATGCGCCTGCTGCGCTCCATCCTCTACGACAAAGAGCTGCAGCACCGCATGGCCGAGCAGGCCAAGGTGGAAGCCGGCAAGAAGAAGATAGAATGGGGCAGTCAGATCAGGAGCTATGTCTTCGACGACCGACGCGTCAAGGACCACCGCACAGGCTACCAGACCAGCGACGTGGGCGGCGTGATGGACGGCAAGATTGACGCCTTCATCAAGGCCTACCTCATGGAGTTCGGGGCCGAAGGATAAGACGACAGACCATTGTCCACAACATGAACCTCACAGAAATAGAAAGAAAGTTCCTGGTCTGCGGCGACTTCAAAAGCCAGGCCGTCAGCCATACGCGCATCAGTCAAGGCTACATCGCCTCCGGCGGAGGCCGCACCGTCCGCGTCCGCATCCGTGGCGACAAGGGCTATCTCACCATCAAGGGCCCCTCTGGCCGTGCAGGCCTCTCGCGCTTCGAGTGGGAACGGGAGATACCTGTCGGCGAAGCGGAAGCCCTGATGTCCATCTGCGAGCCGGGCATCATCGAGAAGACACGCTGGCTCGTGCCCGCCGCGGACGGCCGCCACACCTGGGAGGTCGACGAGTTCTGGGGCGAGAACGAGGGTCTCGTCATGGCAGAGATTGAGCTGGAGAGCGAGGACGACACCTTCGACAAGCCCGCATTCATCGGGCGCGAAGTGACAGGCGACCGTCGCTACTACAACAGCCACATGAGGAAATACCCCTACAAGCTTTGGGATAAAGACTAACCGACCTGGCTGCCGCCCTTCACCTCTTCGAGGGTGGTGGTGACGCTGAGGTCGCCGTTGTAGTTCACGGCACTCAGTATCATGCCCTGACTCTCCTCGCCCATCATCTGGCGCGGCGCAAGGTTGGCAATGAAGAGCACTCGCTTGCCCACCAATTGCTCGGGCTCGTACCACTGAGCGATGCCCGAGAGGATGGTGCGGTCCTTGCCGCTGCCGTCGTCGAGGCAGAACTTCAGCAGCTTCTTGCTCTTTTTCACCTTCTCGCAACTCTTGACGATGCCGACACGAATGTCGAGCTTCTCGAACGTCTCGAACGGGATGATGTCCTTCACGGGAGCAGCCTTGTACGCAGCCTCCTCGTTGGCCTTCAGCGTGTCGGCCAGCTTCTGCTTCTGGAAGGCGATGGTCTCGTCCTCAATCTTGGTGAAGAGCAGCTCGGGCTTCGGCAGTTGCTTGCCTGCAGGCAGGATGTCTGTGCGGCCCAGGTCTTCCCACGAGAAGCTGTCCATGGCAATCATCTGACGGAGACGCTTGCTGCTGAAGGGCAGGAAAGGCTCGAAGGCAATGGCCAGGTTGGCCGTGATCTGCAGGCTGAGATAAATGACGGTCTTCACGCGCTCGGGGTCGGTCTTGACGACTTTCCACGGCTCGCAGTCGGCGATGTACTTGTTGCCGATGCGTGCCAGGTTCATGGCTTCCTTCTGAGCCTCGCGGAACTTGAAGCCCTCCAGCAGCCCTTCCATGCGGTCCTTCACGTCTTTGAACTCAGAGAGCGTCTGGCGGTCATAGTCGTTGAGCTCGCCGCACTCGGGCACACGGCCTTCGTAGTACTTCTGCGTAAGCTGCAGGGCACGGTTCACGAAATTGCCGTAGACGGCCACAAGCTCGTTGTTGCAACGGGCCTGGAAGTCGTCCCATGTGAAGTCATTGTCCTTCGTCTCGGGCGCATTGGCAGTGAGGACGTACCTCAACTCGTCTTGGCGACCCGGCAGTTCGTCGAGGTATTCGTTGAGCCAGACAGCGTAGTTCTTCGAGGTACTTATCTTGTTTCCCTCCAGATTGAGGAACTCATTGGCCGGAACATTGTCGGGCAGGATGTACTCGCCGTGTGCCTTGAGCATGGCGGGGAAGACGATGCAGTGGAACACGATGTTGTCCTTGCCGATGAAGTGCACGAGGCGCGTCTCGGGATCCTTCCACCATTTCTCCCACGGGCCGAGCTCGGGCCGGGCGTCGCAAAGCTCCTTGGTGTTCGAGATGTAGCCGATGGGGGCATCGAACCACACGTAGAGCACCTTGCCCTCGGCGCCCTCGACGGGCACAGGGATGCCCCATTCCAGGTCGCGCGTCACGGCACGGGGGCGCAGACCGCCGTCCAGCCAGCTCTTGCACTGCCCGTAGACGTTGCTCCGCCACTCCTTGTGTTCGCCCAGAATCCACTGCTCCAACCACTGCTGGTCCTTGTCGAGAGGCAGGTACCAGTGCTTCGTGGCCTTGCGGACAAGCGGGTTGCCCGTCTCGGCATTGTAGGGATTGATGAGCTCCTCGGGCGACAGCGTGGCGCCGCATTTCTCGCACTGGTCGCCGTAGGCCTCGGGAGCATGGCATCGCGGGCACTCGCCCTTGATGTTGCGGTCGGTGAGGAAGTGTCCCGTCTGCTCGTCGTAGAACTGCTCCGTCACCTGCTCTACGAACTTACCCTCGTCGTAGAGTTTGCGGAAGAAGTCGCTCGCAAGCTTGTGATGCGTGGGCGAAGTGGTGCGGCTGTAGACGTCGAACGAGATGCCGAAGCGCTCGAACGAGTCCTTGATAAGCGTATGGTAGCGGTCCACCACCTGCTGCACGGTGATGCCTTCCTTGCGGGCTCGGATGGTGACCGGCACACCGTGTTCGTCGCTTCCGCCGACGAAGAGGCACTCCCGTCCCTTCAGCCGGAGGTAGCGGGCATAGATGTCGGCAGGCACATAGACGCCGGCCAGGTGTCCGATATGTACAGGTCCGTTGGCATAAGGCAGAGCGGACGTAATGGTCGTTCTCTTGAAATGTTTTTCCATGCGTTAACGTATTTTTCCGCGCAAAGGTACGAAGTTTTTTCTGTATTGCCGTGCTTTTGTGTCATTTTTTTCCCGTGACCGAAGATAATGTCACAGCCTTGCACAGATTGCCGCCTTCCGAAGGAACCGACACGGCGTGCTCTTCCTGCCAACACGGCGTGCTCTTCCGAAATAAGCGCCAGGCTCTTCCGAAATAAGCGCCAGGCTCTTCCGGGACAAGCGCGTGCAGCGATACAGGACAATGCGTTTTCTGTCCTGCAAAAACAAGGGGAGAGATTTATAAAACAACGGATTGAACGGATTAAACGGATTGGCAGACTGAGTATTTTAACCACGAATTGCACGAATTACACGAACTGTTTCCCGCCAGTCACTCCGCTGCAGGAGAATCCGTAAAATTCGTGCAATTCGTTGTTAGTACTCACTCCTTCAATTCGTGTAATTCGTGCAATTCGTTGTTAGTACTCACTCCTTCAATTCGTGTAATTCGTGCAATTCGTGGTTAGTATTCACTCCTTCAATTCGTGTAATTCGTGCAATTCGTGGTTAGTATTCACTCCTTCAATTCGTGTAATTCGTGCAATTCGTGGTTTGACAGAGTTCAATTCGCGGTTTTGATTCTTTGTACAGGCAGGTGTATCACTTTGTCTTCGGTGTCTTGGAGAAGATGGCTTTGATGCGGGCCATGTCGAACTTCGAGGTGCGGTCGTAGAAGTAGATGCCGTTCTGTTCCTGTTCCACGTCGGTGAGCTGCGTGTAGGTGTAACCCCAGACGTTGTCTGCAATCTCCATGAGCGCGTCGACCTGTCCTTCGAGACGCGTGTAGAACTCCTCCAGGCTGTGTGGCGGTTCGCCGTAGCCCCAGGAGGCGCCGGTGTTGCCCGTGGCCGTGTCCTGTCCCTTCACCCACTTGATGCCGCCGAACTCGTCGAGCAGATAGGGCTTGTCAGCCTTCTCGTAGCGCGGGAAGTCGTAGACGTTGACGTCGGTGGGACGGTTGAAGCCCGTGTTGGTGCGCGGCACGTCGCGTGTCTCGTTGGGTGTCTGGAACCAGCGCTGTCCGTTGAAGATGGCTTCCTTGAGGCGTGCGGGGTCCTGCTCGTAGTTGTGGGTGGTCCAGATGTCGGTCTTGATGTGAACGCCGCCGCTGACGTCGCAGACAGGACGCGTGGGGTCGAGCGCCTTGCTCAGGTCGTAGACGTCGCTGACGAAGCGCGGGAACTGCACGCGGTCGGGCCACCATTCTTCGTTCATCGGTGTCCAGGTGACGATGCTGGGATGGTTGCGGTCGCGCACAATCTCCTCGGTCCATTCGCTCAGGAAGTTGCGTGCCACCTCCGGATCGTTGGCGTTCATGCCCCATGACGGTGCTTCGCCCCAGGTGATGTAGCCCAGCTTGTCGGCCCAATAGTGGAAGCGTTCCTCGAAGACCTTCTGGTGGAGGCGTGCACCGTTGAAGCCCGCAGCCAGCGAGAGCTCGATGTCGTGCTTCAGGGCATCGTCGCTGGGAGCGGTCCAGATGCCGTCGGGATAGTAGCCCTGGTCCAGCACGAGACGCTGATAGAAGGGTTCGTTGTTGAGGTACGTCTTATTGCCTTCGACGTGTATCTTCCTCATGCCCACGTAGCTCGTGACGCGGTCGATGACCTTCCCTTCGGCGTCCTTCATCTCGTAGGTGAGGTCGTAGAGGAAGGGATTCTCGGGGCTCCAGAGCTTCTGCTTCTTGACAGGCAGGACGATGGTGGAGTTGTTTTGTGCCCGGACGGTCTTCGTGGCAACGACTTTCCCTGCGTCGCTCAGGGTGACAGTCAGTGTGGCAGCCGACTCACGATAGAACGTCGGATGCAGGATGACCTGGCTCTGGTCGATGTCGGTGATGACCTGTGCACGCAGAAGGGCGTTCTCGTCGACAGGCTCCATCCATACCGTCTGCCAGATGCCGGTGCAGCGTGTGTACATACACTCAAACTGGTTCAGCCGGACATTCTGCTTTCCGGCGGGCTGCTTGGTGGTACGTGTGTCGCTGTAGGCGTGTACGACGAGCGAGTGGTCCGCACCGTCGGCGATGAACCGCGTCACGTCGATGGCGAACGAGGTGCTGCCGCCGAAGTGCCGTCCGGCCAGGTGTCCGTCGATGAAGACCTCGCTGTTATAGTAGACGGCCCCGAAGTTGAGCATCACGTTGCGTCCCGTCCACTGCTGCGGCATGCGGATGGAGCGCTGGTACCAAATGTTGCCGATGAAGTCGGTGTAGCCCACGCCGCTCAGTTTGCTCTCGGGGCAGAAGGGAACCGTTATTTTGTCTGCGAAGCCACGGCTCTCGTGGAGTCGCTTTTCCATGCCGGAGCCGACGAAATCGAAGGTGTAGGTCCAGTCGCCATTGAGGTTGAGCCAGTCCTGGCGTTCGAACTGTGGGCGAGGATACTCAGCCCGGGGCAATGCCCAAACTCCTGCCGCCGTGCAGAGCAGCAAGAGCGAAAGAAACAGTCTCTTTACCATAATATATGTATTAGTTAATGTTTGTTTGTATGCAAAGATAGTGACTTTCGCCCATTTATGCAAGAAAAAAGACGAAAAAAGCGCCCTGTGCTTGTCTGGAAGCACTGGGGTGCTTATCTCGGAAGCGCCAGGCGCTTATCTCGGAAGCGCCTAGCGCTTATTCGGGAAGCGCCAGGTGCTTCTTACTGCTCTGCCAGCGCCAGGTGCTGCAATATAGTTCATAGTTCATAGTTAAAAATGCAGTGTAAAGAATAAAAGCCCCACGGACATTCCGCAGGGGCTTTTTTTCTTTTATCCAAGTTGTATCGTCCTCTAACTTCCTTTATCTCCTTCTATCTTCCTATAACTTCTACTTCTTCCGCAATAAGCCCGAGCAGGTCGGGCTGCTGGAAGTTGACGAAGTTGATGAGGTAAGTGCGGCGTGTGTTCCATCCGTTGCCGGCGTCGGTGTCTCCAGAGTTCTTGTAGCGCAGGTTGTAGCTGCACACCACGAGCTCCTGGGCGCAGACGGCGACGCTGGTCAGCAGGAGGATGGCAAAAAGGGAAAGACGTGTTTTCATCGATTCATTTTTTCATGGTGTTCATAGCTCTTGGACTGCCGGCTTCTGTCGCTGGCGGTTCGGGTCCGGCGTCAGATGCTGAGTTCGTTCAGCACCGTGATGAGACGCTTGTCGAAGCGTTTGTCTGTACGGATGCACTCGCTGAAGGGGACGTAGACGATTTCGCCCATGCGGTAGCCTATCATCACGTTGCGCTGTCCCTGCATGATGGCTTCGATGGCTCCGGCTCCCATGCAGCTGGCCAGGATGCGGTCGTGAGCCGAGGGGGAGCCGCCGCGCTGCAGGTGGCCCAGGATGGAGACGCGTACGTCGAAGCCGGGGAACTCCTTCTTCACACGGTCGGCGTAGTAGAGGGCGCCGCACTTCGGGCTCTCGGAAACGATGACGATGCACGACTTCTTCGACTTGCGGATGCCGCGGCTCATGAACTCTGCCAGTTGGTCCACATCGGTTGTCTCCTCGGGCACGATGGCGGCTTCCGCTCCGCAGGCGATGGCGCAGTTCTGTGCCAGGAAGCCTGCATCGCGGCCCATCACCTCGACGAAGAAGATGCGTTCGTGCGAGTTGGCAGTGTCACGTATGCGGTCCACGCACTCCATGATGGTGTTCATGGTGGTGTCGTAGCCTATGGTGGAATCGGTGCCATAGAGGTCGTTGTCGATGGTGCCGGGCAGTCCGATGACGGGGAAGTCGAACTCCACGCCGAACTTCCACGCGCCGGTCAGGGAGCCGTTGCCGCCGATGACGACGAGGGCGTCAATCTCATCTTTCCGGCACGTCTCGTAGGCCTTCGCCATGCCCTCGGCGGTCATGAACTCCTTGCTGCGTGCTGTCTTCAGGATGGTGCCGCCGCGGGTGATGATGCCGCTCACGTCCTCGGTGGTGAAGGTCTTGACTTCGTCGTTGATGAGTCCTTCGTAACCACGGTAGATGCCTTTGATGTTGAATCCGTTACAGATACCGGCGCGCGTCACGGCGCGGATAGCTGCATTCATGCCGGGGGCGTCGCCGCCGGAAGTCAGAATGCCGATTGTCTTTATCTTGCTCATATTGGTATGATGTTTGAAATATATTTAACTCCATTTTATAACTTCCGAAACTTATATTATATATTATAATGTGTCATCTGCTGTGCGCCCCCCTCCCGGATGGTCTTTTCCTTCTGGGTTAACCTCCGAAGTCGAACTCCATTTGCGGGGAGCCGAGCAGGTTGAAGGTCAAGCGGTGGTAGGGCGACGTGCCGTGCTCGCGGATGGCCTGCCGATGGGCGGCCGAGGGGTAGCCCTTGTTGCTGTCCCATCGGTAGACGGGGTATTCGCGGTGCAGCCGCTGCATGCAGTCGTCGCGGTAGGTCTTCGCCAAGATGCTGGCCGCAGCGATGCTCATGTATTTGCCGTCGCCCTTGACGATGGTGGTATAGGGCAGGTCGCGGTAGGGCGTGAAGCGATTGCCGTCGACGATAACTTCCTCGGGCCTCAGCTTGAGCCCGTCCAGGGCGCGATGCATGGCGAGGATGCTGGCCCGCAGGATGTTGATGCGGTCTATCTCCTCGTTCGTGACGATGCCCACGGCCCATGCCAACGCCTCGCGCTCTACGACCTCGCGCAGCGCATAGCGTTTCTTTTCGGAGAGTTGCTTGGAGTCGTTGAGGAGGTCGTTCCTGAAATCCGGGGGCAATATGACCGCCGCGGCATAGACCGGCCCTGCCAGACAGCCGCGCCCGGCCTCGTCGCATCCGGCTTCGATGACGTCTCTATGGTAATATGGCTGCAACATTCTCCCTTTAACCTTTTAACCTTTTCACTTTTTCACCTTTTCACTTTTTTACCTTTTCACTTTTTTACCTTTTCACTTTTTCACCTTTTCACTTTTTCACCTTTTTACGACTGCCCGTACCACGAACCACAGGTGGCGCAGCACCGTCGAGGGCCATCCGTAGTAGTGCGTCATGATGCGGAAGCGCTCCCTCAGCGAAGCGCGATGGTTGCGGGTCGTCATGCCTTCGCTGAGGTAATCGGTCAGGACGAGGTGTGTGTTGACTATCTTGATGCGGCGACGTGTGGCGCGACGGATGAGGCGGAGGCACCAGTCGAAGTCGCCGGAGAAGCGGTAGCGGAGGTCGTAGGGCTCCTGCCGGGCCAGGTCCGTCCGCACATAGAACGACTGATGGCAGACGAGCATGCCGTCGCGGAAGCTGTCGGGCGTGAGCTGTTCGGGGGGTGTCAGGCGGCGGCGGCGCAGGAAGCGCCCGCTCTCGTCCACCAGATGCGTGTCGCCATAGAGGATGGCCGGATTGCGGTGGCCTCCCTTCATCCACTGCGACGCTTGCACCAGGGCCGAGATGGTGTCGGCGCTGTGCAGGCTGTCGCCGGCATTGAGGAAGACGATGTAGTCGCCCGTGGCAGCGAACAGTGCCTTGTTCATGGCGTCGTAGAGTCCCTCGTCGGGCTCGCAGACCAGACGGATGCTGTGGCGCGCCCGGTTCTCCTCGACGTAGCGCTGTACGAGGGAAAGTGTGTGGTCGGTGGAACATCCGTCGATGATGAGGTGCTCGATGCGTGCATAGTCCTGCGCCGCAACGCTTCGGAGGGTGCGCTCCAGCGTCGTCTCGGCATTATAGGTGACGGTTGCTATGGTAATAAGAGGCTTCAATATCGGGAATTGGGGATTGAGGGTTCTACATTAACAGTGCTTTGTAAAGTGCCTCGTGCTGCCGTGCCACCAGCGACTCGCTGTAGGCTGCCCGGGCTTTCTTGTAGGCGGCATCGCGAAGATCGTGGTCCAGGACGTAGGCAACGCCTTCCGCCAAGTCGCCGGCATCGCAGTAGCGTGCCACGTAGCCGTTCTCTTGATGGTCAATCATCTCGGGGATTCCGCCCACGTCGAAGCCGACGCAAGGCGTGCCGCAGCTCATGGCCTCGGCTATCGTGTTGGGCAGATTGTCCTGCAGGCTGGGTGTGAGGAAGACGTCGACGGCATTATACACCACCGCCATCTCCCGCTCGCCGACCGAGCCGAGACGTGTGACGCTGATGTATCTGGGCAGAGGTATCTGCTCCGCCCCTTTGCCCACGATGACAAGATGCAAGTCCCCCTCCCTGAATCCCAGGCGGGGAAGCAGACTGATGGCTTCGACGAGATAGGCGATGCCCTTGCGCTCGTCGGTCACCTTCTGACTGCAGAAGAGCAGCAGGCGCTTCTTCTTGGGCAGGGAAAGCATGCTGCGGGCACGCTGCATGTTGCGGGGATGGAAGAGCTTTGCCGGCACGCAGTTGTTGATGTGCGCAGTGTATGCCGGGGGAATGGTCTTGCGGGCACGGTTGGTTATCCACTGGCTGCAGCCCACGAAGGTCGGCCGCGTCTTGTAGTACATCAGCTGCTTGCAGGCAAAAACGTAGTGCGGCGTATCGCCCCACATGAGGGGACAGTGGAAACACTCCTCTTCGGTGCAGTCGCCCCGGTAGTGACAGACGCCCAGATAGGGCCACTCGTCGTGGAGCGTCCACACGATGCGCTTGCCGCTGCGCAGGATGTGGAGGATGTCCCTGAGCGAGAGCATGCCCTGGCAGACCCAATGGAGATGGATGATGTCCGCTTCCTGGAACTCCTTGGTGCGCGTGATGTCGATGCCCCAGTCGCCGGTGTCGACCTGCCAAAGGCGGGAGCGAAGCCTCCGCCAGCTCCCCTTGCGGAAAAGAATCTGCGGGAGGATGAATACACGCTCTATGAACTTAGGCTTCTTGTCGCCCACCTTGATGACCCGGGCGTCGTTGCTCTGCTTGTCGCGCACCATCATCTTCACCTCCACACCTTTCCTCTGGTGGAGGGCATCCATCAGGCGCCGAGCGGCAATGGCACCGCCGCCGCCCCGTTCGCTGGTACTGACTATCAGGACTTTCATCGCTCTTCTGTCACCATTCCTCATTTTTCAATTAAACTCCTTCCTCCCCATCCATTTCCGGATACGGCGGCGGATGGAGGTGAGAATGAAGCGGAAGTTGCCGTAGCGCAGGTTCAGGAAGAGTTCCTCGAGGGAGCGCCCCACCTTGACCATCGGGCTCATCCATCCCATGATGCGGTAGGCGCGGTGGCGGTAGGCGACGTGCTCCACGACGTAGGGCGGATGCTGGATATCTTCACTCTTCTCTCCAAATGGCAGTTCGTAGCGCTGCATCGTGAAGATGCGGCGGTAGCCTCGGGGCATGGTCTGCAGCGAGCCGCCGAAATGCGTGCTGTCGGCCGTGGCACCCAGATTGTTGATCATGTTCTTGCAGGGCACGATGGCAAGACCGTTGGAGAGCAGCATGTGCGACCAGAAGATGGTCTCGTAGAAGGCTTTTCCCTGCTCGCGATGCTTTCGGCACATGGGCAGGAAGTCGTCGCGGTAGCCCCGTTCGTGAATCAGTTCCTCGAGCTGGCGGACGCAGACCGGGTCGTCGAGCCATGTGTAGTGCTCGTCCCACTGGTCCACGACGCGTCGCCACGAAGCCCATCCCCAGATGCTGAAGTTCGTGGTGAAGAAGTAGTCGCCCTCCGCGTCGGCGGTCTGCTCCTCGACGTTGAAGCCGCTTATCATCGTGATGCGCGTGTCGTTCTCGTAACGTTCGAGCATCTCCTTGCAGAAGCTGAAGAAGCTGACGGCAGGCACGTCGTCGTCCTCGAGCACGACGCAACGGTCCACATGGCTGAAGGCCCATTTCTGCGAGATGAACTCCGAGGGGTCGCAGCCGTAGTTCTTCTCCTGGAAGAGCGTCTCGACCTGACACTCCCAGTCCACGTCGGCCACCACTTCGCGGCAAGCCATGATGCCCGGCATGTCGCGCTCCGAGCGCGGTCCGTCCTGATAGAGGAACAGGCGCGAGGGGCGGGCCTTGCGCACCTGGGCAAAGACTTGGCTGAGCTGCTGCGGCCTGTTGAAGAACAGAATCAGCACGGGTATGTCTACGAGAGCGGACTTCATGCGCACAAAGTTACAACTTTTTTTCGTCAATACAACTTGTTTTCGCCATAATCTGCACATTTCAACAAAAGTAACTGCAATTTTGTGCACATTATTAGAAAATTATTCGTACCTTTGCACACACATCGTGCGAAAGTCACACTCCGGCGGAAGCACAACGAGACTAAAACCAACAAGCTATTAACCAGAAATACCAAACAGGAAAACACCGGTGTTTCAATACATTTTATTTCTGAATGAACAGATTACTTTGGATAGCTGCCATCATTCTGACTCTGGCAAGCTGCTCGGACGAGGTTGACACGTCGGCAAGATACGTGTTCACCGGCAAGACCATCACACAATACCTCGAAGAAAAAGACTACTACAGCGAGTATGTGCGGCTGCTCGGCAAGATGCGGGTCAGCTCCTACTCCGAGACAACGCTCAAGCAACTGCTCGCGGCACGCGGACACTACACGGTCTTCGCACCCACCAACGATGCCGTCCAAGCATATCTCGACTCCCTCTTCGCGGGGGGCATCATCAAGGAACCCTCCTGGGAAGGTTTCACCGAACAGAGCGTGCTGGACAGCATCGAGCACGTAATCGTATTCAACAGCATCATTGACCACGGCGACCAATATGCCTACGACATTTCCGACTTCCCGGATGACGAGCGCGAGTTCCGCATGGCAAACATGAACAACCGCAAGTTGCGCGTATTCTACGGCAAGGTCGACCTGGACAGCATCAGCATAGAGGGTGTGGCTCCCGTCAACAAGAACAACCGGGGCATCGTCCTGACCAACGGCTTTGTGCATCAGACCGAAGGCGTGATAGCGCCGAGCGACAAGCGGCTTGGCGACAAGGTGCGCGAGTGGATACACCAGAGCGAGAGCGGCTACAGCGTCATGGCACGCCTCATCATGGCCTGCGGGCTGGAGGACACGCTCAATGCCTATCGCGACGAGACCTGGGAGGAACTCTACCTGACGGGAGGCGTCAAGGATTTGCCCAACCATACCTCCGTCGGACAGACCGGCACCATTCCGCAGCACCGCTACTTCGGCTTCACACTCTTTGCCGAGACCGACCGCTTCTGGGAAGAGACGCTTGGGCAGAAGGTCGAGGACATCTCCCCCGACATGGTGCGCGACTTCCTGCAGCAGTCGGGACTCTTCAACCACGTCGAAGGCACAACCTACGACGACAACTACACCAGCCAGATGAACGTGCTGAACCAGTTCGTCACCTACCACCTGCTGCCGCAGCGCATCGGAAGGGACAACCTCGTCATACACTACAACGAGCTGGGCTACAACGCCACCTCATCGAAGACTCCCACCATCCCCATCATGGACTACTACGAAACGATGGGCTTGCCGCGCCTGCTCAAGACCTACGAGAGCCGCGAGTCGGAAGGCATCTACCTGAACCGCTTCCCACGTCTCAGGAACGGACGCGGACAGTTCGGACCGGCTCACGAGAACGTCAACGACTATCATGAGAGCGGACTCTTCCCGCCCCTGAAGGGAAGCAGCACGACTGCCGACGAGAATATGGGCATCCGCGTGCTCACCACCTCGGAGGCCGGGACAGACGCCACCAACATCGCCAACGCCGTTGTCCACCCCATCGCAGGACTGCTCGTCTGCACCGAGAACGTCTGCAACCAGATGGGAAGCCAGCGCATCCGCTTCGACGCCTGCTGCACAATGCCGGAAATGATGAACAACAACATCCGGCAGACGCGAGCCTACTATCCCGACGGAGCAACAAACGTCAGGGCCATTCCCACGAACTATCCGTATCTGGAGAGCGTTGAGATACGCGAGGGGACACAATTCTACTACCTCCAAGGCTATCTCTCCGGCTACCACAACCTGCAGGGCGACGAGTTCAACATCATCGGCCAGTACGACTTCACCATGAAGCTGCCGCCCGTGCCGCGTGCCGGACAGTATGAAATCCGTTTCGGCGTGGCAACGGGATCGTATGTGCGCTCCATGGCACAAGTCTACTTCGGCGTCGAACGCGACAAGATGTACGTCACGGGCATCCCTATGGACCTTCGCCTTGGCGGACTGGAGATGAGAATGCCGGGCGGCACTACGCCGTCCAACGTGGGTTGGGAAGCTGACACCGACGACGAGGAATACAACGACCGCGTGACAAAGGCGATGCGCACGAAAGGCTTCATGAAGGCTCCCAATTCATGGGCTAATGCCAACGGAAGCGGCAACCCGGTACGCACGTTCCACTACATGTCGCGGCGAATCATAACAAGCACCTACCTGCAACCTCACCAGGACTACTACATCCGCTTCAAGTCTGTCCTCGACGGACAAAGCTATGAGTTCTACATGGACTACTTCGAGTACGTCGCCAAGGAGGTCTACGACAACCCCGAGGAACAGGAGGACATCTGGTAAAAGGTGAAAAGGTGAAAAAGTAAAAAGGTGAAAAGGTGAAAAGGTGAAAAGGTGAAAAGGTAAAAAGGTAAAAAGGTGAAAAGGTAAAAAGGTGAAAAAGTAAAAAGGTGAAAAAGTAAAAAGGTGAAAAGGTGAAAAGGTGAAAAAGTAAAAAGGTGAAAAGGTAAAAGCTGCCCGCTGAACATATATAAAGGGACGGCAGGAAAGTCATAGTACACCAGAGGGAAACTCGCTGTACGCGCGTGTATGCGCATACAGCGAGTTTTTGCAAAAACATCTGCAAATCTGCCATAGGAGACGCTACGAGCTGAATGTCAGTCTGTTGCCTAATGGCAGACAAGATGAAAGATTGAAAAGGTGAAAAAGTAAAAAGGTAAAAAGGTAAAAAGGTAAAAAAGTGAAAAAAGTAAAAAGGTAAAAAGGTAAAAAACTGAAAGGTTGAAACAGGATTCGTTCCCGAAGCATGGGACTGATGGGTACGGCGTGCGGAAACGATGTTCCCGGCACAGGGGAAGCTTTAGCTCGACGAAGTCAACAGTCTTTGTGCTGTGCCGTGCAGCTACCTGAGCAGCAGCTTCCGGGGTCGGAAGGGGTTGCGGCTAAAGCCTCAGCAGCCACCCGTCTGCCTCTGCACAGCATGTAGGCTTGTGCGTATGCGATTTCTCAAAGAGACGTTTGATTGTCGAGACAATAGAACTCTTGGCACGGCAAGTCAGCAATGCAATCTCCGACTTTTTCATACCCATCCTTCTCAGCAGGAATATCCTTCTCTCCATATCCGAAATAGCGGCGACATTGCAGAGACGCATCATCAGGGACTTGTCATGCTTCTGCAGTAAAGACTGTATTTCGGCATAGTCCTCCTCGGTCGGCACCTTGCCGTCATTCATCAGCATGAGCATCCTTTGGAATGTATCGCTCTGGAAATACGTCTGTCTGAGCCGCTTTGCCAGAGCTCCTGCTTCGTAACCGTTCCCCTCTACGGTGCTCAGTTCCTCTGTTATTTCCTTGCGCTCCTGCTCGCTTTCGGATCTTCTTAGTCTGTCTTGAAGCTCCGCTACATAAAGCATCATCTCCGTCTGCTCTGCACTGAACCGTTCCTGCTCCAGTTCTGACTCGATGATTTTCTTCTTGTATCTGAGCCGCAGGAAGTACAGAGCCATCACGGCAACGACTGCACAGACAGCCGTCCCCCACCATACATATTGCATCTTGCGCCGTTCGTTTTCCAACTGCCGTTCTTTCTGGTAATTATCCTTTAGCAGACGGTTGTAGTTGTACTGTTCGTGCAGGTTCTGCAGGTTGTCGGCTATCATTGTCTGGTAGTCGCTGTCCACCGCTTCGCATTGCAGGGCGGCGTACTTCAGCGCAGAGTCCTTCATCCCAAGTTTCCCAAACAACTCACGCAGTCCCCGGCAAGCCGCCTGACGGTTGTTCCAGTCCTCTGCCGCCAATTCCTTTCGAAAGAAGTGTTCTGCAGAATCGTATTTGCCGAAGGCAGAAAGCACACGTCCCTTCGCGTAGTAGTATATAGGGAAGCTGCACTCGTGCGTCTCCGGGTCTACGAGACCGCTGTGCCGTTCGAAGATGTCGAGTAGCCTTGCTGCATCCTCGGTGCGTCCCACCTCCAAGTTAGCTTGGATGCTTGTACAGAGATGTTTCGCTGCATAGGGATACATGCCCAACCTTTCACTCTCCTTCAGTAGTCCCCAGCAGCTGTCGGCAACGGCAGCAAAGTCCTTGTAAGCAAACCACTCGCCAAACTGTTCCCACCTTGAAGCTACCATAAGCAGTGTGTCTTCTGCCAGGACCGCGTACTTGTAAACCATCCTTTCTGCTTCCGCCGTCAGTCGGCGCAGTCTCTGCCTGTAGAGTATATCGGCTATCTGACCATACAGGCGTGCCAGGAGACCATAGCGGCATTCTGCGCCTGTCGTATCCGCCGCACTTATACCGCAGAGGAAAGCCTCCATAGCCCTCGGAGCCTCTTGCTGGTCGCGCAGCACACTGCCCCACAGATAGTATGCCTCCATGCGCTCATTCGCTGTGCCATGCTTTTCGTAGTATTTCACGACTTGTTGCATCATCGTGTCATCGTGTGCTGTCAGCGTCTCATAGGCGAGATTGCGACGCGACACATCGTCCATGATGGCACGTGCCTCCTGCCCGTCCATACCTGAAAAACGTGTCGATGGTATGCACGCAAGGACAAATACGGCTAAAAGCGGAATGTAAATAAGTTTCTTCTTCAGCATAGAGCATTGTTTTTGTCGACAAAGGTAGCAAAAACAACTGACACGAACAACAGGAAATGACAGATAAGGATAGCAGATACGCATTTGCGCACTTTTTGCGCACTTTTAAGGAGGGCAAACGCACTTTTTGCGCACACTTTTCCTACGGCTCTGCGAAACATTCTTTGTACCTTTGCAGCACAAAAACAGAACTCTATTTATTCATCTACCTAATAACATTTACACAAATGAAAAAGTTCTTTCTTACAACTTTGGCGTTCTATACCATGTCATCATTCTTCAACGTCAGTGCCCAAGCACCTCTGCCATTTCCGCAAGAAGAGGTTCGCTGGAATTATATCGTGTTCCAATACTTTTCCCCTGAGATAGGACACAATTTTGGACATCCACATGCCCCGGTCAAGTCACCTCTGGTAGCACAAGAAGGTCACGTGCTCCACTTCCTCGATGGGACAGAATTAGCCCTTAATATTATAGATATATGTGAAGAAGGAGGTGAGACAACAGAATATACCAGCCTGGTATCTGCCGAGACAGAGGAAGTACAGCTCCCAGCCACGCTCTCTGGTACATATACAATAGAGGTAGTCCGCGGCTCACAGCACTTCCGCAGCGAGATTGAACTCTGACTCAATATCATCACATCAATTATTCTGTTGCAATTATTACAAACAACAAACATCATGCTTCTATGTAACATCAAATAATCATTTTTCTAAGCATGGTAATGCTTTGTTTCTATGCTCATGCGCAGGAGATAGAAATTATTACTTTCGACGAGAATTTTACGTCTGATGCTCCCTATGTACGTGACGCGCCATTGCGTACCAAAAGCCTAAGAAAATCAGATAACCTTGGTGGGCAAATAGACGTTGATTACGCTGAAATTTTGCCTGATTCCATAAAGAACGCCATCAATGTAGCTGTGGAATTGTGGGAAGACTGCCTGCCTTTAGAAACCAGATTAGCGATAAGAGTTCGTTTTGACTTCAATTCAACAGACATGAGTGTTTCTGTGCCATTGATGAAAGTTGAAGGGACTGACACATTATACCCAGTTGCGTATTATAAAACATACGTTGCAGAAAATTACCAAAGCGACGGCAATTCAGATGGAGATGTACTTTTTTCAAACTCGGCCCGTTGGACATGTCAGTATTCTCAAGGAAATAGTACAGGCCAGAATGATCTTACAACGGCCATGTTACGTGCGATTGCAATCACATTAGGATTTGGTGGTACGGTAAGACAAAATGGGGATGGAAACGTATATTTTTACAATACGAACTCAGGTTATACACCATTCGAACACATGATTTTCAACGATTCTGATGTTCCCCTCTCAAGCATAATGAAAGGACGAAGGAATCACGACAATCCAGCACTGCATAGCTACTGTGAGCCAATGGGGTCATTGTGGCTGAAATGGGATGACAAACAGTATAAGCTATATGCGCCTTCTACGTTTGTCAGGGACAAGTCAATGATTTATTTAGATGCCCCAACAAGCCTCATGCATTATGAAATGCCCTCCGGCAGCAGCTATCTGGATGTGGATTCCACGACAATATCCATTATCCGTGCATTAGGATGGAAGGACACTTATCCGTCCAGACGCATTTACTGCCAAGATATACCCTCGACAGGAATTGCCTCAGCATACGAAACGTATCTGTTTGAGATAAACAACTATACGTCTGATATGTCTTCTCTGCACTGGGAGTTTCAGACGAGGACAGGCGACGGGGATTATCAGACGGTAATCCAACAATATGACGGCCAGACATTCCTCGTAAATCCTGTGCCATTCCTGTCCACTTCGCGTATCAATCCTGAGGGCGACATAGACGCAAAGGTTCTGCTGACTTACACGCTTGGCGGCATAGAAAGGAGGACATCTTTGAAACTGACGCTGGAATGCGCTCCCAAAATCCTTGCCGTGTACGACCAAACGGTTCACAGCAATGGCTACAACACATTGTATGACTACAGCTTCAGCGTATCCTATCGGGGAGCGACATCTATCACCATCGGTGTTGAGCAGGAATACAGTTCCTGGTATGAAATCAGGCATATCCATGAGCCTTTCCTTGCACATGCCTTCCTCAAATACCTGAGCAGGGGAAACATGGTATGGGTTGACATCAGCGTGACGAACGAATACGGTACGGACACATACACCATCGAGATTCCTGTTCAATCGCCAGACGCAATAGGCGAGATAGCAGCAGATGATCCCAACACTATGAGAAGCCGTTACATCGACCATATTGATGTCTATTCCACAGGTGGCTCTCTACTGAAACGGATAAGAAGCATATCCGAGCTGTCAAACTTCCACTCCTGCACATTGCTGCTCCAATATTTCGACAAGGAAGGACAACAGATACAAACAAAGAAAATCAACCTAAAATAAAGAAACCTCATGAAAAGGATTTTGTTATTTTCAGCTGTGGTAAGCATTCTTGTCACAGCCCACGCACAGGAGGATAATGGTGAGTACTACTCCTTCTTTCAGAATATTCAGATAGACACCTGTTCGGCACTGAAAATAAACCGTAAGATAGAAGGTGGCACGAAAATTATTGCCCAGTTCGAGGGGCAGTGGGACGAAGATATGAAGGGTGCCTTCTGCTACGCGTGCAAGATATGGGAGGAAAACTTGCCGACGATGCTTCCCATCACGATAAAGGTTGGCACCGGGACTTTCAGGGGCAGCAACAGCAATGCTCTTTCAAGGGTGTTGACGAACATTCTTCGTAATAACGAGTACGAATATGGCATAGCACCGCAGGCACGCTATCTCATATTTCAGGATTACACAAAGGGAGAACTCCGTCACTTCACTACTGTTGAGGATTCTCTTGACCTGTGTAGGCCAGACATAACAATAACGTACAATGTGAATTTGTTCAATACCGAGACCCTGTCCTTCAGCCTCGACACATGCAGCACCGGCAAGATAGACTTTGTCACTCAAGCTTTGCGCGACATAGCAGCTGGTTTAGGATTCTGCACCCACTTCGTTCCTCTGAATGGCGAACTTGACCTACCTGACAGCGTGAACTACGTAGGATTGGAGCGGATGGTGAAGGAGGCCATTACAACAGAGGACGCAAGTATAGCTTACGCTCAGGCCACACAAGGCAGTCTTCCCCTATATATAGACACCTATGGCACGCTTAACTTGTATGCTCCGTCCACTTGGCAACAGGGTATTTCTCTGAACAGGTTCTATCCGCAAAGCAGTTCTGGAATATCACAGCTCCTTACATGGAATTTCGGAAAAGGAACAATCATTCGGGATATTACAGACAACTATGAAAAGATATTCAAGGAGGGATTCTTATGGATTTCAGATATTCCTACGGGAGGAGGCAGTATGGATTTCAATTCCTGCTATAATAACGAAGCCATCAACTATAATGGTGAGATAACGGCATATCCCCCATCGGTGCAGATGCTTACACGTAGCCCTGGAGTTGTAGAACAGACAGAAAGCTCCAATGTCCAAAGCGTGAACAATGATGACAATGAAGAAGTTTTTGATTATATGAGCTATTGCAAGGCCTTTGACCCGACACTGTCGATGAGTGGAGCGATTAATGAAGAAAAATGGACTTTCTCTGTACTGAAGATTGATGGCACATGGGATGTGGTTGCAGAAAGCATTGATCCATGGTCACCATTTGAGATAAGTCTCTCTGACATCACATTTCACTACCCCGACAGTGTCTATGCACGCTCTACGGATGGACTCCTCAGAGGTAGGGTATCAAACAA
Source organism: Bacteroidaceae bacterium (assembly GCA_017483665.1). Taxonomy (GTDB): domain Bacteria; phylum Bacteroidota; class Bacteroidia; order Bacteroidales; family Bacteroidaceae; genus Physcousia. The sequence continues at coordinate 20,173 of JAFUVM010000076.1, forward strand.
CAAAAGACAATTTAATCAAAGATATTATAATGAAACCAGCGTATCATACTATGTGTTGGAGTATCTTCCCCAAAAAGCAGAGCGCAACTTGGCAAAAGTGCACGATGACAGCTACCTGCATGATGAATACCTCAAGGACATAGAAATCGCCATGAGCAATCTGGAGGGAACGACGAATGTCTATGTGGAGCAACTAGAGGAAGGGGATATCTTTCCATCGCTAACATTGCTTCAGAATCCCAAGGAAGGCCGGTTCACAGCGACTGTTGACAAGGAATATACCTCGGAGTTTACAATCGTTTCATACAATGCCAATGGTCACAAGAGGAGTAATACTCTGACTGTAGAGGCATTGGAACCTGCAGAGTTGAATGTCAACGTTGAAAGCGGACGCATCCTTGTCACCTATGGACACAAGAACAAGCAGGTGGAGAACTGTTCATATACCATTTGCCAAACATCATCCTCGATGGCAAAGACAGCTGGCATGACATCTGGAAAGTGCCTGAATGGAGAAATACCGACTGGTGCCATAAGTGACGGCATGAATATCGTCAAAGTCGTTCACCCTAACGGGAAGACGAAATCGGTAAAAATTGTTAAATCCTCGTCCCTGAGCAATAAAGCGACGCTTAATGTCGTTTTTTAAAAAAGAGAGGTATTGTCTTCCGAGAGGGACATTGCGGGAGGAAAATAGGTTTATTTACTCATAACGGTATCCGACGATGAAAAGGATAATGTTTATATTCGTATGGTCTGTTTTTACTGTTACCTTGTCTGCTTTTGAGGATGAGTCTAAAATAACAGGGAGCGTTCGCGTGACAATTAATTCCATAAAAGATGATGAGTTTGAGTTGGATTATGATGGTGTTTGGCTTGTGAACTCTGAGATCATAGCGACAATTCACCTGAATCCGGACAGTATAAGAGTAATCACCTTCATAGAAACTGACATTTTCAATGAACGGTTGGCATTTAACGAAAACTTAATTATCGAAGACTTCCGTGATTCCGTGATGATTCGTCTTCGAATGTGGTCAGAGTACAATTGTGACGAGAAGATTCGTTTGCTGATAAGTTGTAATGGTTCTGATAATTCATCGAAATGGCAATACCTTGTGGCCGAGCCATTTCGGGTAATCGACTATATCAGGAACCCTGACTGCTTAGCGGCGTACGATGAATACACACGGGCGATGGCAATTGATTCACCGAAAGCCGCGGAGGACGCCAAGCATGCAGATATGTACTTCGACCTCAGTGGACGCAGGCTTGCTGCGCCGCCCGCCAAAGGTATCTACATCCATCGCGGGAAGAAGATGGTGGCGAAGTAGAATAAGCGTGATGCCGCACGTGCTTATTTCCGAAGAAGCACGGCGCTTACTTCACGCACCTGAGGTTTGCTTCGAGCTGTGCCACGGAGCTGGCGCCGACGAGGACGGAGGTGACGCCTTGCTGCGCGAGCACCCAGCGGAGGGCGGCCTCGCTGGTGGTCTGTCCCTTGGCTTCGGCATCGGACTTCAGCTTCAGCACATAGTCCAGGAGTTCGGGCGTCAGGCGGTCGGACTTCAGGAAATGTTCGCGTGCCATGCGCGAGTCAACAGGGATGCCATTGAGGTAGCGGTCGGTGAGCAGGCCTTGTGCCAGGGGCGAGAAGGCGATGAAGCCAATGCCCTGTTCGCGGCAGAAGGACAGGACGCCCGTGTCCATCGGTTCACGGTCGATGAGGTTGAGGCGGCCCTGATAGATGAGCAGGGGCACGTCGTGCTCGCGCAGATAGCGCTCTGCAACCTTCAGGGCTTCAAGCGGCCAGCGCGAGATGCCCACGTAGAGCGCCTTGCCCGCGCGGACGATGTCGACCAGTGCCTGCAGCGTCTCCTCCAGCGGCGTCGCGGGGTCGTAGCGGTGGCTGTAGAAGAGGTCGACGTAGTCCAGGTGCATGCGCCTGAGACTTTGGTCGAGGCTTGCCACGAGGTACTTGCGCGAGCCCCAGTTGCCATAGGGCCCGGGCCACATGTCGTAGCCTGCCTTCGAGCTGATGAAGAGCTCATCGCGGTAGGGGCGGAAGTCGTCGTCCATGAGGCGGCCCATCGTCTCTTCGGCAGAGCCGTATGGCGGGCCGTAGTTGTTGGCAAGGTCGAAGTGTGTGATGCCGTGGTCGAAGGCGTAGCGTGTGATGTCGCGGCTGCGCTCATAGGGGTCGACGCCACCGAAGTTGTGCCAGAAGCCAAGGCTGACCTTCGGCAGGAGCACGCCGCTGTGTCCGCAGCGCTGGTACAGGCTCTCGTCGGCATAGCGCTCGGACGAGGGAAGATATTTGTCGGGAACCATGATGCAAGTGAAAATTAAAAATGAAAA
>JAFUVM010000077.1 GCA_017483665.1 Bacteroidaceae bacterium
ATAAGGATTGGCGAAGAGGTCTTCGTATTCCTTCTGCTTCTCGGCCATGTAAGCCTTAGCCTCGTCCACCTTGCCCTCGTCCTTGAGAGCCTTGGCTTCCTTGGCGTAGAGCACGCTGGCAGCACCGCTGGCACCCATGACGGCGATTTCGCTTGAGGGCCAAGCGTAGTTCAGGTCGCCACGAAGCTGCTTGCAGCTCATCACGATGTGACTGCCGCCGTAGCTCTTGCGCAGGGTGACGGTCACTTTGGGAATGGTGGCCTCGCCGTAAGCGTACAGCAACTTGGCGCCATGCAGGATGACGGCGTTGTACTCCTGAGCTGTGCCAGGCAGGAATCCGGGAACGTCGACGAGCGTCACGATGGGGATGTTGAAGGCATCACAGAAGCGGACGAAGCGGGCGCCCTTGCGGCTGCTGTTGCAGTCGAGCACGCCTGCCAGCTGCTTCGGCTGGTTGGCTACGATGCCGACGCTCTGGCCGTTGAAGCGGGCAAAGCCGATGATGATGTTCTTGGCAAAGTTGGGCTGAACCTCGAAGAACTCGCCGTTGTCGACGATGCCGGCAATCACCTGATACATGTCGTAAGGCATGTTGGGGTTGTCGGGAATGATGTCGTTCAGGTAGTCCTCCATGCGGTCGATGGGATCGGTGCAGGTGATGCGCGGTGTCTTCTCGAGGTTGTTCTGCGGGATGTACGAGAAGAGCTGCTTGATCATGGCGATGCACTCCTCTTCGTTCTTGGCCGTGAAGTGTGTCACACCGCTCTTTGTGGCGTGAACGCTTGCGCCGCCCAGCTGTTCCTGCGTAACGACTTCGCCCAGCACAGCCTTGACGGGGCCGGGACCTGTGAGGAACATGTAGCTGCTTCCCTCTACCATGAAGGTGAAGTCGGTCAGCGCGGGACTATAGACAGCACCGCCTGCGCAGGGACCCATGATGGCGCTGATCTGAGGAATCACGCCGGAGGACATGATGTTGCGCTGGAAGATTTCGGCATAGCCAGCCAGGGCGTTGATGCCCTCCTGCAGACGTGCGCCGCCGGAGTCGTTGAGACCGATGACGGGAGCGCCCACCTTCATGGCGATGTCCATCACTTTGCAAATTTTGCTGGCAAGCATCTCGGAGAGAGAACCTGCGGAGACGGTGAAGTCCTGCGCGAAGACATAAACAAGGCGACCGCCTATGGTGCCGCTACCCGTCACTACGCCGTCGCCCAGATACTGCTTCTTCTCCATTCCGAAGTTAGTGCAGCGGTGCTTCACGAACATGTCCAACTCTTCGAAACTGCCTTCATCGAGCAGCATGTTGATGCGTTCGCGAGCCGTGAACTTGCCTTTCTCGTGCTGCTTGTCGATGGCTTTTTCGCCGCCGCCCATGCGGGCCTTGGCGCGGAGCTCCATCAGCTCCTTGATCTTTTCTGTCTGTGTGCTCATCTTTGTGATTTACTATTTAAAGATTTACCATTTACGATTTATTCCCCCTGAAGGGGGTTAGGGAGTCTTAAATTTTCGTGCAAAGGTAATAAATTTTACGTTAAGTTGTTCTCCGAAAGCCGTATTTTTTCCACTACATACACATATTTATATATATAAGGACCGGCAGGGGCAAATAAAAGATGCCGCGGCGAGACAGAAAGCCCCACGCGCTTATTCCGGAAGCGCCTCGCGCTTATTTCAGAAACGCCTCGCGCTTATTTCGGAAGCGCAAGGCGCTTATTTTGGAAGCGCACGCCGTGTCAGGGATAAGCGCACGCGGTTGTTCCCGGAGCCTCACTTTGTCAGGGACTGAGCGCCGCCGGGAGTCCGGCCTTCCGCTTCGGGCAACCAGACGCGCATCCTGCCGGCGCCACGGTGACACCAAGCATAGTACGGGATGAGCGTCAAGGGCTGGTCCTCTGCGATGAGCGTCGCTACGGGTGTGCCTGCTATCTCTGTCCGTCCGAAGCTAAACTTCGTGTGAGGACTGACACAAGCCTCTTCCACATTCATATTGCCGGCGGAATGTTCCGCACAATATACGAGCGGACCACATTCCACACAGAGCATCCCGCGGTCGGCCTCAACCTTGTCGTTGGCACGGACGACGCGGGGCTCCATCCAGAAATTGACATCCACCTCGTCGCCCGTCTTCCACTTGCGGTCGATGGTCAGGTAGCCGTCCTCCCCGATCGGATTGTCGGAAGACAGAATCGTCATGATTTGCTTGCCTTTGTTCTTGATGACAACGGAATAACCCGACTGCTTGCCATCAACATACTGATAGAGGTCGGAAGGCACCGGCCTGTCCTTTGCCCATCCCGGTATGCGAATCTTCATGGCGAAGCGGCCTGCCCTGTTCTTATCGATGCGCAGGGTGATGTCCGAACAGAACGGATTGTCCGCTCTGCCCCAAGGATAGTTTGTCGTCTGGCTCAAGCGGACGTCCTTGCCTCCGACCTTCAGTTCGGCACTATTGGAAAGGAAGAGGTTGACGTAGAGACTGCGGTCCTTGACGGCATAGACGTAGCCCGGCAGCGAGGGGATGAAGCGGCAGATGTTGCTGGGGCAGCAGGCACAGCCGAACCACGGCTTTCGCTCATACCCGCCTGCCGACTCGAGGGGATTGGGATAGAAGAAGCCGTTGCCTTCGAGGGAAACGCCGCTGAGGAGGCCGTTGTAGAGGGTCCGCTCCAAGACATCGTAGTATTTCGACGCGCCATGAAGCAGGAAGAGACGATGATTGACGTAGACGTTCCCTATCGCGGCACACGTCTCGCAATAGGCCGACATGTTGGGCAACTCGTAGTTCCCCGCGAAGGCCTCGCCATTGGCGGTCGCTCCGATGCCGCCCGTGATGTAGAGCTTCTTGGAGACGATATTGTCCCAAATGGCATCGACGGCCTTGACGTAAGCCTGGTCGCCCGTCAGTGCCGCCACATCCGCCATGCCGGCATACATATAGGCGGCGCGGACGGCGTGTCCCACAGCCTCGTCCTGCTCCACGACGGGCTTGTGAGCCTGCGAATACTCGTGCTTGATGGTGGTCTTGCCGCGGTAGTCGAGGAAGAACTTGGCTTCGTCGAGATACTTCCGGTCGCCCGTCGCGAGGTAAAGCTTCGCCAGAGCCATCTCGGCAATCTGATGGCCGGGAACGACACAAGCCTGACCGGGATTAGGACCTACCTCCTTGCAGACGAGGTCTGCATAGCGGATGGCAATGTCGAGGAACTTGCGGCTTCCCGTTGCCTGAAAGTGGGCAATCGCAGCTTCGACCATGTGCCCCAGGTTGTAAAGCTCGTGGCTTCCCTGCTCTTCCGCACTCCATCGCTTCGGTCCGGCCCAGCCGTGAGGGTGTTCGGGGTTTTGTGTTCTGCCTGTAAAGAGATAGCCGTCAGGCTCTTGGGCTGAGGCAATCACGTCCAGGACCGAGTCGATATAGGCCTCCAGAGCCTTGTCCGGATAGGTTTGCAAAATGTAGCTCGCGCCCTCGATGGTCTTGTAGGGGTCGGTATCGTCGAAGGGAAAAGTGCCTTCCTTTATGTCGAAGACACGCGAAGGGTTCTGCAGATGCTCCGCCGCATTGGAGAAGTTCGTGTAGCGGCCTGTTTCCTCGCATTTCGAGAAAGCAAGGGGAACGGTCACTTTGCGGCTCGCCTCCAGGCGTTGTCCCCAGAAAGTGCCGGGAACCACCTTGACGGAAGTGAAGGGAACAGGCGTGATGGGATAGCCTTTCGGCGTTTGCGAACCGGCTGGCAGCAGGCAACATGTGAGTGCGGCAATCGAAGTGAGAAGTGATTTCATATCGGGATGATTAAGGTTTGTGTTGATTGTTCCAAAGCAGAGTGCCGTCGGGGGTCTGTCCCTCGGCATCGACGGAGAGCACGGAGGTGCGGCAGTTGTTGTAGAAAGTCACCATGGCCTCGCCGTTCGCGTCCAGTTGGAGGTCGGGATTCCAATAGAGTGTGCGGCGGTAGTCGGACGCCGCGGCTCCCGTCGGGGGAAGCGTTGTGTTGCTGTAATCCGGCGAATAGAACTCGGCGGGATAGGCAAAGCCGGGGATGACATAGCGGCGGTCGCGGTAGGTCATACGGCGGGAGCCGTCGGGGAAGGGATAGCGGACGAGCTTCGTCTTGGGCTCTTGGCTGCCGTAATACATGCTGTTGCCATACTGCCGCGGGCTGTAGTCGGAGTAGAAGACGTACGTGTCCCACACCCCATTGCCTTTGTATTCCATCGCTTCGCCAGGCGACATGTCGAAGTTAAGCGTTGACATGAGGTACTTCCTTGCATAGAGGGAATCGGGAGGAACCTTGATGCCCCGCATGCTGAGCAGCATTCTGCGCGTTCGTCCTACGCCGTCGCGAATCTGGAAGGTCCCTTCCTGTCCCTCCGCCACCTTCCTCTCTATCACGCCAACGCCGAAGTCTGCCGTCATGACCTGCATGAAGCCCAAGCCCACATCCTGCACGATGTTGTTTGCTTCATCGGCATCGATGGAGAAGACGGGCCAGGTGTCGTCGAACTTATTCAGGCCGCGTCGCTTGGACTTCACCGTCACTTCGCTCATGATGGTCTCGTCATTCTGCTTTATCCACGCTCCGTCTGCCCCTTCCTGCTGCGGTATGGGCGCAAGATGACTCTGATAGAACGAGTAGGGATTCACGAACCTCGGGTAGGGCCAACTGATGCGGGCGAGGTAATCGGGATGTTCCACCAGTATCTTTCGCCTGAGCTTCCTGCTCGCAGGCAAGTACATGTAGTCCGTCTCGATGTCGTCCGGTGCTGCCTGAACCCAGGTGTAGGGCTTTTTCTTCTTCCACTTTGTGGTGTCGGCCACGCTGACAAAGACGACCGCCGACCCGTAGTAGGGAGGCAACTGGATGCGGAAACCTTTCCTGTAGGTCTCGCTTTCGCCGACGAAGGGGGCTTTCACATCGAGCGGAACTATCTCGGCATGAACCTTGAGCTCCTTGCCGTTCTTCCGATTCTTCTTGTTGACGGCTTTGTCGTACGCCCTTTCTTCCCGCGACTTGCTCCTTCCTTTGGAGAAGAGGTCGGGCAGGTCCATCGGTCTGGTCGCATAGCCTCCGCCCTCGTTAGGGTTCCTTCCGTCTTCGCTGAAAGCATCTTCCTCGTCGTTCTCCGACACACTGTTTACCTTGTCGGCATCAACGAAATCGGCAAGGACATTCTTGTAGGTGTTGCCAATCAGTATGGGAGTCCGCTCGGCAGGCTGCGTAATGTCCCACGTCCCCGCCACCGCCATGCTCCGCCAGTCAAAGCGACGCCAGCCCTGAGTCAGCATCAGGAGGTCGAGGGCGGCACGGTGAAGGGAGTCATCCGCCTCGAAGTACCAGCCGGGTTGGGGCACGAAGCCGCGTATCTCGCTCGAGAGAAGCATCTCAGTCAGGATGTTGGAGTCGTCGTAGAGGAAGTCTCTGTGATTGTCATCTCTGACCGTAATTGATATGTCTGAAGGGCCGCCGGAAGCTTTCAGGGTGAGGTTGACTGGTTCGTAGGGCTGGTATTCCTCCTTCAGACCCTCGATGCTGAGGGTGGGCTTCAAGTCGTTTTCGTTTCTGTTAAAGAAGATTCTGTCGGCAAAGACGCGGCCCTGAGAGTCGAAGACGGTCAGCTGGTAGATGCCAGAACAAGCCTCTCCCCGACCCTCTCCCAAGGAGAGGGAGAAAGAGCCGCTCGATTCCCCCCTCCTTCGGAGGGGCAGGGGGAGGCTTTTCCCCTCACACATCAGGCTCACGCCCAAGCTGTCGGCGGGCAGGTCGGCTGTATGTCTTATCTGCGCCACCCAGCCGCTGTCGGTCTGTTCCACTTTCAGGGAGACGCCCGTCGGCTCGGGTTTCGGCAACAGGGCCGTGGCGGTCTTGCCGTCTTTGCTCACGAAGAAGACTTCCTTTTCCTGTCCATTCTGCGGAACGACCTCGAAGAGTCCGCGGCCACGATGCTGCGTCCCGACCGAATCTCCCTGGTAATGGAGCCAGCCTTCCGCCCACTCTCCATCGTCGAAACAGGCCTCGAAAGCCACCCGGCAAGGCAGTCCCTCCACGAGGTTGCCGCCTTCGGGATAGAGGGAAAGCTTCAGCTGGCGGTTCTCTGCCGGATTGGGATAGAGGCGCCGCATGGCCCGCAGGGTCATGTCGTGGGTGTATTCGCCAGGCTCAAGGGGTTTGTCGTAGACGGGGAACACGCGGCTGTAGAGCTTCTCATAGTCGCGGAAGTACTCCCACTCCTGCCGTTTGCTCGGGAACCACTCTTTTATCTTTTCGGTATGCCGTCGCTCGAAGCGTCCCCAGTTGAGCTGCCATCGGGTGTAGGCCCTGAGTTCGTAGAAGCCGGCATACTGGATTTGTCTGCTCAGGGCGAAGAATCCCTGGCCGCGACCCTCTTTCATCTGGATGAGTTTGCGCTCTATCATGTACCCCTCCTGCCCGAAAAGCTCCACATAGAGCACGCCGCTCACGTCGGAAGGACGGCCCGTATCGGTGCGGCGCAGGTAGGCCGAGAACCAGATTGTATCGCCGAGCTGGTAGCTGGTGTTGTCCATGTGGACGAAGACCTTCTCCTGCGGAATGGTCCGGCCAAAGGCAGACTGCCTCTGGGCAAGCTTGTCGAGCCCCGACTCCTGAGCGAGAGCCAGGATGGGCAGCAGGCAGAGAAGGAGAAAAGCTTTCGTGTTCATTCTTGTCGTGCCGTCTGTTGTTTACAATGCCAAAAGCCTCGTTTTGCAACAGAAAGACGCCACAAAGTTACGAAGAAACCATGAAAGTTGCAAACTTCACACGTTAAGTTTGCCGACTAAGCACGCTAAGTTTGCCGACTAAGCACGCTTATTTTACACATTATGCCTGTTAACTCAACTTTTTTTCGTAATTTTGCAGCCGCAAAGTGAGAGCAGAACGTCTCGACCTGAAGAATCGTGAATCGAAAACAGTCAAACAGTAAATGACCCAGCACGTCCCTACGGAACTCGGCACAAAGCCCATCGGCAGCCTCCTCTGGCAGTACAGCCTGCCCGCCATCATCGCGATGGTGGCTTCCTCTATATATAATATAGTGGACAGCATCTTTGTTGGGCAGGGCCTGGGCGACGCGGCTATCAGCGGCATGGCGGTGGCAAGTCCGTTCATGAACCTGTCGGCTGCCTTCGGAGCTATGGTGGGAGTGGGTGCAAGCACGGTCATCAGCGTCCGTCTGGGCCAGGGGAAATACGAGGAGGCTCAGCACATACTGGGCAACACGATTAGCCTGAACATCCTGCTCGGCATACTGTTCACGCTGGCTTGCCTGCCTTTCCTGGACGACATCCTGTACATCTTCGGGGCGAGCGACGTGACCCTTCCCTATGCCCGCGAGTATATGACTATCATCCTGCTCGGCAATGTGGTGACGCATCTCTACTTCGGTTCGAACGCCATCCTGCGGAGTGCCGGCCATCCGCGCTCGGCGATGGGCTGCACGTTCCTCGCCATCATCGTCAACTGCGTGCTCGACCCGCTCTTCATCTTCGTGTTCCGATGGGGCATCCAGGGCGTTGCGTGGGCCACCATCATAGCCCAGGCCATCGCCTTCTGCTGGCAGCTGAGGCTCTTCAGCCGTCCGTCGGAACTGCTCCACCTCAGGCGCGGCATCTACCGGCTCAGGCTCGACATCGTCCGCCAATGCCTTGCCATCGGTCTCAGCCCGTTCCTCATGAACAGCTGCGCCTGCCTGGTCGTGCTCATCTGCAACAACCGTCTGCTCCAGTACGGCGGCGACATGGCAATAGGCGCCTATGGTATCGTCAACAGAGTCGTCTTTCTGTTCGCCACCATCGTGTTCGGTCTGGTGCAAGGCATGCAGCCCATCATCGGCTACAACTGGGGAGCGCGGCAGAACGACCGCGTCTTCCGCGTGCTTCGCTACGGCATCATCGGGGCGACAGGCATCACGGTGGCTGCCTTCCTGACGGGCGAACTCATCCCGGCTCCCGTGATACACATCTTCGGGGCAGGTCCCGAACTGACCGAAAAAGCCGTCCGCGCCTTCCACTTCGTCGTGGCAGCCTTCCCGCTGGTGGGCGCACAGATGGTCATCGGCAACTTCTTCCAGAGCATAGGTCACGCAGGCAAGAGCATCTTCCTGAGCTTGACGCGGCAGATGCTTTTCCTCATTCCCATGCTTGCCCTCTTGCCGCAATGGTGGGGACTGGACGGCGTCTGGATGGCTATGCCTGCAAGCGACGCACTCAGCTTCGTGGCAGCTGCCGCGATGCTCACGTATATGATTCGGAAAATCAAAAGGAATGAAACGCATCGGACTGCTTAGCGACACCCACGCTTATTGGGACGACCGCTACCTGCAACACTTCGAGCCTTGCGACGAGATATGGCACGCCGGCGACATCGGCTCGCTGGAGGTGGCGATGCGGCTCCAGGAGTTCCGCCCCCTGAAAGCCGTCTTCGGCAACTGCGACGGCGGCGACCTGCGCCGGCTCTACACCGAGAAGCTCCGCTGGACGTGCGAAGGTGCCGACATCCTCATGACCCACATAGGCGGTTACCCGGGCAACTACGACCCGCGCATCAGGCAGCAAATCTTCGCCCGGCCGCCCAAGCTCTTCATCTCGGGGCACAGCCACATCCTGAAGGTCATGTTCGACAAGCGCCTGGGCCTGCTGCACATCAACCCCGGAGCCGCAGGTCTGCAAGGATGGCACACGGTACGCACCCTCGTACGCTTCACCGTCGACGACGGAAACTTCAGCGACCTCGAGGTCATCGAAATGCCACGTTAGACGGAAGCATATTGTGTCAAAAAGCATGTTCTACGACATAAATACGATACTTTTTCGCGCATTTTAGCGTTTTTTTACGCGAAAAGCTTGCGGGAATAGTGGAAAAAGCCTAACTTTGCAACGAATTCTATAGAGAATGAAGAAGATTTTCATCATAGCACTCACTTTGACGATGGCCTGCGCGCCCGTCTCCATGCTGGCACAGAGCGACCGTGACGGCATCGAGGTCAGCATGTCGGGCATCACCCTCAGCATCAACGGCGGCAATGTACACATTGTCGGCGCCAACGGAGAGGTCATGGAAGTCTTCAACCTGACAGGCACAAAGGTATCGTCCGTCCGCATCGATTCGGCCGACAAGACCTTTGCCCTGAACCTTCCGAAAGGCTGCTACCTGATAAAGGTAGGCAAGATAGTCCGGAAAATCTCAGTTCAGTAGGGGATAGAGATTAGGGATTAGAGAATAGAGATTAGGGATTAGGGATTAGAGAATAGGGGATTAGAGATTAGAGAATAGGGATTAGAGATTAGAGATAAAGGATTAAAGTTTGAGGCTGAAGGGGAGTTTCACCGGACGCCAAACTTTAATCCTTATTTTTTTGCCCGCAATGTTTCCCGACGCACCCGTTAAACCTTATTATATTAGAGTTGTCTAAAGAGTATCATGATAGACGAGAAAGCACTCATCCGACAGCTGTCCGACGCATCCACAAAGGAGGCCGCCTTCACACACCTTGTGCGTGAGTACCAGGAGCCCCTGTACTGGCAGATCCGACGCATGGTGCTTTCCCACGACGACGCCGACGACGTCCTGCAGAACACCTTCATCAAGGCATGGGAAGCCATCGGCAGCTTCCGGCAGGAATCACGCATACAGACCTGGCTCTTCCGCATCGCCATCAACGAGTCGCTCAACCATCTGGCACGCAAGAAGCAGTCCGTCAGCCTGGAACAAAAGGAAGGAGCCCTGGCCGCCACGCTTGCCGCCGACAGCTACTTCGACGGCGACGAGACCCAGCAACACTTCCAGGAGGCCATCAGCACACTCCCCGAAAAGCAGAGGCTCGTGTTCAACCTGAAGTACTTCGACGAGATGAAGTACGAAGACATGAGCGACATGCTCGGCACAAGCGTGGGAGCACTGAAAGCATCCTACCATCACGCAGTCAGGAAAATAACAGACTTTTTCAAGAACATCGATTAAACCTTCCACGGGAAAAGACATCAAAGAAGTATATGAAGACAACAGACCTTAACACAGAAGCACTGGAAGCCAAGCTCCGCCAACGCTTCGGGACGGAGAATCCCTTCGCCACCCCAGCCGGATACTTCGAGGCTATGCCCTCGCGCGTCATGGGCCGCATAGCACAGCGACGCCGCAGGCGAACCCTCTGGCGATGGACCGCAGCAGCCATCCTCGCGGGAGCAGTCGTGGCAGGAGGCGTTCTCTTCGAAAGCAAGCAGAGCCAGCAGATGGCCGAGGCCGAGAACATCCAGTACATCGAGGACGCGCTGAACTACTCCATGATAGACAACATGAGCATCGCATCCTACCTGACCGAGGCGGAATAAGCAGAGAAAACAGTAAACAACATACTTAGCACACGAAACGATGAAACAGACAATACTACTCATCTGTGCCCTCGCCCTGAGCGCAGCCCTGGCAGCACAGCCTCATCGGGGCAAGTTCAACCCCGAGGAGTTCAAGGCAAAACTGGAGAACTTCATCACCGCAGAGACCGGCTTCACGCCCGCAGAGGCACAAGCCTTCTACCCTATCTACCACGAGATGAAGGAGAAACAGCGCAACCTGCAACGCGAGATATTCCGACTGAAAAAGGATGCTCCGGACAGCAACGCCAGCGACAAGGACTTTGCCCTCGTCATCCAGAAGATAAAAGACCTGGGCGCAGAGATGGCCGGACTGGAGGTCACCTACTACAAGAAAATGTGCAAGGCCGTATCGCCGCGCAAAGTCTATGCCGCCATGCAAGCCGAGGACAAGTTCCACCGACAGATGCTGGAGGAGTTCGGCCACAACAACCCGCATGCCAAAGGCCACGGACAGAGACACAAGAACGAGTAGAACGAGACCGTAAGGTATTAGATTGTTTTAGTAGGAGAAGGGATGTGCCCGTTTCAGGACACGTCCCTTTTTTTGTAGCCACGAGAGATAAACTTCTTCGCCACGGGTCATAAACCTCTTCGCCACGAGAAATAAACTTCTTATCTTCGAGAAACAAAATTCTTATCCACGAGAAACAAAATTCTTATCCACGAGAAACAAACATCTTCACCCCGCGGGATAAAATTATTTCAGTGGTTCGGAAATATATTTCAAAGGCTTGGAAATAGATTTCAAAGCCACGGAAATATATTTCCAAGCCACGGAAAAAGTTTTATCGCGGGCGGCGGGAAAGTTTGTTGCGGGCGGCGGGAAAGTTTTCTCCCCCCGTTATTCGGCTTTCTTGGCTTCGTTCCAGAGGATATCCATCTGCGCCAGGGTCATGTCCTTCAGCTGGAGTCCCTGCTCTTTGGCTTTTTGCTCGACGTAGTTGAAGCGGCGTGTGAACTTCTGGTTCGTGTGCTCCAAGGCGTTGTCGGGATTGATGTGGTAGAGGCGGGCGGCGTTGATGAGCGAGAAGAGGAAGTCGCCGTACTCGGCAGTCTGCCGCTCGATGTTGTCCTCCTGCCGCAGTTCGGCCTCCAGCTCGCCGAGCTCTTCGCGCACTTTGTCCCAGACGTCCTCCTTCTTGTCCCAGTCGAAGCCGACGGCCCGCGCTTTGTCCTGGATGCGATAGGCTTTGATGAGCGACGGCAGCGACTTCGGTACGCCTCCGAGCACCGTTTTGTTGCCGTCCTTTTCCTTCTGTTTGATCTGTTCCCAGGCGTTTACGACGTCGCCGGCTGTCTTGGCAACTGCGTCGCCATAGACGTGGGGATGGCGGAAGATGAGCTTGTCGCAGAGCTTGTTGCAAACGTCGGCAATGTCGAACTGCCCTTTCTCGCTGCCTATCTTGGCGTAGAAGACGATGTGGAGGAGCACGTCGCCCAGCTCTTTCTGTATGTTGGGGACGTCGTCGTTAAGCAGGGCATCGCAGAGCTCGAACGTTTCCTCTATGGTGTTGGGGCGCAGGCTCTCGTTGGTCTGCTTGTGGTCCCAGGGGCATTTCTCGCGGAGTTCGTCCATCACGTCGAGCAGGCGCCCGAAGGCCTGCAGCTTTTCTTCTTTCGTATGCATAGTTCAGAAGTTTAGTCTTTTTAGTGTTATCTTGGTTCAAAATTTGCACAAAGGTACATCTTTTTGTGCAGAAAACAGGTCCGAAGCACAGATAAATCGCCGCCGAGGGCCAAATAATTTAAGAAATGTTTGCATATGTGGGGAAAAAACTCGTACTTTGCCTCGTCAAACAAGTATTAACGCACTAAAACCGATTGCCTATCGAAGAACATTACTCCAAAACATCACTTTGAGACGTAATGAATACATTATCTGCAATGACCGACCATGAGTTGGCCAGATTGTACGAGGAAGGCAACGACAGTGCGTTCGACATTCTGCTCGACCGCCACAAGGATTATATCTACTCCTACATCCTGTTCCTGGTGAAGGACAGCGATGAGGCCAACGATTTCTTTCAGGAAACCTTCTCACGCGCCATTACAGCCATCCGCTCGCACCGTTATCAGACGAACGGCAAGTTCAGCGCCTGGCTCACCCGCATCGCGCACAACCTCGTCATAGACAAGAGCCGCGACAGCGAGTCGACGAAGACCGTACGCGAGAACCTCGTGAAGCCCAAGACCCTGAACAGCCTCAGCCTGAGCGAATCCACGCACGAGGACAAGATCATCGACCGCCAGACCCGTCGCGAAATACGTCGCATACTCGACTATCTGCCCGAGCCTCAGCGCGAAGTCATCCTGCTGCGTTTCTACGACGACCTCTCCTTCAAGGAGATTGCCGAGCAGACCGGCGTCAGCATCAACACGGCGCTCGGCCGCATGCGCTACGCGCTCATCAACCTCCGCAAGCTCATCGGGCAGAAGCAGTTCAGCCTCGTAGGATAGACATCCCATACATTATTATATTATATAACGTGCTGCGCCGACCGACGTGGCACGTTTCGTTTGCAGACTTCACACGCGAAAACAGAGAACTTCACACGCATAGTCGGACTTTTTCACCCGTGTTGTTATACATTTTCGCCCGTTCGGGTAATATACTTGTAGAGAAGAGAAGCAAAAGTTGAGGGTTGAGAGTTTAGAGTTGAGAGTTTAGAGAAATGGGGTTAGAGCTTAGAGAAATGGTCAGTCAGCAGGCATTCATGGACGACGCGACGCTCGTTGAGCGTATTCTGGACGGGCAGACGCAGCTGTTCCGGCTCGTGGCGGAGCGCTACGCCGAGCACCTGATGCGGATGGTCCGCCGCATGGTGCCCTCGAGGGAAGACGCCGAGGAGGTGACGCAGGACGCCCTCGTGGAGGCCTTTCGCAGCCTCGCCCGCTTCGACAGGCAGCAGGCAAGCCTCCAGACATGGCTCATGCGCATCGCCTATCACATGGCCTTGAAGCACTACAGACAGAGCCTGAAGTCGGTTCCCCTCGCGGACATCGGGCAGGAATGGCTCGACAAGCAAAGCTCGACGTTAGTCAACTTGTCCGACGACGAAGCCGACGCCCTCCTCTCCGACACGTCGGCCGACCGCATCGCGCAGCTCGAGCGAGCCATCGACCTGCTGAAACCCGACGACCGGATGCTGCTCGGCTTCTACTACTACGACGACTGTTCCATCAAAGAGATACAGGAAATCACCGGTCGCGACGGGGGCTATCTGCGCTCGCGGCTGCAATGGATAAGGAAGAAACTGGCAAAGGAAATAAGGACCCCCTAACCCCCTTTAGGGGGAACCAATACCAAGAATGGCAAATGACCAAGAAACATGAAAGAGAACAACACACATAAAGACGAAGCCTTGCGCATCGCCATCGGTCGCAAGATTGAAGCTTCCGGGCAACCGGGCCTTTCGGACGGCTTCGCAGACCGCCTGATGCAACGCATCGAAGCTGAGGAAGAGGCAGCGAAGAGGCAGCCGACAGACTGGTGGCAAAACGCCGTGAGCGTCATTTCGACGATTGCCGCTGTGCTGGTCGTCGTGTCCTTCATCAGGCTGCAACTGCCTTCGTCCGCAGAAAAGGAACGTACCTATACATATTATAATATAGGCCGTCTGCCCAAGAGCAGCACCCTCGAGCAAGTGTACACAAGCCGCTCGGAGCAGAAGAAAAGCCATCAACTCAGTTACACACACTTCAAACGCATGATTTATGAAAACAAGTAAACTCCTCGGGATAGCCCTCGCGGGCACTCTCCTACTGGCCTCCTGCTATCAGCCGGACGTCGTGATGCACACCACCATTAACCAAAACCCCTGGCGACCCTGCGAGCGCGAGATAACTTACAGCAATGTAATGTCCCAACAGATGCGCGACTCTTTGTGGGGCAAGGGAAACATTAAATGGTCGCAGCCTTTGCCGGAATGCCTCAACACAGACGCTTTCGTGGGTACTCGTACGGAAATCGGCAAGGATGATACCGTCAGCACAACTTTCTCGATGCCGTTCAAGTCGACAGAGGAAATGAGCCAGCAGACCCCTCTGCAGCTCAACGGCACCCGTCTCCGCTCGCAGGCCAGCCTCAAGAAGCAGTTCCGATGGTTCTACACGAACTACGTCTTCAGCGAAACCTTCTTTTGCGTGGGCGACACATTCCAGCTTGCCGACACACTTTATGCCGACAAAGACCTCGTCAGCTACTGGTTCACAGGGGAGCCGAACCTCGTGAAGGGACTGAGCGGAGCCGAGGCCTCGCAGAAACTCAGCGAGATAGAACCCGCCATCAACCGCTGGCTGAACGACAATCTCCTGAAGGTCGGCTTCGACTACATCGTGGACCACTATGACTCCATCCCTGCGCCGCCGGTCAGCAAGGAACGCTTCGTCGAGCTCCACGACTCGCTCGTCCAGTTCATCACGGCTGGTGCCGATAACTTCCTCTCCATTATGCCCGAGGAGAGAGTCCGCGACTTCTTCCATTCCGATGCCTACGACGATTTCTTCAACGACGAGACAACTCTGGGCAAAGGACTGACTGGTGAGCTCAGCAAGCAGTTGAACATCTTCTGGTTCAACGTGCCCTACACGCTCACGATGCCAGGCAAAGTCATCGAAACGGGGAACGGCATCCTCCAACCCGACGGCACCATCCGCTACACTTTCACAGGCGAGCGGCTCATCCCGAAGGACTACACCATCACGGCCACCTCGCGTGTGACGAACATCTGGGCTTACGTCGTTACCCTCATCGCCTGCATTATTGTGGCTATTATCGCGAGAAAACGAAAAAAGAAGGGCGCGAAGTGACCATTCTTCGCAGGAATTTCGTAACTTTGCATCGAAACTAAACACTTCGCGACACAAAGACATTATTATGAAACGCAGAACATTCCTCCGCAGCACATTGGCAGGCGCAGCCATTCTCGCCTCCCCTACCCTGGCCTTGGCAAAGGCTGAAGAGGCCGGCAAGCCGCAGAAAAAGAACTCTACCATCAAGCCGACTGCCGGCGAAGACCTCTTCCACCTGGGCATGGCGGGCTATACTTTCAACAAGTTCGACCTGGACCGTACGCTCGCATTCATGAAGAAAATCGACGTACACTACCTTTGCATCAAGGACTTCCACCTGCCGCTCGACGCGGACGAGGCGCAGATAGCAGCCTTCAAGCAGAAGCTTGCCGACGCGGACGTCGTGGGCTATGGCGTCGGACCTATCTATATGAAGGACGTCGCAGCCGTGGACCGCGCCTTTGCCTACGCACAGCGAGTAGGCGTCAAGCTCGTCGTGGGCGTGCCCGGCGTATGGGGCGACACGGCTCCGAACTACGAGGTTCTGAACCGCATGGAACAGAAAGTGCGCGAGACGGACATTCGTCTGGCTATCCATCTGCACGGCCCCGACCTGTCGCTCTACCCGGATGCCACCTCCATCTGGCAGGACGTGAAGGACCGCGACGCACGCATGGGCATCTGCCTCGACATCGGTCACAACCTGCGCTACGGCAGCGATTCCATCCGCGACCTGAAGCGCTACGCATCGCGCGTCTTCGACATTCACCTCAAGGACGTCACGGCTCCGACGAAGGCAGGGCATGCCATCGAGCTCGGTCGCGGCATCATCGACTTCCCGGCCTTCATCAAGATGCTCCGGAAGGTGGGCTACAAGGGGTCTGTCAGCCTGGAGTACGAGAAGGACATGACCGATCCGTTCATCGGCATCGCCGAGAGTGTGGGCTACTTCAAAGCGGTGCAGTACGCCACACGCTAAGCTCCGACAGGCAGAACGACTAAAGCTTCACGGGCACCCAACGTCCGTCGACAAGCTCTTCCAAACCGCCGCTCAGGTCTATCTCCACGCCACCGACGAGGTAGAACGAGCGGCGGCTTCTGTACTTGCCGCTTTCTGCCACCTGCCGCTCCACGCGATACGGGGCCAGAAGCTGTTCCGCGCGGACGGCTCCCTCGAGCGAAAGCATCACATCCAGGTCGTGCGGCTTGCGCGAAGAACGCCCGTCGAGCCACGCCGCAGCCGACCCGAAGACCTTCCAGTCCGCGTCGGCCTCGTCCAGGAGGGGCGCGATGATGTCGAGAGCTTGCCGGAGCTGTTTCTTTGTCATCGTTGGGAAAATTGAAGAACTGAGAGAGATGGATTAAGACTGAACGTGGGATGTTTTCTGACTTAACGTGCAAAACATTCGGACTTTCGCTACTTTTTGAGATTCAGGAACGGGGCAACCTGCTCTTGTGTTGCGCCCAGACGGATGGCCGTGCGGCAGTCCTGGCGGGCGAGGTCCCTTTTCTTCATGGCGAGATAGAGCGAGGCACGGGTGATGTAGCAATCAGGATTCTCCGGTTCCAGCTCGATGGCTTTCTTCACGTCCTGCATGGCGCGTTCGTACTCTTTGCGTTTCTCGTAGAGGCCGCACCTTGCCAGATAGTGGCGGGCGTGCGTGGGAAAGAACAGAATAAGGGAGTTCAACTGCTCCATCGCCTCGTGCGGACGGTTGTCTTTGCTGTTGAGGATAGCCAGACCCAAACGTGCATCCTCGTGCATCGGATTGATTTCCAACAGCTGTTCGTAGTCGGCGCGGGCCTCTTTGTTGCGTCGCTGACGGGCGAAGACATAGGCGCGGAAGAAGAGAGCCTCCTCCTGATTGGGCGAAAGAGTGAGCACTTCGCTGTAGTCAGCCAGGGCGCGTGCATCGTCGCCGCGTTGCAGATAGAGCGAAGCCCTGCTCAGGTAGAGCGCTTCGAGCGAGGACTTCTGTTCGTCCTTCAACGTCGCATGCCGGAGAAGCACGATGCCCGAGTTGTAGGCATCAAGTGCGCGGTCGTCCTGTCCCTTGCGTTGACGAATCTCCCCCAGGTAGCGGTAGAGGACGGCATTCGACTCTCTTCCGGGGTCGAGCTTGAGGGTCTGCTGTATCAGGTCCTCGGCCTTCTGCAGCGAGTCGGCTGCCAGGGCATCGATGACGGCGCGGGCATTCTCTTCGTACGTCTGGGCATAAACGCAACTGCCTCCGTGCCTTCCCCCGGGAAAGAGGGAAAGCAGGAGGCAGAGAATGAGTATTCTTACTTCAAACGTCATGGTGCGTAGCTGTGGCACGTGCCTTGGGAAGGGGAGCCCGGAGCCTTATCTTTCGATGGTCTGCGCTCTGTCCGGACCGACGCTGACAATGGTGATGGGTGTGCCGGTGGCCTTTTCGATGTAGGCAATGTAGTCCTTCAGCTGCTGGGGGAACTGGCTCTCGGAGGTGATGCCGGTGAGGTCGGTCTGCCATCCGGGCAGCGTCTCGTAGACGGCCTGCCAGCCTTCCAGGTCGTAGGGCACTTCGTCGGTGACGGTGCCGTCCTTCGTGTACTTGGTGCAGACCTTTATCTCGGCAAAGGAATCGAGCACGTCGCTCTTCATCATGATGAGCTGCGTGACACCGTTTACCATGATGGCGTAGCGGAGAGCCACCAGGTCGAGCCATCCGCACCGACGGTTGCGGCCCGTCACGGCCCCGTACTCATGGCCTATCTCGCGAATCTTGTCGCCCGTCTCGTCGAAGAGTTCTACGGGGAACGGCCCGCTGCCCACGCGTGTGGAGTACGCCTTGAAGATGCCGAACACCTCGCCTATGGCATTGGGAGCCACGCCGAGTCCGGTGCAGACGCCGCCGCAGACGGTGTTGGACGACGAGACGAAGGGATAGGTGCCGTGGTCGATGTCGAGCATCGTGCCCTGTGCTCCCTCGGCCAGGACCTTCTTGCCTTCGCGGATAGCCTTGCCGAGTTCTATCTCGGTGTCCGTGAGGGGGAACTGACGCATGTACTCGACGCCTTCCATCCAAAGCTTCTCTTCGGCCGTGATGTCGTAGTCGGTATAGTTGAGGTCGCGCAGTATCTGTTCGTGACGTGCCTTCAGCGCGGCATATTTCTCCTGGAAGTTCTCGAGGATGTCGCCTACGCGCAGACCGGTACGACTGGCCTTCTCGCTATAGGTCGGGCCGATGCCTTTGCCCGTGGTGCCCACCTTGTTCTTGCCCTTGGCAGCTTCGTAGGCACGGTCGAGCACGCGGTGGGTGGGCAGGATGAGGTGTGCGCGACGGCTGATGTGCAGCCGCTGCCGCAGGTCGTAGCCGGCGGCCTCCAGCTCGCGGGCTTCCTGCATGAAGAGGTCGGGCGCGATGACGCAGCCGTTGCCAATGATGTTGAGCTTGCCTTCGTCGAAGATTCCGCTGGGAATGCTGCGGAGCACAAACTTCTTTCCCTCGAAGATGATGGTGTGTCCGGCGTTCGGACCGCCTGCAAAGCGTGCAACAATATCGTATCGGGGTGTGAACACGTCCACCACCTTGCCTTTTCCTTCGTCGCCGAAGACGATGCCGAGCAGGGCATCTACTTTACCTTTTTCCATATTCTATGACTTCTCCTGTTTTCTTGTTTTCTGTTGTTTCTTGATTTGATGGCTCTTTCTTGCCTGACATTTGCGACAGAGTCCGTGGATGTAGACAATGGTGTCCTCGCGACTGAAGTAGCGGACGCGCAGGTTCTGCAAGGCGAGCTTGGCCGTGCCCACCGAGACGCGGGTGATGGTGCCGCACTGACGGCAGATGGTGTATGCCTTGGGATTGGCATCGACGCGCAGTTCGTAGTGTGCGGCGGTGGCCAGCATGTGCTTGATGACGATGCCTGCGTCGGAGAGCATCTCCATCGTGTTGAAGAGCGTGGCGCGGCTCACCTGGAACTTGGCATGCTCGCGCATAAGTCCGGCCAGCTCGTCGATGGTGAAGATGCCGTCGGCCATTTCCACTACGCGCAGCACTTCGTAGCGCTCGGGGGTCTTGCGCATGACTCTCTGCTCCATGTAGCGTGTCAGTTGCTCACGTGCGGATAGTACGGGCTCTTGTTTGTTGTTCATAACCAAAGTGCAAAGGTACAAAAAAAAGGAGAATGAAGCGAGAAGAATGCAGAATTATTTTCTGTTGAGTGCATCTTTGAGCGCAAGGATGGCTTTCCGGAGGTGAAGATTGGCGGAAGGCTGCATCTTTGTCAGGCATTCGGCGACGTCTTTTTCCTCTTCGGCTGTGAGTTCCGCTCCGCGCAGAAGCAGGTGGCGCAGGCAGAGGCAGGCACAAGTGGCCGGCAGGGGCTTTTCCTGCGCAAGCCAGGAAAGGCTGAGGGTCTTTGCATCCGACGTTTCGGGCAGGAGCATCATCGCCATCACCTGTGCTTCTTCGGCAGTCTTCAAGGTCTCGGCCCAGCGGTTGGCGGTCTCGACGGAGAAGTCTTCCGCAGGCATGAGCATGATGGCAAGCAGGCGGGTCTCGCGGATGCTCTGCTGCCAGAGCTGCCGGGCGAGGTCGGCATCGCGGGGGAACTCGTCGGCAATACTGCGCAGCCGCGGCAGTTCGGTGCCGAAGATGAGGTGGAAGGGCATGCCGGCCTCCCTCATTCGGGCGGACAGGATGCCGTTCATGCTGGCGCGTAGTTCCTTTTTTATCTCGTTGATCATTGACGTTTCGCGTTTCGTTGTTCTAAGACCTCCGTGCGCTTCCGGAATAAGCGCGAGGCGCTTCTGAAATAAGCACGAGGCGCTTCCGAAATAAGCACGAGGCGCTTCCGGAATAAGCGCGAGGCGCTTCTGGAATAGGCACGTGTCGCCGGGACTTTTATCACGCGTTGCTATGACTTCAGGCACGTGTCGCAGAGACTTTTACCACGTGTGTCTGTTCACGGAGACCTTAGTTTTTGTTCCTCAGTCAGAGTGCTTTCAGTCCGTTATACTGTCGGCTGTAGCGGAGCATCTGTTCGTCGTACGCCTCGTCGTAGCTGATGCTGACGTCCGTAACGGAGCCCGCCGCATCGCGAACCAGCGTGTAGCGGGGATTGACGAACCCCTTGTAGAGGGCAATATCGAGCTTGCGATAGCGCTGGCGTATCTCGCTGTGCAGCTGTGCATCGAGCTTGATGCCGTACTGTTCCACGAGCTGCCGGGCGGCTTCGTAGTCGCCTTCGCTCTTGATGCGCTGCACCTCGGCCAGCAGTTCGCCGAATGCCTGCCGCAGCCGGGCATAGTCGTACACGGCTACGTAGTGCTTCCCGTCCCGCTCCACGATGCCGACCGCCTCGGGGTAATGGGCGAGCGTCCACCTGGAGATAAGGGCGCGGTTGCGCATGTGCGCTTCCTCTATCTGGTCTCCCTCCTCGATGCGGACCATCTGCGTCAGCAGTCCGTTGAGCAAGTAGCTGTAGTATTGCGACTTGTAGGCCTCATCATCGGGCAGCAGACCCAACTCGACGAGCTTCGGGTCGGCGATGTAATAGAGTCCGAAGAGGTCGGCACGCGCCTCTTCTATCGTGCTTCCGTAGGCACGAAGGACATCGGCATCCACGCCCGGCAGGAGCTGTCCGCTGCCGTGGCCGAGGCATTCGTGCAGGTCGGTGTGCAGGTCGTCGCACAGGTCGCCATACGTATCGAGCAGCTGGCACGTTGCTTCGTCGATGACGAACTCCTGCCGCATGCCGCTCCCTCGGGCAGCCTCGTTGTAGGCACGCGTCAGGTTGGCTATGGTCACGCTCTTGCTTCCGTGCTCTGCCCTAATCCAGTTGCTGTTGGGCAGGTTAATGCCGATGGCGCTGGCAGGATAGAGGTCGCCGCCCAGCATCGCGGCACTAATCACCTTGGCGCTCACGCCGCGGCACTCCTTCTTGCGGAAGCGGGGGTCGACGGGCGAGTGGTCCTCGAACCATTGGGCGTTGTCGCTCAACGCCTTGGCACGTCGGGTGGCCTCGTGGTCGACGATGTTGACGTAGCCTTCCCAACTGGCCTTCAGCCCGAGCGGGTCGCCATAGACCTCGATGAAGCCGTTGGTGAAGTCCACCTCGCCCTCGGTCTCCTGTACCCAAAGGATGCAGTATTCGTCGAACGTCCGCAGGTCGCCGCTGCGATAGAACGAGACGAGCGCGTCGATGACGGCTTGCTGCCGCTCGTTCTCGGCATAGGGCCGGGCCTGAAGGAGGGCGTCGCAGATGCGGTCGATGGCCTCGCCGTAGAGTCCGCCGCTGCGCCACACGTTCTCGCAGAGAGTGCCGTCGGCGGCTCGTTCCAATCGGCTGTTCATGCCCAGCATGGGCGGACGGCAAGGGTCGGACTTTTGCTTCAGGTCGGCATAGAAGGCCTCAGCTTCGGCCTGCGTGATGTCTTCGGCGTAATAATTGCACGAGGAGGTGAGCAAGAGGTCCTCGCCGTCGGCAGTATTCACGCGCCGCGGCATCACTTCGGGACGGAAGATGACGTCCGCCAGCCGCTCGGCAAGCAGCTTCGGCGTCTCGTCCGGACGGAGCGGAAGCAGGGAGGCATCGAGCTTCCCGACTTCGCGAAGGAAGAACGCGCGGCTGAACTCCGGCACGAACTTCAGGCAGCTGTAGTGATGGTGAATGCCGCTGGAGAACCAGACACGCTTCATGTAGACAGAAAAGGCCTGCCAGTCGGCACAATCCTTCGGGCCGTCGTAGTTCACATAGACTGCCTCCAGCGTTTGCCGAAGTTGAAGTCCACAGGGACAGTTCTGCTGCCACAGGATGTCGCGCCCCCACAGAGCGGCCTCGGCCAGATAGAAAATCAGAAGCTTCTGCCTGAGGGGCAGGCTCTCAAAGCCCGGCACCCCGTAGCGAAGCAGCTGCAGGTCCGCAAAGCGCTCCTGCAGCACAGAGGAAGGGTAAGCCTGGGTCATTCCTCTTCCTCAACCTCGGCCATTTCCTTTCGGCGTGCGACTCGATACTCACGCGGAGTCATTCCGGTGATCCGGTTGAAGTCGGCATAGAAGCTTTGGCGTGTGGTGTACCCCACATTGATGGCAATATCCTCCATCGTCATGTCGTCGAAGTGACTGTCCGTGAGCATGTACATTGCCTCGTGGACACGCATGTCGCTGACCAGCTTCGAATAGTTCTGCTGGAAACGCATTCCCACGACGGCACTGATCTGACGCGGGTTGACATTCAGCTCCTCGGCCAGACGCTTTGCAGAGTAATTCGGGTCGCGGTACTTCTTCTCAATCATGAGCTTCATGATGACCTGCCTGCTGACTTCCTCCACGAATTCCGGGCTCACCCAGCTACGGTAGGATACCTTGCGAGGCTTTTTCTCCTTCGCAGCTTTCTTCCTTGGTTTGTTCTGCTTGTTCATGTCGATAGTGTTCTTGTTGTTCCCGGAATCGGGTTCCAGGGAGTCATTTGTTTATAATATTAATAAGTAAGTCGGGGTCATTAGTCGTTATGATGTCTATGCCGGGCATTTGTGCAAAGCGCTTGAGGCCCTCTTCTCCGTCCACGGTCCACACGTTGACCTCCAAGCCGAGCTTCTTGGCTTCCTCGGGCCACTCGGGATGCTTGCCGAAGGCATCCACGCTGTAGTCGATGCCCGTCCAGCCCTTTTCCTTCACCTCGGCAGGCGTCAGGTCGCCCGACAGATAGGCGACGTGGGCATCAGGCACCAGTTGGTGAATCTTCGCGCAGGCGTTCTTACTGAATGAGATATAGTCGGTACGCCCCTCGAGGCCCAGCATCTTGACCAGCTCGACGGAAAGTTCCGAAATCCGTGCATCGCGCTTCGCATCGCGATGGGGCTTGACCTCCAGCACCAGCCTGCAGTCCGGCCAGCGGGCCGCCTCGGAGAGATACTGTTGCAACGTGGGGATGAACTCGCCGTTCTTCAGCCTTTTGTTCATGAGCACAGCATAGGTTGTGTCCTCTATGCGTATGCCATCCAACGTTGCATCGTGAAAGACGACGGGCACACCGTCGGCCGTCACCCATACATCAAACTCGCTGCCCCAACATCCTATGGCAGCAGCCGCACGAAACGACGCGATGGAGTTCTGGGCACTGCCTTCCGTGCGCCAATAACCGCGGTGCGCCACCACCTTGGGCTGAGCCATGCAGACAAGCGAGCAGAAGGCAAATATTAACAATTGTATGTGTTTCTTTATCATCAACTAAGCGTTTTATTGCGTTTACCGCCGCAAAGTTACAAAAAAAACAAAAAGTTACAAAATAAACAATAAAAAAATGATTCTTTCGGACTTTTCTTGCATTATTTGCAAAATAAATCGTAACTTTGTCCCTTACGAGAGCGTTTGAACACACCAAAAAGAACACACCATGAACACAAACAAGACTTACGTTGCATATGATGCCACAGGAGTCCTCGACCACATCAACAGCAACTTGCAGACGTTCCAAGAGCTGAAGGCGTGGCAACGTATGAACCCAAACCGCTTCCACTTCCTCAACATGGACGAGATCATCTTCTCCTCCGAGCACGATGATTTGGTGGACAGCACCGTCAAGACACACCTGCTGCGACTGATGGCAAAGGCAGACAACCTGTTGGTTCTCGTCTCCAATGTCACAAACGTCGAGAGCCCCATCCTGAACTGGCAAATCAGTAAGGCCGTGAACCGCTACCATCTGCCCGTCATCATCGCCTACGTGGGCAAAAACCAGCTGGGCGACACCAGCATAGAGGACAACTGGCACCGGCTGCCCAACAAGATACGCAAGTACATCGGCCGCGACAGCGCCCGCATGGCACACATTCCCCTGACGCAAGACAAGCTGGAACGTGCACTGGGCACCTTCTCGGTCGGTGCTGCATCCTACCCTTGGAACTCCCAAACCATCTTCTGAAGAGACATGAACGGACAGTACATCGAACGCATTGAGATAGATGCGCTCTGGAACGGGCACAAGCACATCTGCTGGAACCTGCAGCCCGGCGTGAACATCCTGAGCGGCGTGAACGGCGTAGGAAAGAGCACCATCCTGAACCACGTCATCATGCATCTGCTGGACATCAACAAGGAGACGCGCCGCAACGACGGCGTGCACCTCACCTTCTTCCCGCACGAGGCCAAGAATGTCGACTTCGACGTCATCCGCTCGTTCGACCGTCCCATCCTCTCCAGCGAGTTCCTGAACAAAGTCACCGACGCACAGCTGCACACCGAGCTCGACCTGCACATCTACCAGCTGCAGCGCAGATGGCTCGACTATCAGGTGAACCTCTCCAACCGCATGGTGGAGCTCCTGACCAGCCAGGACCCGCAGGCCGCCGCAAAGGTGCAGGAGCTGGCTCGCGAGAAAGCACACTTCCAGGACATCATCGACGACCTCTTCATCGACACAGGCAAGACCATCCGCCGCGACCGCAACGAGATATACTTCGACTCCTACGGCGAAATCATCTCGCCCTACAAGCTTTCGAGCGGCGAGAAACAGATGCTCATCATTCTGCTCACGGTGCTCGTGCAGGACAGGAAGCCCTTTGTCCTCTTCATGGACGAGCCCGAGGTCAGCCTCCACGTGGAGTGGCAGCAGAAACTGCTCGACCTGCTGCTCGACCTCAACCCCAACGTCCAGATTATCCTCACGACGCACAGCCCTGCCGTCATCATGAAGGGATGGGGCGACCAGGTGACGGACGTCGAGGACATTGTCGTCAATGAATGATAGAAGGAAATGGCTAAGCGGCTGCAGGATAACCTCAACTCAACATACTTTGAACTTGCTTCGCGTTTGCGCCCACGCAATGCGAGGAAGAAGATTGTGGCGTACGTCGAGAGCTACGACGACGTGTTCTTCTGGCGCTCCGTCCTGCAGGACTTCGAGGACGAGCAAGTGCAGTTCGAGGTGATGCTCCCTTCGCGCCGCAACTTGAGCAAGGGCAAGAAGGCTGCCATGATGAACCATCTCGGTCCCTCGCTGGGCGACTTCATGATAGCTTGCGTGGATGCCGACTACGACTACCTCATGCAGGGAAGCACGGAGGTGAGCCGCACGCTCATCTCCTCGCCGTACATCATACACACCTACGTCTATGCCATCGAGAACTACCAGTGCTATGCTCCGGCGTTGCACACGGCTTGTGTGATGAGCACGCTGAACGACCGGACGCTCTTCTCGCTGCAGGGATTCATGGAGGAGTACAGCCTTATCATCTGGCCGCTCTTCGCCTGGAGCGTCTGGGCACATCGCTACGGGCACGCCAACACTTATTGCCAAGCCGACTTCACGAGGACCGTGACCTTCCACGAGATAAACCCCTGGCACCCGGAGAATGCGCTGGAAGCCCTGCGCGAACGTGTCAACAAACAAATCGGCTGGCTGCAACACAAGTTCCCCAAAGCGAAGAAGACCTACCTGGAACTCCGCACGAACCTGAAGGAGCAACTTGGCATCGCTCCGTCCGACACATATTTATATATACAGGGGCACGCGCTGATGGAGGGCGTGGTGCTGCCTTTGCTCAATCCGCTCTGCACGATACTGCGGCGCGAGCGGGAGAAGGAAATCACACAGCTTGCCGTCCACGGGACACAGAAGCAGAACGAGCTCTCCAGCTACCAGCACAGTCAGTCGCCCATCGACTTGATGCTGCGCAAGAGCATCGCCTTCAAGCAGAGCGCACCCTACCAGAAGTTGCGGGCCGACCTGCTGCGTCTCACCGCAAGAGTCCGAAGCAAAGCTGCTGCTCCGGCGTCTAATCCTGCCCAATAGAATCTGTCCCCGATGGCGGAGCGGCCTCGGGTGCTGCTCCCCAAGTCTTGTTTGGCTGGCGTCCCATCGTCAGCTCCAGCTCTCCGCCTGCCACGAGCTGTTCGTGGGTGAACCAGGGTTTGTCGAGAGGCTTGCCGTTCAGACGTGCGCTCTGGATGAATTTGTTTTCAGCCGAAATGTTCTTGGCCCGGACGGTAAACGTCTTGCCGCCAGGCAGACGGAGCGTTGTCTTCTCGAAGAAGGGACTGCCGATGGCGTAGGTCGTAGTGCCCGGTGTGACGGGGAAGAAACCCATCATGGAGAAGACCACGAAGGCCGACATGCCGCCGCCGTCCTCGTCGCCCGGCATGCCGAGGTAGGAGTCGATGAAGTAGGTGTCGATGAGGCTGTGCAGGTACTTCTGCGTCTTCCAGGGCGAACCGACGTAGTCGTAGAGGTAAGGTATGTGGAAGCTGGGTTCGTTGCCCATTTGGAACATGCCCATGAGGCCTGTGGCATCGGGCAGAACGTTGTAGAAGCGGAACTTCGCTGTGCCTACGCCCATGTGGAAGAGCTCGTCGAGCTTGGCCTCAGCCTTCTCGCGTCCGCCCATCAGGGAAATCAGTCCCTTGAGGTCGTGCTTCACGTCCCAGTTGAAGATGTAGGCGTTGTTTTCGGTGAAGTAGGCGCGTCCGTCGTGCATGGGGTTGAAGGGCTCCACCCATTCGCCGCGTTCGTCCTTGGGCCACATCATGCCGCGTTCGGTGCGGAAGACGTTGCGGTAGAACTGCGAGCGCTCGGTGAAGAGACGTTCGTCGTCGGTCTTACCCAGCATGCGGGCAATGCGGGCGATGCACCAGTCGGAGTAGCTGTTAACGGTCGTGATGGAGACTGCCTGCCTGCGCTCCCACGTGCTTTCCACTTCGGGGACGGTCTCGGGCTCGCCGGGCCGGAGTGCCGGATAGTAGCCGTGGGCGTTGTAGAAGGTGTCGAGGGGTGTAGCGGGGCCTGTACGCCAGGGGAGCATGGTGCGCTCGAGGGAGTTCTTGCGAAAGCCTTCGTAGGCTGTCTGCATGTCGAAGCGGAGTCCTTTCTGCCAGGCGTCCAGCATCCAGACGGCTGCGAAGTTGCCCGTCATGGCAGCCCACTCGCCCGAGGTGAGGGCGAAGCGCGGCATCTCTCCGCTCTCGCGGTACATCTCGATGACGGAGTTTATCTTCTGCTTCTCCATCTCAGGATTGAGGATGGTGTGCAGAGGTTCGAGGGCGATGTGTGTGTCCCACAGCCAGTTGTCGACGTAGAAGGGTTCGCTGCTCTCGTGCACCTTGCGGTCCCAGGCGCTGAAGAAGCGGCCGTACTCGTTGATGTCGACCATGCGTTCGGAGCATCGGTAGAGGGCTGTATAGAAGGTTCGCATGTGTGCTTCGGTGCCGCCGACGGCTTCGATTTGCGCCAGCCTGTCCTCCCAGGTCCGGCGGGCTTCGTCCTTCACGCGGTCGAAGTCGAAGGCCGGTATCTCGCACTCCATGTTGGCACGTGCCTGTTCAAGGCTGATGTAGGAGATGCCGTAGCGCATGGTCACCTGCCGGGCTTCGTCGGGAGCCAGGAGCATGAAGTGTCTGACGTCCTGCGGGGAGTGTTGCTGGGCGTGCATGTCGCAGTCGAACTCGGCATAGAGATAGGCGGTCATGTTCTCGCGGGTGTCGGGCTTGCCGAACTCGGCCGTTCCGGTCACGACGCGGGGGCCTTCGCTTTTGTAGGCTCCGACGGGGGTGCGGCTGCGGAAGCGCATGGGGTGCAGTCCTTCGCCGTCGTACTTGATGCGTACGATGCCGCTCTTCTTGACGGGTGCGAACTCGAAGGTGAGGCCGTCCATCTGTGCGCGGTAGTAGTAGGGATGCGTCTCCTCGTTGTTGCAGATGCCGGGTGCCGTCCAGTGGCTCGCGGGGTCGGCGGTGCAGAAGGGCATGAATCCGAACACCCAGTGCCGCCGGTGGTCGGGCATCTGGAGGGCGTAGTCGTCTATCCAGTCGTCGAGCATACTGCTTCGCAAAGGCACGAAGCGGAGCATTTCGTTAGGCAGATGTATGGTCTGCCGCGTGGTCTCGAGCAGTACGCTCACGCCGCCTATCGTAGGGTCGACGTAGTCTGCCAGCGACTCCCTTGCGACGGCCTGACCGCCGCAAAGTGCCACACAGACACCAATGCACAAACATTTCAGCTTATAGTTCATAGTTTCGAAGATTACACATTATTATATTATTCAACTTTCGGAAGTTATAAAATGGAGTTAAATAGGAAGTAATGCGCTACGCGCAGGGAGTAAAGCCAACATGTTGGCTGGACGATAGCTTTGGATGCTGACGGCCTATGTGGTATTGTCCTTTTATAAATTCCATGAGCGTAGCGAATTAACTTCCATTTTAACTTCCGCTTTAACTTCAGAAACTTGAGTTATATTATATAGGGCGACGAACCGTACGGGATGTCTTTTCTACCACGAATTACACGAATTGCACGAATTATTTTTATGTTAGCTCGCTCTGATTTGTTTGCGACTTCTTGGGGTTAAGAATTCTTATGCCGTAGTCAGTTCGCTAAGCCACGGTTTCGTCTCTTCACGCTTTTAGCGAGTCAATTCGTGTAATTCCTGTAATTCAGGATTGATATCTTCTCGTTTTTTAGCGAGTCAATTTGTGTAATTCGTGTAATTCGTGGTTAAACACTATAGCTTCAATCCGCAATTCGGGGTTACTGAACTCTGCGGTTGCTTTCGAAGAGCCTGATGTGGTCGGCAACGACCTCGCGCGAGGCATCAATCATCACCTGTTTCAGGGAGATGTAGTCCTCGTCGGGTTTCTGTGCCAGGCGCTCCGTGATGCGTTTCATGATGCCCCGCTGGATGGCAGTCGCCACGTTGATCTTGCAGATGCCGCCCCGGATGCAGGCCTTGAAGTCCGCTTCGCTGGTGCCGCTTCCGCCGTGCAGGACGAGCGGCAGGCGGTTTGCCTCGTGTATCTCGATGAGGCGTGCGATGTTCAACTGCGGGGTGTGTACGTAGTGTCCGTGCAGGTTGCCGATGGCTACGGCCAGGGCGTCAATGCCCGTCTGCTGCACGAAGCGGACCGACTCGTCGACGTCGGTGAAGACGTCCGCCGTGTCCACTCCCGAGTTGCCCACCTTTCCCAGCTCGGCCTCGACGTCCACTCCGGCGGCTTTGGCGATGCGTGTCACCAATCCGCTGGCTGCCACGTTCTCCTCAAAAGGCAAGGCCGCCCCGTCGAACATCACGGAGGTGAAGCCCAGACGGATGGCGCGGACGCAGGTCTCGACGCTCTGTCCGTGGTCGAGATGCACGCAGACGGGCACCGACGACCGCCGCGCGGCCTCGAGGTAGAGCGGGGCCATCAGCTCCATCGGCGCTTCGGGGAACTGCACCTCGGCCAGTTGCAGGATGATGGGCGAACGCAGCTCCTCGGCGGCTTCAAGTGCCCCCATTACGTTCTCCAGACTCAGACAGTTGAATGCGCCCACGGCGTAGTGCCGCTCATTGGCGTCTCGCAGTATTTCACTTAGTGTTACAAGCATATCCGTTCGTTTTTATGGTATTGTCCTTGCAAAATTATGAAATCCTTCGCACATAACAAACTTTTTTCGCTTTTATTTTCTGATACGCTTCCTCTTTGCACGGAAAATCAGAGATTGGAATAATTGACCAATGCACGAGCCTTTACAGAAAAAGAGGTTCCAAGGAATGCAGTACAACAACCCCTCGGCCTCACCCCAAAGCAGATGAGGGAATTGTGATACTCAACATCCAAGACTTTAACGACAACGGATTGAACGGATTTGACGGATTTTCTGGCAGAAGTGGTAAACTATTTCCTGCTCAATTTCCGGCAAAGGGCCTTGTTTGGCAGGAATGTGTGCCGTTTCGCACATTTCTTCCGTCTGCCAGACACAAAGATTTGGAGCATAACGATAAAAGTTGTACCTTTGTGGCAGAAACTAATATAAGGGAGGGCGACACTATGGCAAAAGACAAATACGTACGCTTCGACTGGGCTGCCAAGCGCATGCTCCGCAACAAGGCCAACTTCGGCGTGCTCGAGGGACTCATCACAGTGCTACTCGGACAGAAGATACAGATTGTCGAAGCCATCGAAATGGAGTCCGTACAACAAATCGACATGGTTCGTGATGTACAAGACTATCGGAACCGATCTTTCTTCCTTGCCAAAGATTTACATGGTGAGGTTTTTATGATTGAGTTGCATGTTGTCCGCCTTCTTTACTATTATGAGCGCATCCTCTATGGCGTAGCGAAATCAATCACCGAGCACATACAGCTCGGCGACAAGTACGACAAGGTAAAGAAGGTCTATAGCATCAGCATCCTCTACTTCGACCTCGGCAAGGGTGCTGACTACCTCTACCACGGGCAGACTACCTTCAAGGGCGTACATACCGGCGACACGCTGCAGATTACAACAAAGGAGAAAGATGTCATCGAGATGAAGACACCCGAACAAATCTTCCCCGAGTACTTTCTCATCCGCGTAAACGAGTTCAACAAGGTGGCGACGACCCCGCTGGAGGAGTGGCTCGACTACCTGCGCTCGGGCCATATCAAGGATGACACTACGGCTCCCGGACTGCAGGAAGCTCGCCGACAGCTACAGTACATGCAGATGCCGCGCGAGGAACAGATTTCCTACGACCGCCATCTGGATGCCATCATGATTCAGAACGATGTCATCTCCACGGCACAGAAAGAAGGAAGGGCTGAAGGTCGGGCTGAAGGAAGGGCTGAAGGAAGGGCTGAAGGAAGGGCTGAAGGAAGGGCTGAAGGAAGGGCTGAAGGCATTGCCCAAGGAAGAGCCGAAGAGAAATTAGCCAATGCACGAGCCTTTATAGAAAGGGGGTTCCCAAGGGATGTCGTACAACAAACCCTCGGCCTCACCGACGAGCAGATGAAGGAGCTGTAGCACCTTCCTCCACCTCCGCTTCTGAGTACAGCAGACAGAAGGCATCCCCTTCGCCCACACCGGGCTACTATGGGATGCCCTTTCTGCTTTCTTTTGCCGCATCGCCACTATGGATGCGGGCGGGACATGTACCTTGTTCTTTCCTTTTGAACTATACCAGGCAAGGCAAGAGCTATAGGGCACTGTGCATGGCCGGCATAGTCGCCCTCGCATATCTTGCCGAGGTTGATGCCGACTGCCAGTTCCTCATTCGTGAAGACAAGATATGCTGGCAGTGACTCCTGGGTGGCAATGGTGCGACGTATGGCTTTCAGCCGCTCGACAGCGGGATAATGAATACTTTTATTTGCATTATCCGCATTCGTACCACCGAACTTGAATAACATATCATATAGTTTTTGCAGAAACATCTGCAATTCTGTCATAGTGTATACAATCTTCCACAAAATGAATCGCTTACTATATGACAGATGGTGTGACAGATGTGACAGAGAAAGTGAAAAGATTAAAAAAATAAAAGGTTTTGCTCGTTGACTTCGTCGACCTGACGGTTGACTGCGTCAATCTAAAGCTTCCCGGCACGTGGGAACGATGGGTTCGGCACGTGGGAACGATGGGTTCGGCACGTGGGAACGATGGGTTCGGCACGTGGGAAGCTTTAGCTCGACGAAGTCAACAAAGGATCCTTGATGGCTTTTTCGGCCGTCTCCGAGAAAGTGAGACCAAACGAGAATCCGATCGCTCAGTTCGAGCAACAGGGCCGTCTTGCCCATACCGCGTTGCCCCAGAAACAGCGTGCAACGGTTGCGCCATTATTGATTTGAAGAACGAATCCTTCAAAAAAACAAGTCGATGCAATTATAAGGTCTGTTTGAGGTCAGGGATTGTATCTGCCAACGGATTATCCGGACAAAGGGAACGGTTTGGCACGGCATTTGTAGGACTCTAACAGACAAGCATTAGCGCAACGAAGGTAACAGAAAAGAAAGACATGACGACAAACTTCTCACCAGAAACATTCAACATACTGAACTTCAGCAAAGAAGAGGCCAGCCGACTGCATTGCGGCAGCGTGTCGCCCCTGCATCTTCTGCTGGGAATACTGCGCCATACGGACAACAAGGCCAAGCAACTGCTGGCTTATTATCTGCCAGATGGCATGACAGCCCTGAAGAGTCAGCTCGAGCAGACCGCACGTCAGCACCAGGTGCTCATCTCGCCAACGCCTGCCGACATGAACTTCGACACGCAGGCCAACCGCATCATGCGCCTGTGCCGGCTCGAAGCAAGCCTCATGAAGTCGGACAGCATCGAACCCATACACATGCTCCTCGCCATTCTGAAAG
The DNA here is from genome assembly GCA_017483665.1 of Bacteroidaceae bacterium. Taxonomy (GTDB): domain Bacteria; phylum Bacteroidota; class Bacteroidia; order Bacteroidales; family Bacteroidaceae; genus Physcousia. Next base: position 32,247 of record JAFUVM010000077.1, read on the forward strand.
CCAACGACAACGAGGCGAGCGACATCCTGCAGCGACTCGACATCACCTACGAGAAAGCGAAGGCCGACCCCTCGCAGGAAGGCGGAAGCAGTCCATACGCATCCGGCGAAGGATGGAACGACGATGATGACGACGACGACATGGAGCCCGTTTCCGCCGGATTAGATGGCAACGTAGTGCCCGTACGCGTACAGAAGAAACAGGACAGCAAGACGCCGGCACTCGACAACTTCGGCACCGACCTGACACAGATTGCTGCCGACGGACTGCTCGACCCCGTCGTGGGACGCGAGAAGGAGATTGAACGCCTGGCACAGATACTGAACCGTCGCAAGAAGAACAACCCCATCCTCATCGGCGAGCCGGGCGTAGGCAAGAGCGCCATCGTGGAGGGCCTGGCACAACGCATCGTGGGCCATCGCATCAGCCGCACCCTCTGGAAGAAACGCCTCGTGGTGCTCGATCTGGCAAGCGTCGTGGCCGGAACAAAATACCGCGGACAGTTCGAGGAACGTCTGCGTTGCATCATCAAGGAACTGCAGCAGAACCCCGACATCATCGTCTTCATCGACGAGATACACACCCTCATTGGGGCAGGCAACGCAGCAGGCTCGATGGACGCGGCCAACATGCTGAAGCCCGCCATGAGCCGCGGAGAGTTCCAATGCATCGGCGCCACGACGCTCGACGAGTACCGCAAGAGCATCGAAAAGGACGGCGCCCTGGAACGTCGCTTCCAGAAGATACAGGTGGCACCCGCCACGGCCGAGGAGACCCTGCAGATACTCCAGAACCTGCGCGAGCGCTACGAGGAACATCACAACGTGCGCTATACGGACGAAGCACTCGAGGCCTGTGTCAAGCTGACAGGCCGCTACGTCACCGACCGCAGCTTCCCCGATAAAGCCATAGACGCGCTGGACGAAGCTGGCAGCCGAATGCGCGTTCAGAACATCCCCGTGCCGGAGGAAATACTGCGCCTGGAGAGACTCGTCGAAGACCTCGACCGCAGGAAACACGAGGCTGCCGAGCATCAGAACTTCGAGCAGGCCGCAGACCTGCGCGACAAGTGCCTGAGGGTGCAGCAGCAGCTGGACGAGGCTCAGCAGACGTGGGAGAAAAGCATCGGAGAGGGCGAGCAAAGCGTGGTGGACGAACGGGTGGTGGCCGACGTCGTAAGCACGATGACGGGCATTCCCGTGCAGCGCATCGGGCAGGAAGAAAGCCTCCGACTGCGCACGATGAAGGAAACGCTCTGCCAACGCATCATCGGTCAGGACGAAGCGGTTGCTACCGTGACACGCGCCATCCAGCGCAGTCGCGTCGGACTGAAAGACCCGCAGCGGCCCATCGGCACCTTCCTCTTCGTCGGACCCACAGGCGTCGGCAAGACGTATCTGGCAAAGTGTCTGGCCGAAGAGCTGTTTGGGAAAGCCGATTCCATCATCCGCATCGACATGAGCGAATACATGGAGAAACACACAGTGAGCCGCATGGTGGGCGCACCTCCGGGCTACGTCGGCTACGACGAAGGCGGACAGCTCACCGAACAGGTGCGCCGCAAGCCCTACTCCATCGTCCTTCTCGACGAAATCGAGAAGGCACACTCCGATGTCTTCAACCTCCTGCTGCAAGTGATGGACGAGGGCCGGCTGACCGACGGCAACGGCAACACCATCGACTTCCGCAACACCGTGGTCATCATGACCAGCAACTGCGGCACAAAGCAGATACGCGACTTCGGGAACGGCATCGGCTTCGAGAGTCCTTCGAACACGTCGGGCAGCAAACGGCAGAACCGCGACATCGTCAAGAAAGCCTTGCAGAAGCAGTTCGCCCCCGAGTTCCTGAACCGTCTGGACAACATCGTCTACTTCGACCACCTCAGCCAAGAGGACTTGCAGCGCATAGTTGACATCGAATTGCGTCCTTTGCTCCGCCGCGTCGGCGACATGGGACACACCCTCGACGTCACGCCCGAAGCCCGCGAACTCCTCGGCAAGAAGGGCTACGACATGCAGTACGGCGCCCGTCCCCTCAAGCGAGCCATTCAGGACCTCCTCGAGGATCCGCTCTGCGAAGTGCTCATGGAAGGGCAAACGGAGACTCCGCTACAGCTGAAAGCCATCGTAGATGAAAGCGGAAATGTGACAATCGAAAGATAACTATGAACTATGAACTATGAATTATAAACTATGAAAAGCGGTAACATCGGGGTTACGACCGAGAACATCTTCCCCGTCATCAAAAAGTTTCTCTATAGCGACCACGAAATCTTCATTCGCGAAATCGTGAGCAACGCCGTCGATGCCACGCAGAAGCTCAAGACGCTTGCCGGAAAAGGCGACTTCAAGGGCGAGATGGGCGAGCTGAAGGTGCGCGTCAGCATCGATAAGGATGCAAAGACCATCACCGTGAGCGACAACGGCATCGGCATGACAGCCGAGGAAATCGAAAAGTACATCAACCAGATTGCCTTCTCCGGTGCCAACGACTTCCTCGAGAAGTACAAGGACGACGCCAACGCCATCATCGGTCACTTCGGCCTGGGCTTCTACTCGTCGTTCATGGTGAGCAAGCAGGTAGACATCGTCACGAAGAGCTATCAGGACGCGCCTGCCGTAAAATGGACGTGCGACGGCAGCCCGAGCTACACCCTCGAGGAGACCGAGAAGGCCGAGCGCGGAACGAACATCGTGATGCACATCGACGACGACTGCCAGGAGTTCCTCGAGAAGGACAAGCTGGAGGGACTGCTCCGCAAGTACTGTCACTTCCTGCCCGTGCCTGTCTGCTTCGGCAAGAAGACCGAATGGAAGGACGGCAAGCAAGTCGATACCGACGAGGACAACGTTATTAATAATGTAGAACCCCTGTGGACCAAGAAACCCGCAGACCTCAAGGACGAGGACTACAAAGCGTTCTACCGCCATCTCTTCCCCATGGCCGACGAGCCGCTCTTCTGGATTCACCTCAACGTGGACTACCCCTTCAACCTGACCGGCATTCTCTACTTCCCGAAGATAAAGAACAACCTCGACATACAGCGCAACAAGATTCAGCTCTACTGCAACCAGGTCTTCGTCACCGACGCTGTGGAAGGCATCGTGCCCGAGTTCCTGACGCTGCTCCACGGCGTCATCGACTCGCCCGACATCCCCCTGAATGTCAGCCGCAGCTACCTCCAGAGCGACGCCAACGTCAAGAAGATAAGCGGCTACATCACCAAGAAGGTGAACGACCGTCTGGCCTCCATCTTCAAGAACGAACGCGAGGACTTCGAGAAGAAGTGGGACGACATCAAGATATTCATACACTACGGACTGCTCACCGAAGAGGACTACTTCGACAAGGCGAAGACGTATTTCCTCCTCAAGGACACCGAAGGCAAGCACTACACCCTCGACGAGTACCAGACACTCATCAAGGATCAGCAGACAAACAAGGACGGACAGCTCGTCTACCTCTACGCCAACGACCCCGCAGCGCAGTACACATACATCGACGCAGCCAAGCAGAAGGGCTACAACGTCCTGCTCATGGACGGCCAGCTCGATGCGCCGCTGGTAGGACTGCTGGAGCGCAAGCTGGAGAAGACCACCTTCACCCGTGTCGACGCGGACATCATAGACCGCCTCGTACAGAAGGAAGAAAAGACCCCCCAACCCCCTTTAGGGGGAGAAGACAAGCTCATCACAGTCTTCCGTTCACAAGCACTCCCCCTAAAGGGGGCCGGGGGGTCTGTTGACTTCAACGTCGAGGCACAAGCCCTTGGCGAAGACCAGCTGCCCATCATGATGACACAGAGCGAGTACATGCGTCGCATGAAGGAGATGGCGCGTCTGCAACCCGGAATGGCCTTCTACGGCGAGATGCCCGACATGTACAACATCATCCTGAACACCGACTCTCCCCTCATCCGCCAAGTGCTCGAGGACTGCGAACAGCAGACCTCCGAAGCACTCAAGCCCATCGAGGCCGAGCTCCGCGGACTGGGCGCACGCCAAGCCGTGCTGCGCCAGGAACAGGACAAGAAAAAGCCCGAGGAGATAACACAGGAGGAGAAGGACGACCTGAAGAAGTGCGGCGAAGACATCCGCGCCGAACAGCAGAAGCGCGACGACGTGCTGAAGGGCTATGCCGAAAAGAACGACCGCGTGCACCAGCTCATCGACCTTGCACTCCTGCAGAACGGTCTGCTGAAAGGCGAAGCCCTCACTCGCTTCGTCAAGCGCAGCGTGGAGATGATTAAGTAAACACCGAAGCCAGCATTATCAGCAGCCAGTGTCGTCTCAATGCCACTGAAATCTGCCAATTCCACATCCACGTCGTCACCAAAAGCCTCTTTCGCCTGTGTTTCCGACATAGAGAAAGGCATACAGATAGTGCTCCACTGATTGGCAACGATAGTACTGCCACAGAATGACAACAGCAGCTACAGTCCTATGAGATTGTAGCTGCTGTCGCTATAG
>JAFUVM010000078.1 GCA_017483665.1 Bacteroidaceae bacterium
ATTGGAGGTAAAGGCAAAGAAGGAACTGCATCCGTTAATTTTGACGGCAAATACTTCCGTTGGTCGCTGACGCCTGTGTTGCAATCGAAGACGATTGGCACCAACAGCCTGTCGAACCAGTATAACCGCACGGCATCGTTCACCATTGCCGCTGCGCCGACGAGCCGTCTAAGCGTGGATGTCTATCGCGTGCCGATGGCTGATGTCACTGGCGGTAGCAAGTATGACATGGAAGATGTGTTCACCAACTACAACTTCGACAATGTCACCAACGAGACACTGGATTATCTGAAGAGAGAAACCAATATACCCGACCACGGTGCTGCGAGCAGCTTCGTGTTCCGCACACGTGGCGGCTATACCTCTAACCCATGGGAGGACGCCCGCAAGACGCGCTTCTACCAGGCTGGTTCGCTGCTCGACGAGCGCACGCTGAAGATAAATAACCCAACCCTCAGCCTCGACAAGCACAGTGTGAGCGGCGTGTCTGTAAACGATGCTGCGCGCTTCAAGGTTTATCTGTCTAACGAGAGCGAGAAGCCAGAGGCTACTGGCGGCATGAGCGTATTCACGCTATTCTCAGTGGACCAGGCTAATCCTAACGGAGCAAAGCTGAGCGTAAACGGACAGACGCTGACCTCAGGCGGCATGAACGTATCGGTAGTGCCGGGCATGACCACGCAGTTGGAAATGGAGGTGCGTGCAGGTAACGGTTTCGACTATGAGGGATTGACCCTCGGCTTGATGTCGCCTGGCGATGCCGCCCATACTACGACGACGGCTTCGTTTGACGTACACTTCCTGCGTGAGGCTGGTGCGGTGAACATATCGGCGCCTGCCAACAAGTGGGTGCTGAACACCAGTGCGCAGAAAGACCCTGACCGCGGTTGGTACATACCTGTGACCATAAACGGATTTGACCGCCATCAGCATAACTTTGACCATATCGAGTTCCAGTATAAGGAGTCGCAGCGTGGCGACGACACGTGGACGAACCTCTGTTCGTACTATGCCGACTCGCTACTGATGGCTAAGGCTAACGGCGTATGTGAGATGATGAAGCCAAACGACAACATCGTCACGCAATTCTATGGCGAAGGCTGGGAGATAGAGCGCAGCTACGACCTGAGGGCCGTACTCTTCTGCCGCAACGGTGGCACATACCTGACCATGCCGTCGAATGTTATCAGCGGTATCAAGGATACACGCCGTCCGCAACTGTTCGGCACGCCTGAACCAAAGAGCGGATTGCTGCACCAAGGAGAGAATATAGTGTTCAACTTCTCAGAGGATATAGAATACAATAACCTGAGCGGCACCAACAACTTTGAGGTGAAGGGCGAGGTGAACAACGGCGACCTCTCAGAGATGGTGAGCGTGCAGTTCAGCGGACAGGCAAGCATGGAAACTGAAGCAAAGCGCAACTTCAGCGGAAAGGACCTGACCATAGACCTGCAGATAAATCCTGCTGAGACGGGTCGCGATATGCCGATCTTCTCACACGGAGGCAACGGACAAAAACTGCAGTTGTGGCTGACCAGCGACAGAAGGTTGCGTGCGATAATCAACAAGCAGACTTTCGAATCGCAGTTGCCAATCAAGGAGAGCGGCTTCAGCCCTATAGCTATAAGCATAGACCAGAAGAACAGCACACTGATGTTCTACTGTGACGGCGAGATAATAGGCAAGGACTACAAGATAGAAGCCCCATATACTGGTACAGGTCCGCTTATCTTCGGACGCACCAACGAGCTCGAACGCTCAACAAGCCAGTACTACGAGGGCCGCATGATGGAGGCTCGCCTGTGGTATCGTGCTATGAGCGCAGGAGTAGTAGGCACATACAGCCTGCATCGCCTGACGGGCTACGAGAAGGACTTGGTGGACTACTACCCGATGAATGAAGGCTCTGGCGACTATGCCGTTGACCACACTCAGGGTGCCAATGCCAAGTTGATAGGCACCAGTTGGGCAATACCGCGTGGAATGTCGCTGCACCTGGACAAGGAAGACAAGGGCATGCGACTGACTAATAATGCCATCAACAGAACCGCCGAGCAAGACTACACGCTGATGTTCTGGTTTAAGACCGACAATAAGGGAGACGGCACACTGCTGTCAAACGGACGAGGACTGAAGGAGGACAGCGGCGCAAAGGACCAGTTCAACATAGGATTTGAGAAGGACAAGCTGATGTATCGCTCAAACGGCTTTGCTACTGAGATTTCTGGCAAGTGGAACGACAATCAGTGGCACCACTACGCGATGACTGTCAACCGTGCCCACAACGTAGCAAACATCTATGTGGACAAGAAGCAGATTACGACGTTTGGCACTGACAGTCTTGGCGGCATTAGCGGCGAGAACATGATGATTGGCGCTACCCGTTACAGTACTACAGGTGTGGATACTCAGGAAGGCGTAACGCCGCTGAGTGGTAACATCGACGAACTGCTCTTCTTCCAGCAGGCACTGCCGCAGACGCTTATCAGCAGCTATGCGACAAAGAGTCCGCAGGGCGATGAGTATGGACTGATGTCATACCTGAGCTTCGACCATCAGGAGCGCAATGCAAACAACGAAATAGTCATGGCTCCTTATGCATACAGCAGGAAGCTATACCTGGACGAAAAACGCAATATTCGCTACCAGCAGGATCCTGCGACGATGCAGTTTACGAACATACCTGTGCGCGACTATCTGTTTGCTGATGATATAAGTAAGGTAACGGCACACATCGATGCTTCTATGGCTGCTCCGGTGGTACCATTTGAAGAGCTGCACAACCTGAACTTCTCGTACATAGGCAAGGGTAACCAGCTGTTAGTGGAGCTTGATGAGCCTGCTGCCAAGCTGCACCACTGCAACATATATGTGACGGTGCGCGACGTAGAGGACAGGAACGGCAACATGATGGCTTCGCCGAAGACGGCAAGTTATCTTGTTACCAACAGCAGCCTGGAGTGGTTGGTGAACCAAGTTGAGCACACTACCAAGTATGGCGTAGGCAAGGAACTGAAACTGCCATTCTTCAACTACGGAGCCACAAGCCACACATATAAGATTGAGAATTGTCCGAGCTGGCTCACGCTCAGCAACTATGGCGACGTGCTTGCACCACAGAGTCTGGGAGGCGTATCAGCTGTAATCAACAAGGACCTGAACATCGGCACATATAATGAGATAATATATCTGACCGATGAAGAGGGCATAACCGAGCCGCTGTACCTGAACCTGACAGTGGAGGGCGAGAAGCCAGAATGGGCAGACAATATAGACAACGACCTGCTGCAGTACTCAATGAGCATCAGCGGACAGGTATATCTGTATGGAGAACTGGACACTGACTCACGCGACATAGTGGGTGCTTTCGACAGCCAGAACGTATGTCACGGATATGCTAACATCAGCCACTCAGAACAGACTGGCGAGACGGCTCTGTACATGACTGTTTATGACAACAAGACTGAGGGCAGAGACCTGAAGTTCAGACTGTGGCAGTATAGCACTGGACGCGAGATAGTGCTGGAAGCTAAACCGGCTATAAAGTTTAAGCAGGATGCTATACTGGGTGCTGATACGCCAATACGCTTCGAGGGCGGCGATAATTTCGTACAGTACTTCAAACTGAAGAAGGGCTGGAATTGGGTATCGTTCAACGTCAGCAGCAAGAAGAATACTATCAACTCACTGCTGGGCAGCATGCCTTGGAAGAATGGTGACGCACTGACCGAGATAGGCAGCAACAATGCAATGGTATATGATAACGGTGAATGGACATTCTCTGGTCAGGTGCAGGATGTTCCTATCTCATCGAAGAGCGCTTACGCTATCATGGTTCATGAGGATTGCACATTGCCTGTAGAGGGTACCGTGGTCATGGACAAGGATGAGCGCACCATTGATGTGAAGCAAGGATGGAACGGCATAGGATATACTCCGACCGTGAACCTGAGCGTAGAGACGGCACTGAGCGACTACTACGACTATGCACAACCAGGCGACGTGATAAAGAGTCACACGGAGTTTGCTTACTTCACAAAGTCGGGCAACAGCGGACAGTGGCGCGGAAGCCTGCAGTACATGAAGCCTGGCGAGGGTTACATGATGCTGCGCAAGGGCAACGACGATGTATCGTTCACGTATCCGTACTTCGACATGGGCAGCAACTACCGTGAGGACTGGTCGCAGGCAACTAACAGCAGTAGCGCCCAGAACTCTGCTCACACGATGAGCCTCTCTGCCGTAGTCAATGGATTTGAAACCGAGGAGGGCGACCTCTTGGTGGCATATTCTGACGGAGAGGTAGTAGGATGTGAAGAGGCAAGAGCGGAAGGTGAGAACTATACCGACGCTGAAGGCAAGCCGCTATTCTTCATGAGCATCGCAGGAAAGGCTAAGGACGGTATATGGTTTGCTATCGAGCGTGACGGCGAGATAGTGGCTTCTACCAATGAGATCATGACCTTCAGGGTTAATGATGTCATTGGCAGCCCTGATGAACCGACGGCAATCAACTTCACGCAAGCTGATAACCGAGAGGTTGGCTACTGGTACACAATAAGCGGCTTGAAGCTGCCTGGCAAACCTGCACAGAAGGGCCTCTATATCTACAATGGTCATAAGATAACAATAAAGTAATTCGATATATCGACTAAACGACATAACGAAAATAACAATGAAATCAATGAAAAATATAAAGATAGTATTTGCACTGCTGGCAAGCCTCATTCTGGTGGCTTGCGGCAGTGACAGCAATGATTCAGACAGCAGCAACGGCATTGCCTATTATGTGGAGTCGGTACAGAGCGAGGCTCCCGTATGGCAGGTGGATTGGAACTACAACCATGAGCGCCCTGACTGGAAGGAGCCGACAGTGACTTACGAAAACTGGACCATACTGATGGTGCAGATAGAGGAGGAACTGCAGCCATACGTGACCAAGGACGATATGATGGCAGCATTCGTGAATGACGAACTGCGAGGTCTGGCTCCTAGCCCTGCTACAAACGTGAGCGGCAAGCAGACAGATAAGGCGAAGTTCATAATAAAGGCTGGTGGCAACGAGACAGGCTCAGAGACGGTGAACATCTCGCTGAGATACTACTGCCATAAGCTGAAGCAGATATTCACGCTGTCAGAAAACATGAAACTGGACGCTGACGTGAGTACGGGCATCGACGAGAACTATATACCTGAGTTTACCAAGGGTTCTGCAAAGTATCCTGTAGTGAAGACGGTGACAGCGGAGTCGATACTGAGGTCAGTGCTCTTGAAATCTGCCAGCGGCAATACGGTAGCAGCATTTGTGGGCGACGAGTGTCGCGGCAAGGTGAAATTGTCAGAAACGGGTAGCACCCCGCTGGTGATTTTCGGTCGCAGTGCGGGTGAGTCAGTTTCCCTGAAGTATTTTGACAGCATCAACGGCATAATATACGTCATTCCCGGCATCGTGAAAATGTAATTCTAAAAAGCATTAGGCAAGTACTTGGCAAGTACTTAGCAAGGGGTAGGCAAGTCCAAACCCCCTGTTTGGACTTGCCAAGTGCTTGCCTACAGCTTGCTTACTCCCTCAGAAGGGTGGGAGAAATGGTAGCCTAAATAGCATAATCTGGCCACAGTTTTTGGTATATTTCCTTACTACCCATGGGAACATGAAGAACACATTTCCTGCTTCGTATTTTAAAGGGCTTCACTTCGCCATTCGGATTTCCAAAATCATGATGCTCTGGTGGAACAACACCCTCAAAATAGATGTCAGACAAGTTGTCACAGCCTATGAAAGCATCTTTATATATTTCTGTCACACTTGAAGGGATTTTGATGGTTTGCAGGTTTCTGCACCTTAAAAAGGCATGTTGACCTATCTGTCTTGTTGGGGGGCAAATCTTACCGACGTTAGGGAAATACAATCGCAGAAAGCTTTATATCCAATAATCTCAACATCAAATGTTGAAGAGGCTTGGCAAAATGGTGGAAACCTTAATAATTTCTTTTTATCTTTATCATATAAGACGCCATCTAAAGTCGAATAATCAGGATTGTCTTCGGACTCTTCCCCAACCCCAACGATACCAGCACCATGATTCCCTTCCTCTCCTCGTTCTCCATGCGCTATGACCGCCTGCCCAGGGAAGGTTGCGCAGATGCCGGCTACGGCAGCGAGGAGAACTACGCATACATGGAGGCCAACGGCATAGAGGCATACGTCAAGTACAACTACTTCCACAAGGAACAGAAGAAGGCCTTCAAGGATGACATCTTCCGTATAGAGAACCTCTACCACAACTCCGCCGATGACTACTACGTCTGTCCGATGGGCCAGCACATGGAAAGAGTAGGCACCAGGCGCGACAGGACGGACAGCGGCTACAGGACGGAGAGTGCCGTCTACAGGGCGGGGAACTGCGAGGGATGCCCGCTCAGGTGGGGATGCTACAAGAAGCGGCAGGGCAACAGAGAGATTGAGGCCAACCACCGGCTCATAGAGTACAAACAGCAGGCAAGGGACAGGCTCACATCGGAGAAGGGACTCGAACACCGCTCCAAGCGTCCCATAGAGCCGGAGGCTGTCTTCGGGCAGATGAAATACAACATGCAATACAAGCGCTTCCGTCACTTCGGCACGGACAAGGTCACTATGGACTTTGCCTTCTTCGCCACCGCCTTCAACATCAAGAAAATGATTGCAAAGATGAAAAGGACGGCATAAAAGCCCTCTTGAAGTGCAGTTTTTCACTATATACGGGGCTGTATGAGGTCATTCAACCCAATATAAGTAAATTTAGAGATGAAAAAAAGAAAATCAGCAGTGGAAGAATTGTCGGGGCGAACAAACTGACAATTAAGAGACAAAAAAGAGAATGTGCCTATTTTGACACACCCTCTTAGTTTTCCTGGCTCTTATTCGGGAAGCGCTTGGCTCTTATTTCTTCACGGCGTGCGCTATTTCTGGAAGCGGCGTGCCTGTTCCTCGATGAGGGCGCGGTCGTCGAAGTAGTTTATCTTCATGGCGCGGCGAACCTGGTCCATCGTCTCGCAGGCTGCGGCGCGGGCCACCTCGCAGCCCTTGCGCAGTATCTCGTAGACGGCGGGAATGTCCTTCTCGTACTCGGCGCGGCGCTGGCGGATGGGCTCCAGCACCTCCTGCAGCACGGCCATCAGCAGCTTCTTGCACTTCACGTCGCCCAGGCCGCCGCGGGTGTAGTGGTCCTTCATCTCCTGCAGCGTCTGGTAGTCGGAGGTGAGGCGTGCCACCTGTTCGTCCGTAGCGAAGGCATCCAGGTAGGTGAACACGGTGTTGCCCTCCAGGTGGCCCGGGTCGCTGACCTGCAGGTGCAGGGGGTCGGTGTACATCGTCTTGACCTTCTTGTTCACCTCGTCGGCCGAGTCGGAGAGGTAGATGCAGTTGCCCAGGCTCTTGCTCATCTTGGCCTTGCCGTCGGTGCCGGGCAGACGCAGGCATGCCGCATTGTCGGGCAGCAGGATGTTAGGCTCCACGAGCGTCTCGCCGTAGATGTTGTTGAAGCGTCGCACGATTTCCCTGGCCTGTTCCAGCATGGGCTCCTGGTCCTCGCCGGCTGGCACGGTGGTTGCCTTGAACATCGTGATGTCGGCAGCCTGACTGATGGGGTAGGTGAAGAAGCCTACGGGTATGCTCTCGCCGCTGAAGCCGCGCATCTGCACCTCGGTCTTCACCGTCGGGTTGCGTTGCAGGCGCGAGACGCTCACAAGGTCCATGAAGTAGAACGACAGCTCGCAGAGTTCGGGAATCTGGCTTTGGATGAAGAGGGTGGTCTTCGTGGGGTCGAGGCCTGCGGCCAGGTAGTCGAGGGCCACCTCAATGACGTTCTGGCGCACTTTCTCGGGGTTCTCGATGTTGTCGGTCAAGGCTTGTGCGTCAGCCTCGAAGACGAATATCTTGTCGTAGAGCCCGGAGTTCTGCAGCTCCACGCGGCGGCGGAGCGAACCGACATAGTGTCCGATGTGGAGCTTGCCTGTCGGACGGTCGCCGGTAAGGATGATTTTTTCCATTTGCTTGTGTATTATGTTTGTGTTTGTTTCTCTTTTCGTAGTGACGTTGTTCTCTTTTCGTTATGACGTGATAACGTTATTTCGTTATTTCGAGGTTGTTTCGGCATCCCGATGTTCCCCCTAAAGGGGGTTAGGGGGTCCTTTAGCTGAACATCTTGTCTATTGCCTCCTGCTGGAGGATGGTGAGGATGGTCTTCCCGGTGGGGGAGAGGTTGGGGTTCTCACACTGGAAGAGGTCGCCGATGATGTTTTCCATCTGCACGGGCGTGAGCACTTCGCCCACCTCGATGGCATTGTGGCGTGCCAGTACGAGGGCGAGCCTGTGGTGCAAGGCATCGGCATGACCGCCGTCCTGCTGCTTGACCGACTCCACCATCTCGCGTACGACGGAGAGCGGGTCGTCCTGCCCCGACGGAGCTCCGCCGATGGAGAAGCTGCTGCCGCCCAGCGACGAGATGTCGAAGCCCAGGGCCCGCACATCGTCGAGCATGGCTGTGAGGACGGCAGCGTCGGAAGGCGACAGCTCGAGCAGCTCGGGGAAGAGCAGCCCCTGCGTGGCGGCATTGTGCTCCTGCATCTGCCGGAGGTAGCGCTCGTAGAGAATGCGCTCGTGGGCACGTCGCTGGTCGACTATCATCAGGCCCGACTGCACGGCGGTCAGTATGTACTGTCCCTTGTACTGGTAGTGCTGCGTGCTGCGGTCCGCCTCGGGGAAAAGGGTTTCATTAGGGGTAAGGAGCCCTTGCTCCATGTCCCTTGCTCCTTGCTCCATGCCCCTTGCTCCTTCGAACATCTTCTCCCAGTGCCGCACGGGGTTGCGGTTCTGGCTGTGGGTGCTGAAGGGATTGTAGCTGACGTCGAGCTGAACGCGGGGTGCCTTGATGCCGGAGAGGTCGCCGCCCTGGTAGGTCGGGATGTCGGGCCGTCCCTCCACGTCGAAGTCGATGGTGGGCACAGCGTTGAACTTGCCCAAGGCGTCGCGCACGGCTGCCACGACGATGCTCCATATCTCCTGCTCGTTCTCGAACTTGATCTCCGTCTTTGTGGGATGAATGTTTACGTCGATGGCGGCTGGGTCTACCGGGAAGAAGATGAAGTAGGGCACCTGTTCGCCCTCGGGGATGAGGTGGTTGAAGGCCTCCATCACAGCATAGTGGAAGCGCGGATGGCGCATGAAGCGGCCGTTGACGAAGAGGTACTGCGAGGCGCCCTTCTTGCGGGCCGACTCAGGCTTGCCCACGAAGCCGCTTATCCGGACCAGCGTCGTCTCCACCTGTACCGGCAGGAGCTGTTCGCTCATCTTCTTGCCGAAGATGTTCACGATGCGTTGCAGGGAACTGCCCGCCGGCAGCTGCATCAGGCTGTTGCCGCCCGACGTCAGGGAGAAGGTGACGGAGGGATTGACCAGCGCGATGCGCTCAAAGTCCTGTATGATGTTGCCCAGCTCCGTCTGGTTCGTCTTGAGGAACTTCCGTCGCGCCGGAACGTTGAAGAAGAGATTGTTGACCTCGAAGTTGGCTCCCACCGGACACGAGCATACCTCCTGCCCCACGAAGCGCGAGCCCTCGATGCTGAGCCGCACGCCCAGATCCTGGTCGGCCGTGCGTGTGGTGAGCCTTACCTGTGCCACGGCCGCGATGGAGGCCAGCGCCTCGCCGCGGAAGCCCATAGTGTGGAGCTTGAAGAGGTCCTCGGCATGCAGTATCTTCGACGTGGCGTGGCGCTCGAAGGCCATGCGGGCATCCGTCTCGCTCATGCCCTTGCCGTCGTCGATGACCTGGATGGACGTACGCCCCGCATCCTGCACCAGCACGTCGATGGTCGACGCACCGGCATCCACGGCATTCTCCATCAGTTCCTTGATGACGGATGCCGGACGCTGCACAACCTCGCCTGCGGCGATTTGGTTGGCAACAGAGTCGGGAAGAAGGTGTATGATGTCCACTTTGCTTATGTTGTTTCGGAGTAATCTGTGTTGTTGGCGTATTTGGAGCGTGTTATCTTAGTCCCGTGAGCAGGAAGCGCCACATAACCAGCAGGCCGAAGATGATCAGTATGGCTAAGGGCCAGCCCAGCTTCGATTCGCTCTCCTTGTGCTTCTTCGCCCGCGGAGTATAGTTGATGAACGTGCCCCGGAACTTGTCGGGGTTGTAGGGCTCGTCGTGTGCCGGCGCTTCGCCCTGTTCGCGCTTCACGTCATCGACCAGCTTCTGCAGCCGGTCGCGCGACTCATCGGTGTAGATACTCACGCGGCGGTAGCTGCGTGGCTTCCTCGTGCTGAACAGTTTCATGGGTTGTCGTCTTTATTGTCGTTGGTTTTGTCGTCCTTGCCGGTCTCGTTCTCTTTGGCGGCCTCGACATCCTTGTTTTCTCCTTCGTCCTCCTTGCCTGCCTCAGCATCCTTGTTTCCCTCTATGGTCTCAGGGACTGTCTCCTCCCCCTCGGGGGAGGTTGGGAGGGGGCTTGAGGTTTGGTCTTGGGCGGGACTTATCCCTCTCTGCTTCTTGATGTCGCTGAGCCTCTGCTTGGGCGCAGCATGGCGCACGCTCTCCTTCAGCTCGCTGCCGGCCTTCTTGGGGCGCCACTCGAAGATGTCGTCCTTGTTGAGCGGACGTATGTAGTCGAACCATGCGAAGTTCTGCAGGTAGAGCATGTTCTGCGGGATGAGCGGGATGGGGTACATGGTGCCTGTGGCGGCAGGCATCCAGATGCGGTCCACCTTTCTGTCCGTCAGGAACATCTTTAGCAAAGTGGTCTCCGTATGGTTCATCTCCACCATGATGCTGTCTTCGTCGAAGGGATAGTAGTTGACGAAGACATTGCCCTCGGAGGTGGACAGATACATCTCCCCGTTCTTGAAGTAGGAATGCATCTCGTGTCCTGCCACTTGGTTGTAGTGCGTGTCGTCGAGCCGTTCCACCGAAAGCGCCTGCCGCAGCACCCGGGTGCTGTCGATGGTGCTGTCGTTGAAGAAGATCTGTATCTCTTCGCCCAGCTGCTGCTGTCCGGCTTGCCAGAGGATAGGGTCGCGGTACATGACGAGGATGCTGTCGCGTGTGTCGTAGACCATCGAGTCGCACACCGCCTGGAGGTCGCGGCGGAAGGCTCGCATGTGGTGGTAGGCATGTACGACGCGGTAGGTGGAGTCCGTGTCGAGGTTGAAGGTGAAGACCTTGAACGTGTCGGCATGGGCGTACATCGTGTCCTTCTGGCTGTAGTCGATGGAGACGGCACGGTCGGTCGTCATGACGTATTCGGTGCTGTCCTCGTAGTAGCAGTACTCGCCGGTGAACATGTTCTTGTTGACGGCATCGGAGTAGACCACGTTGCCGAAGGCCTCGGCCGTGGACTTGTCGTTGTTCCACACCACGCTGTCGCCCACGAGCCGCTTGCCGTTGTTGGTCAGAATGCTGCGGTCCAGCAGATGCGAGTGCTTCGTCTGCGTGTAGTAGTAGCCCAGCTCGGAATAGATGTGGTTCTCGCCGTTCTCGATGTTGGAGGGGCCTACGATGTGCGCTATGGCCGTCAGCGTGTTGTAGTGCAGCGTGTCGGAGATAAGCACCGTCTCAGGCTTGGCAGGAGGCGCGGGGTTGACCAGCCGGACATTGTAGTTGAAGACGGATTCGCGTGTGGCCGGGCTGTATTCGCCCCAGTCGCTGGTCAGCTCGTTGTCTTGGTCCAGGAGCCGTCCGCCCTCGAAGAAGTATCCGAGGTCGTAGAGGCGGTCGTAGTCGAGGCTGTCCGTGTAGATGGTCGTGGTGCCGTGCTCGAGCACGACATCATAGCGGGCCCGTGCCAGCTGGTCGAGGCCGTTGTAGTAGAGCACTTCGCTGTGGAGCAGGAGCGTGTCGCCCTGGTTCAGGAGGACATGCCCGAAGGCATCAAGGGAGTTCGTGGATTCGTAGAAGAGCGCGCTGTCGCAGTAGAGCAGGGCGCCGTCGTGGCTGAATTGTACGTTGCCCACCAGGAATTGTGCCGTGCGATGCTTCCGCTCGTCGAAGAAGAGGCGGTCGGCATGCAGCAAGTGCACCTTGCTGTCGGACGGCGGCCTGTTCTTGTCGGTCCGACGCTGGGGCGTTACTGCCATAAGCAGGCAAAGGCCAAAGAACAGTGACGCACAGAGGATGTATAGCCGCTGACCTTTCACTTTACCCAACCGTCATATTGAAAATCGCAGTTCCGCCAGTCCGGATTGATGCGAATGTATGTGCTCTGTTGCTTCTCCTTTATCCATTTCCGAATTGCCTCCTCACCTTTTTTCTGCTTCACGACGTTGTTCAGCACCTGGAAGTCTTCGGTGACGCTTGCTCGGTGTGTCGTGGTACGGTTCTTGAGGCGGGCGATGGCGCAGATGGTCATGCCCCTCTTGTTGAGCATTGTGAAGGGCTTCGAAATCTCGCCGACCTCCAGGGGGTCGACCACACGGGCCAGCTCGGGCGAGAGGGCGGAGAGCTCGCTCATTTCGAAGCGAGTGGTGGTCTCGCCCGTCTCCTTCAGGTTGGACATGATGCCGCGGTTGTTGCGTGTGTCCTTGTCGTCCGAAGCATAGCGAACGGCATCCTCGAAGGAAATCTTTTCGCTCTTGATGTCCTTGGTGATGGAGTCCAGGATGACCAGAGCGCTGTCGATGTCGGCCTGTGCCACCTCGGGGCGCTTCAGGATGTGGCGGCACTTCACCTTGTCGCCGCGCTTGTCGATGAGCTGTATGATGTGGAAGCCAAATTCGCTCTGTGCAATTTTGCTCACCTTCTTGGGGTCCGTAAGGCTGAAAGCTACGTTGGCAAAGCCCGGGTCGAGCTCGCCTTTACCCATGTAGGGCATCTCGCCGCCTTGACGTGCCGACCCCGGGTCTTCGCTGTAGAGGCGAGCCAGGGTGGAGAAAGAAGTCGTGCCGCTGTTGACACGCTCGGCATAGTCGCGTAGCAGGGCCTTGACGCGGTCTATCTCGGCCTGCGGGATGCGCGGCTGCAGCACGAGCAGCTGCACCTCCACCTGTGTGGGGATGAGCGGCAGGCTGTCCTCGGGCAGGTCCTTGAAGTAGCGGCGTACCTCGGCGGGCGTCACCTTGATGCTGGATGTGAGCTGTTCGCGCATACGCATTGCCGTGGCTTCGTTCCTGTACTGTTCGAAGAGTTCCTCGCGTATCTGCACCATAGGCATCTTCATGTACTCCTCGAGCTTCTCCTTCGAGCCAGCCACCATAATCTTCTGATTGATGTCGTTCTCGACAAATTGGTTGACGTCGGCATCGGTCACGTTGATGCTGTCGATGATGGCCTGGTGCAGGAAGAGCTTCTGTATGGCCAGCTGTTCGGGTATGACACAGTAGGGGTTGCCTTTGATTTGCGAGCCGTAGTCCAGGCGGCGCTTCTCGATGTCGGAACGCAGAATGGCCTCGTCGCCCACAATCCAGACAACTTCGTCGATGACATTCTTCTGTGCCACGGAGAGCAGGCTGCAGAGGACTGAAACCAGGCAGAGTGCGTATCGTTTCATGTTTTGTCCGGCTTAATGATTGTTGACGGTCTTGAGGACTTCCTCGTCTATCTCGAAGGAATAGCGTTTGCGCAGTTCTGCCACGAACTCATCCTCCTTGAGGCGCTGGTAATCGCTCACGACCTGACTGCTGACGTCGGTCCACTGTGCGGGACCCTTCTTGAGAACCTTGCCGAAGACGCCGACGTTCGGGAAGCCTTTCACGGGCTTCAGATCGGCATCCTTCACCTTGAAGGCCAGACGGTCTACGTTGGAGTTGTCGCCCTTCTTGAAGACACGGCGCTCCACGCGCACCATGATGCTGTCCTTGTTGAACGTCTCGCGGATGGCTCCCATCCACTTGTCCTGCGGCAGCTTCTTGACGAGCTTCTGCACGGCCTTGATGTCGGCTTCGTTCTTGCAGTAGTAGACCATGCCGCTGTAGTGCGGCTCGTCCCAAGCGTACTGCTTCTTGTTCTTCTTGAAGTAGTTCTGCAGTGCCAATGTGTCTTTGGCGGCAGGTTCCCATATCTTGCTGTTGCATTCCTCGAAGAGGAGGAGTCCGTCGTGGTACTCCTGCACGAGATACTTCAGTTCGCTGTCCTTGGCGCAGAACTCCTCGGTCTTTTCGTCGAGGATCTGTTCCACGGTCTTCGGTTCCTCGCCTTGGCTGGCGAGCGAGTCGAGGACCTGCTGTGCAAGCTGCTGCTCGATGCCCTGGCTGTCGAGGTACTTCATGATCATGTCGTGCAGTTCCTCGTAGGTTTCAAGGTCTTTCTTGCCGATGAGCTTGATGATGTCGTAGCCGATGGGCATAAGGAAGGGTTCGCTTATCTCGTTCACGTCGAGAGCGTATGCGACGTCCTCGAACTCCTTCATCACCTGGTTGGGACCGATCCAGGGCAGCATGCCGCCGCGTCCTACCGAACCCGGGTCCTGCGATACCTGCTTGGCAAGTTCGGCAAAGTCGGCGCCGTCCTTCAGGGCCTGGTAGACAGAGTCGATGGTTGCTTTGGCCTTGACGCGGTCGTCTTCCGATGCATCCTGTGGCAAGCGTATCAGGATGTGAGCTGGCTGCAGGAGTTGCTTTCCGTCGAGGCGGGCCAGCATGCCGTCGTAGTAGGCGCGGCATTCGCTTTCCTTTGCCCCTTCGGGCACGAGGAGCGGACGTATCTGCTGGTCGCGGTACTGGCGGAACTCCTTTTGGTAGCTTGAGAGCGTGTCGAGGTGGTCGTCCAGGGCGGCGAGCACCTTGAGCTTATAGTTCACGAAGAGTTGTGCGTACTCCTCGACGTTCTTCTTGTCGATGACGCCCTCGGAGTTGTTCTTGTTGTAGTTGTACTCGAATTCGCTGCGTGTGACGGGCACGTCGCCGATGCGCATCACGATGGGGTCCTCCTGGGCGGCAGCGGTCAGGGTCAGGGCTGACAGCGCAAGGCTGAAAAGTATCTTCTTCATTTGATAGATGTTTTTTATAGGTCTTATAGGTCCTATGGGTCTTATAGGTCCTATGGGTCTTATGGGTCCTATGGGTCTTATGGGATTTATTGCGGGCGGCTGTAGTTGGGCGCTTCGCTGGTGATGGTCACGTCGTGCGGATGGCTCTCCTGCACGCCGGCATTCGTGATGCGTACGAACTTGGCGTTGTGGAGGTCCTGGATGGTGGCTGCTCCGCAGTAGCCCATGCCGCTGCGCAGACCGCCGATGAGCTGATAGATGACTTCCTGGACGGAGCCCTTGTAGGGGACGCGTCCGGCGATGCCTTCGGGCACGAGCTTCTTGGTGTCCTTGACGTTCCCCTGGAAGTAGCGGTCCTTGCTGCCGCATTCCATGGCCTCGAGCGAGCCCATGCCGCGGTAGCTCTTGAACTTACGTCCGTTGTAGATGATGGTGTCGCCGGGACTTTCCTCTGTGCCGGCCACGAGGGAACCAATCATGACGCTGTATCCGCCGGCGGCCAGAGCCTTCACCACGTCGCCGCTGTAGCGCAGTCCGCCGTCGGCGATGAGGGGCACGTCGGTTCCCAGCAGGGCGCTTGCCACATCGTAGACAGCGCTGAGCTGCGGTACGCCTACGCCTGCTACGACGCGTGTGGTGCAGATGCTGCCCGGGCCGATGCCGACCTTCACGCCGTCGGCGCCTGCCTCGACGAGCATGCGTGCTGCCTCGCCTGTGGCGACGTTGCCCACCACGATGTCCACGTCGGGGAATATCTTCTTGGCTTCCTTGAGCTTTTCGATGACGAACTTGCTGTGGCCGTGTGCCGTGTCGATGACGATGGCGTCCACGTCGGCTTCCACCAGAGCCTGTATGCGCTCGATGGTGTCGGCCGTGACGCCCACTCCGGCAGCCACGCGCAGGCGGCCTTTGCTGTCCTTGCAGGCCATGGGTTTGTCTTTGGCTTTGGTAATGTCCTTGTAGGTGATGAGGCCGATGAGCTTGCCGGCGTCGTCCAGCACGGGCAGCTTCTCGATCTTGTTCTCCTGCAGAATCTTTGCGGCAGCGACGAGGTCAGTCTGGACGTGTGTGGTGACGAGGTTCTGGCTGGTCATCACCTCGTCGACGGGGCGGTCGATGTTCTGCTCGAAGCGCAGGTCGCGGTTCGTGACGATGCCTACGAGATGGCGTTCGTCGTCGACGACGGGAATGCCGCCGATGTGGTACTCCGACATCAGTTCGAGGGCGTCGCGGATGCTGCTGCCGCGCTTGATGGTGATGGGGTCGTAGATCATGCCGTTCTCGGCACGTTTCACGATAGCCACCTGGCGGGCCTGCTCCTCGATGCTCATGTTCTTGTGTATGACGCCGATGCCGCCTTCGCGTGCAATGGCAATAGCCATCGTAGCCTCGGTGACGGTGTCCATCGCTGCCGTCACGAAGGGAATCTTCAGGGTGATGTGGCGCGAGAAGCGTGTCTCGAGGGAAACGGTGCGGGGGAGCACTTCGGAGTAAGCGGGAACTAAGAGAACGTCGTCGTAGGTGAGTCCGTCCATCACAATCTTGTCTGCAATAAATGATACCATAGCCTTAAAATCTTTTTTATTGCGTGCAAAGGTACAAAAAAAATGCTTAGGTTGTATGGCCTTGCGATGTATTTTTTGCCTTATCTTCGTGTTTATATATAAATATGTGTTCCGCAGGGAGGGCTTTTGTGGGGAAAAAACGACGTTTTGAGCGAAAAAACGGGAAAACATGTCGGGCTTATCACTATTTATTAGTATCTTTGTGCCGGAGTTTGTGAGAATATAATCAAAATAAGTTAAATAGTTATGTTAAGGAAAATCCGTTTGACGCTTGCCATCCTCTTTTGGGTGCTCATCACTTGGCTGCTTGTGGACTTCACCGGCACGGCGCATGCCTACTTGGGATGGATGGCTAAAATTCAGTTGGTGCCGGCTCTGCTGGCGCTGAACGTGGGAGCATTGCTCTTTGTGCTGACGCTGACGTTGCTCATGGGGCGCATCTATTGTTCCGTCATCTGTCCGCTGGGCGTGATGCAGGACGCCATCGCCTGGTTCCGCAGGAAGAAGAACAAGTACAGCTATTCGCCGGCAAAGACAACGTTGCGCTATGCGGTGCTCGTCGTGGCCTGCGCTGCCCTGGCCCTCGGCGTGGCCTGGATAGGCGGACTCATCTTCCCCTACAGCACCTACGGCCGCATCGTCTCCGTCTGCGTGGCTCCGCTCTACAAGCTTGCCAACAATGGTCTTGCGGCTTTGGCCGAGCACTACGGCAGCTATGCCTTCTACGAGGTGGAAGTCTGGGTGAAGAGCTTCACGGCCCTTGCTGTGGCGCTGCTGACGTGGGCCGTCATCGCTGTGCTGGCCTGGAAGGGCGGACGCACATGGTGCAACACCATCTGTCCCGTCGGCACGCTGCTCGGTCTCATCAGCAGGCATTCGTATCTCAGGATGACCATCGATGCCGACAAGTGCCGCAACTGCCGCAAGTGCGAGCGCAACTGCAAGGCTGCCTGCATCGACCTGAAGACGCATACCGTCGACCTCTCCCGCTGCGTCGTCTGCGGTAACTGCGAGGGGCAGTGCAAGTTCGATGCGTTGCACTTCACAAGTCTGAGTCCACAGACCCCCTCTAACAACTCCCCATTAAAGGGGGAGGATTCCGGGCAGAAAGTCTCCCCTCAAAGGGGAGATTTAGAAGAGTCCCGCCGTGCTGCCCTGACGAGCATCGCCCTCCTTGCCGGAACGGCTCTTGCCAAGGCACAGAGCAAGGTGGAGCCCAAGACGACCGACGGCGGTCTGGCCGACATCGTCAAGAAGGAGAAGACGAAGCGCGAGAAGCTCATCACACCTCCCGGCTCGCTCTCCGTCCGCAACCTGCGCGCCCATTGCACGGCCTGCCAGCTCTGCATCGATGCCTGTCCCAACGACGTGTTGCGTCCCAGCAGCAGCCTGGACCGCTTCATGCAGCCCGAGGTGAGCTTCGAGCGCGGCTACTGCCGTCCCGAGTGCAACCGCTGTTCGCAGGTCTGCCCCACGTCGGCCATCCAGCCTGTCACCGTGGAGGAGCGTACAGCCATTCAGGTGGGTCATGCTGTCTGGACGCGCGAGCTCTGCATTCCCGTCAGGGACGAGAAGCCCTGCGGACTCTGCGCCCGCAAGTGTCCCGCACAGGCCATTCAGATGGTGCCCCTGCAGGCCGGCGTCCATCAGGACGGCTGGCGTTGGCGCGACGCTGACAACCAGGAGATACCGCGCGAGAAGGTTCTGCTCATCCCCGTCGTGAACGAAGAGAAGTGCATCGGCTGCGGTGCCTGCGAGAACCTCTGTCCGTCGAACCCCCTGAGCGCCATCCACGTGGAAGGCCACGAGGTGCACAGAGAGATATAACGTCATAACGAAAAACATACCAGAATGAAAAGAAACATAGACAGACGAGACTTCCTCAAAGTCTCAGGCGCCACGGCTGCAACGGCAGCCCTGGCATCGTGCGGCATACAGGGCGGCAGCGCTGACGGCGAGGTCGACTACATGGGACACCACGAAGGCCCCATTCCATCGGATAAAATGACTTATCGCATCAACCCCAAGCAGGGCGACAAGGTCAGTCTGCTGGGCTACGGATGGATGCGCCTGCCGACCACCAAGAACGGCAGCGCCCGCACACAGGAAAACGCCAATGGCGACGCCCTCGACCAGGAGCAGATTAACCGCCTCTGCAAGTTTGCGCTCGACCACGGTGTCAACTACTTCGACACATCGCCGGCCTATTGCCGCGGACAAAGTGAGGCCAGCCTGGGCATCGCCTTGGAAGCCAGCGGCTACAAGCGCAGCGACTACTTCATTGCTACGAAGCTCTCCAACTTCTCGCCCTCGCAGTATGACTTCGAGGAGGGCAAGGCCATCTTCGAGCGCAGCCTGCAGTACCTGAAGACCGACTACATCGACTACCTCCTCCTGCACAGCATCGGCGGCGGTGGCATGGGGCCCGTGCACCAGCGCTTCCTCGACAACGGTCTGCTCGACTGGCTCATGGAGCAGCGCGAAGCAGGCCGCATCCGCAACCTCGGCTTCTCGTTCCACGGCGACGTCGCCGTCTTCGACTGGGCCCTTGCGCACCACGACCAGTACCACTGGGACTTTGTGCAGATTCAGGCCAACTACGTCGACTGGAACAACGAGCAGGACAAGGGGCGCTCCGGCAAGTATCTCTACGATGAACTGGTGAAGCGTAACATTCCCGTCGTTATCATGGAACCGCTGCTCGGCGGACGTCTCTCGAAGGTGCCCGACCATGTCGTGGCGCACTTCAAGCAGCGCAAGCCGGAGGACAGCGTGGCTTCATGGGCTTTCCGCTACATCGGCTCCAAACCCGCAGTGCTGACCGTGCTGAGCGGCATGACCTACATGGAGCATCTTGAGGACAACCTGCGCACATACGCCCCGCTCGAACCCCTCACCGAAGAGGAGCAGGACTGGCTGGAGAACGAGACGGCGACACTCATCAAGAGCTATCCCACCATCGACTGCAACGACTGCAAATACTGCATGCCGTGCCCCTACGGACTCGACATACCGGCCATCTTCGTACATTATAATAAATGTGTGAACCAGGGCAACGTCCCCGAGAGCCAGCAGGCTGAGAACTACCAGAAGGCACGCCGCGCCTTCCTCGTCGGCTACGACCGCAGTGTGCCCCGCCTCCGTCAGGCCAACCACTGCATACAGTGCCGCGAATGCGTCAGCCACTGCCCGCAGCAGATCGACATCCCGCGCGAACTGCAACGCGTGGACAACTTCGTCGAGAAGCTCAAGCAAGGCACGCTCTGACGGACGCCGCACACCCCTCTCGCAGAAGCGCCAGGCCCTTCCAAAATAAGAGCCTGGCGCTTCTGCAATAAGAGCCTTGCGCTTCCGAAATAAGCACAGGGCGCTTCCGGAATAAGCGCACGCCGTGTCGGAAACAAGGGCGTGGGCTGTTACTTTTTCTCGCTCATGGTGAAGTCGAGTGTGCCGCCTTCGGTGAGCTGGCGGTGCGTGAGCTTCCAGTCCGTTATCTTCTGTCCGTTCAGCTTCACACCCTTCACGTAGATGGCCTTGTCCGACTTGCGCGGTGCGTTGATGACGAGGTCCTTGCCGCCAGGCATGTGCAGCACGGCACGGCGGAACAGCGGCGTGCCGATGACGAACTCAGCCGAACCGGCATTGAAGGGGTAGAATCCCAGCGAGGAGAAAATGTACCAGGCCGACATCTGGCCGCAGTCGTCGTTGCCCGCATAGCCGCAGGGCGTGGCGTTGTAGAACGTGCTGCGCACCTGTTCCACAAGTTCCTGCGTGCGCCAGGGCTGGCCCGCGAAGTTATAGAGGTACACGGTGTGGTGGCTCGGCTCGTTGCCGTGGGCATATTGTCCGATGAAACCGCTGGCATTGCCGTTCACCTCGCCGCTCGTTTCGGTCAGTGTGAAGTTTTTGTTAAGTTTCTCGATGAAGGGCTTCACACCGCCGAAAAGGTCGATGAGTCCTTGCGGATTCTGCGGCACGAACCACATGTACTGCCATGCGTTGCCCTCCACGAAGCATGGATTCTCGTAGCTCAGGGGGTCGAAGGGCTCTATCCAAGCCCCCTTGTCGTCCTTCGGCTGGAAGAAACCTGTGGCCGGATTGAACAGGTTGCGATAGTATTCGCTGCGCTTGCTGAAGCGTTCAAAATCGCCCGTTTTACCGAGCTTTTTAGCCACAGCTGCTACGCACCAGTCGTCGAAGGCCTGCTCCATCGTGATGCTCACGCTGGTGTTCTGTCTGTTCTGCGGCATGTAGCCGAACTCCTCCCACACCTCGAAGGGACTGTTGGGGTGCGTGCGTGTACTGCTCTCCACCATGGCCCGGTAGGCACGCTCCACGTCGAGGCCCGGCAGCTCGCTGAGGATGGCGTCGGCCACGACGGGGATGGCATGGTTGCCTATCATGCAGTAGTTGTCCTGACCCCACAGGTCCCAGATGGGCAGGTAGCCGTAGGTCTCGTGGTGCAGCACCATGTCGCGGACGAACTGCACGGCGGTGTTGGGGTAGAGGAGCGTGTAGAGTGGATGGGCGGCGCGGAAGGTGTCCCACAGACTGAACGTGCTGTGGTAGGCCTGTCCCTTTGGCATCTGTTTGATTTCGAAGTTGGTGTCCATGTAGCGGCCATCCACGTCGCTGACCGTGTTGGGCTGCATCAGTACGTGGTAAAGGCCGGTGTAGAAGATGGTCTTCTGCTCGTCGGTGCCCTCGATGTCGATGGTGGAGAGTTCCTTCTCCCAGGCATCGTGCGCAGCCTTCGTGTAGTAGCCGAAGTCCCACGACTGCGCCTCAGCCTGCATGTTGCGGCGGGCTCCGTCGTTGTCAACGGCCGAGATGGCAACCTTCACCATCACTTCCTTGCCCTTCGATGCGTCGAAACGGAGCGCAGCCCGCAGCGTCTTGCCGTTCACCACGTCGCTGCCGCCGGCATTGCGCCCACCGTCCATCAGGATGCGGCTTGCTATGGGGCGCGAGAACTCGGCCCGGAAGTACACTTTGCGCAGCTTGGCCCAGCCCGTCACGACGCGGAAGCCTTCGATGGTCCTGTCGTCAATCACGCGTATCTGGCTCTGGATGATTTGGTAGGCACGCCGTCCGGAGTAGTAGGCATCGCCCCGCCACGTCATTCGGTCCAAGTCGAGGATAATGTTTTGCTCCATTCCATCGGGAAAAACGTACTTGTGGATGCCCGCATGTACGGTAGCCGACAGCTCGACGTGAATGTTTTCGCCGCCCAGCAGGTCTACCGAGTAGAATCCCGGCGCGGCGCTCTCCCTGTCGTGCTTGAAGGGCAGGGCAAAGATGCCTTTGCGCAGCACTTCGGGCGTGACGCGCTTGACGGTCGGCATCAGCGAGATGTCGATGAGGTCGGTGCAGCCCGTGCCGCTGAGGTGCGTGTGCGTGAAACCGAAGATGGAGTCGCGGTTGTAGTCGTAGCCGCAGCAGGGGTCCCACGTGACGTACTGCTCTGTCTCGGGAGCCAGCTGCACCATGCCCTGTGGCATCGTGGGGCCTGGGAAGGTGCTGCCGCTCAGGGCGCCCGTGTCGTCGGTCTGAGTCCCTATGAAGGGATTGACGTACTTCGTGTAGTCTGCTGCCATACAGCCCAGGCAGAAACAGGCTGTGAGGCATACCAATGCTATTCGTTTTGGGTAGAACATGTTAAATAAGTTTTAATGTTTGTGCAAAGTTCGGGAAATCTTTTGTTTTTTGCAAAGAATTGTATACTTTTGTGGCGAAAAACGATAAACACATTATATTAAAATGCTATACTATCCTCTCCTCGCCTTAATGTTCCCGTTCATGCAGGCCGACACAACGCAGGTCGACAGCACTCGGACCGACAACACCATCCGTGTCGACACACTGAAGGAATTG
This sequence comes from Bacteroidaceae bacterium, assembly GCA_017483665.1. GTDB lineage: Bacteria > Bacteroidota > Bacteroidia > Bacteroidales > Bacteroidaceae > Physcousia. Next base: position 22,407 of record JAFUVM010000078.1, read on the forward strand.
GAAGTGCGTGGCGACTCTACCCTGCGCGTCAACGATGCCATACGACAAACAATCGGACGAGAACTGCAGTATCGTCAGGGTACTCCTACCGTGAGCGATGTCATCGGTGGCAAGGCGACAGACATGATTATGCACCCCTTCGCCATAAAGGACCGCAAGCGGGACCGCAAACATGCGCGTGACCGTAAGATTCTGGAGGAATATGAGCAGCTGGGACGCGTTAAGACCTTCGAGGAACTCCTCGACGAGGCCATCCGTCAGCAAGCCATCGAGGACGGTAAGGAACCGCCCTCGCGCTCCGGCAAGAAGGAGTAGCATCGTCCACCCCCGATAAATCTTTCTTCGCCATGAATAAACAAGACACAAACTTCATGCAGCAGGCCATCGACCTGAGTGTTCAGAACGTAGCCAACGGCGGCGGTCCTTTCGGAGCTGTCATCGTCAGGGACAACGAGGTGGTTGCTACCGGCGTCAACCGCGTCACCGCCAACAACGACCCGACGGCTCATGCTGAGGTCTCTGCCATACGGGCTGCCTGCCAGCGGGAAGGTTCGTTCAAGCTGGAGGGCTGCACCATCTATTCCTCCTGCGAACCCTGCCCCATGTGCCTGAGCGCCATCTATTGGGCTGGCATCAGCCGCATCTGCTTCGCCTGTACAAAGCAGGACGCCGAGGACATCCACTTCGGCGACAAGTTCATATACGAAGAAATGGCGCGTCCGATCTTCGAACGCGCCATTCCTATTGAAACCTTCATGCGCGAGGAAGCGTTGCAGGCATTCCGCGCATGGGATGAAAAAACTGATAAGGTAGAATACTAATTTGAGTTTGCACAAGCTTTCCCCCGCCGTCCTCACCCTGCTCATCTTCCTTCTGATGCAGGGAGTGGGCACAGCAGCCCTGTTCGGCATAGGCATCTTCCTTTCGCCAGAATTTGCTTTGGCTCTTAGGGAATTTGCCTGCGGTACGACGGACGAGCTGCCTCTGTTCACCGCATTGCCTGTTTCGTTCTTCGCGCTGACCCTGATGGCAACCAACATCTTGGCCGTCATTGTCTGCCGCTTCGTGCTGCACAACATCTGTTTCAGGTCAACTTTCGACGTCTCTTCTGTCAACTGGCAGCCAGGCATGCTGGCGCTGCTCGGCGGCATCTTCGGCGCCATTGGCATGTCGGTCGTGACCGATTCCGTCGAGATGCCCGACTCCATGCAGCAGGCATCACTGGCTCTGTCGCACAACATGTGGGGCTTGCTTACACTTGTTGTTGTCGGCCCCGTCACCGAGGAACTCCTCTTTCGCGAGGCCATAGCAGGCGAGATGCTGCGCCGTGGTGCCGCTCCTTGGGCGGCCATCCTCATCTCGGCGCTCTCCTTCAGCGTCGTGCACCTCAACTTTGCCCAAGGCATCTATGCGCTCCCCCTCGGCATCCTGTTCGGCGTTATCTATTACAAGACCGGAAACATCGTGCTCTCCTCCGTGCTACACATATTTAATAATGGTATGGTTGCACTTCTGCTTTGCGTCTCCGGCAGCGACTTTGCCGACGCTTCTTATGCAGATTGGTTCGGCGGGATGACTATACCTTATATAATAATGTCATTTAGCTTCGTGCTTTGTTGTGCCTTGATGTACGTATTTTGGCATCGATATTCACCCTGTGAAGAGTAACAAGCAATGAAGATTTTTTGGAAAGAGAAGAGGAAAAAGAAGGTTAAAATTCTGAAATATGCAAAAAGTTTTGTTAAAATAGCTTAAACACCCCTCTTCTGTTATCCTCAATTCGTTATATTGTTTTACCTTTGCAGAACATTAGCTCTCAAAAGGGTGTACTATGTAGATAAGAAGACGGAAGTAAAGCAACAAAACACATAACCAATTCTATTATAACAAACTTATTAAAAAATGAAAAAGAAACTCATTCAATCACTCACGCTACTGTTAGTGGCAGTATGTGTGGGAGCGTTCGTATCTTGTAAGGATACCAACGAGGATTTGTACAACGAGTATCGTGCAGAAGCTGCTGGGCAGTCCCTGACTTTGCAGCAGAAGCTTGAGGAGCTTGAGGGAAAAATAGCTGACCTCAAGTCGTGCACGTGCGACATGACTCTCGCCAACAGAGTAGAAACCCTTGAAGGGTTGGTTGCTGCCCTGGGTGGCGGCGGCAGTGGCAGCGTCGTTGACATTCTCGATGACTACATTGACGATTTGCTTGGAGGTGGCTCCGGTAGCGGTGGCTTAACATTGGAGGACATTATTAGTATCGTTAACAACCTCCAGGGCGACGAGGGTGATTTAGCAAAGATCTACAATACCCTTGAGACTTATGGTAACGACATTACTACTATCCTGACAACGCTTCAGACTCATGGCGACAACATCCAGCTGCTTCTCACAAACCAGGCTGCTGCACAGGAGCTTCTCGCCAGCACGATTGAAGATCTGACAGCTCTCCAGGAAAAGGTTAATAACATCAAGCAGTGCGAATGCGACTTCACTACCCTTTGGAATGCCATCCACGATCTGGAAGCTGGTCTGGCTGCTGCCGAGGCAAAGGCACAGAACGCAATGGATTTGGCTACAGCTGCCAACACAACTGCCAACGAGGCTAAGCTGACTGCAGACGAGGCTAAGACTGCTGCTGATGCTGCAACAACAATCGCCAATGCAGCTACTGATTTGGCTCAGAAGGCTGTTCAGACTGCTGCAAATGCAGAGGACCTCGCTAAGGCTGCCGGCCTGACCGCACAGGAGGCTAAGGACTTCGCAGAATCTGCTAAGGCAAGTGCTGAGAATGCCCTCACTATCGCCAATAATGCAATCAGCGTTGCAACAACAGCCCAGACTACGGCAACGGCAGCTCTGGACCAGGCAAATGCTAATAAGGAGGCCATCGATCAGCTCAAGAATGATATTCAAATCATTCAGACCACCCTCACACAGTATGGCGACCAGATTAACCTGAATACAACAAACATTCAGAAGAACGCTGATGCCATTGCTGATGCAGTGAATAAGATTGAGACTAACGCTGCAAACATTCAGAAGAACGCTGATGCTATCGCTGATTTGCAGACTCAGATTACAACTGTTAGCCAGACTGCTGCCGAGGCTCTTCAGAAGGCAATCGATGCAGACGCTAAGGCAGAAGCCAACAAGTTGGCCATCGATAACCTGAAGCCCGCAGTTGAGGCCAACACCGCAGCTATTACAGAACTTCAGAAGAAGACTCAGACTCTCGAGACCAACGTCACGAACCTCCAGACGGCTGTCAACAACCTCACCACTCAGGTTGAGAACAACACCACAGCTATCACCAACCTGAACAACACCGTCAACAACTTGACAAATCAGGTCAACACAATCGAAAGCACCGTCAACGACCTGAAGACTACGGTCGAACAGCACACAACCCAGATTGCTCAGTTGCAGCAAGACCTTGCTGACGCTAAGGCAGAATGTGCAGCTAACCTCGCAACAGCAAAGGCTTACACCGACGCTGAGATTGCTGCTGCCAAGACTGCTATCCTGGCCGAGGTTGCCACTATGCTGGAGAACTACTATACAAAGGATAAGGTCTACACCAAGGAAGAGGTTGACGCTCTGCTCGATCAGCTCGATGTCAAGATTGAAGGCAATACCGTTAAGATTACGACTCTTGATGGCAGGGTTTCTACTCTCGAAACGACTGTCGACGGACACACTAGTAGCATCAACGCCATCAATGAAGAGATTGAGTTTATCAAGCAGCACCTTTGCGAGTGCGAGCCTGTTGACCTCACCGATATCCTGCAGCGTCTGACCGATGCTGAAGGCAACATTGGCAAGAACACTGAGGAGATCGAAAAGATTAAGCAGGAGATTGCTGACGTCATCAACAAGAACATTGAGGAGCTGGCAGAAAAGTATGATGACCTGAAGACTGTTATCGACAATCTGAAGTATGTTACTCCCGAGGAGCTGGACGACGTTGTTGACGCTCTCGTGGCTAAGGCTCAGGCCGACTCTACTGCCTTCAAGGAGCGCATGGACGTCATCGGCGACTCTGTCAAGACTGCTTTCCAGGACATTATCGACCTGAAGACTCTCGTCAACACTCTCGAGAGCACAACAGTCAAGATTGACGACTATACAGCTGACAAGGAAGAAATCCTCAACAAGATTGATGCCAACACAACCAAGATTGAAGATGTTCAGGATGCAGTTGATGCCATCCAGGGTGAACTCGATGCATTGCAGGACGAACTCGATGAGCTGAACGACCGCATGGATGTTGCTGAGGCTAACATCGAGCAGGCTCTGGAGGACATTCAGGACCTCAAGGATGAAGTGTCAGCTGTTCAGGAGTTCCTCGCAAAGCAGGTAACCGGCATCATCATCCAGAGCACATACAATCCTGCCTTCGGCACACTGGATCTGCCCTTCGACGTTCAGTCCAACATCCTCGTTGCTTACTATGGCAAGCCCAAGAATGACGTTGAGTTCCCCACTTCGCGCACAAGTAATTATGTACGCCCGGAGGAAGCTCTCACCGAAAAGGATATGGAGATGATTAACGGCGTTGAGGTCTTCGAACACATGGCCAACATTCCTCTCATGTTCGAGAACAACTATGCTGGTAAGGTTTACATGACCATCAATCCCAACACTGCCGACCTCACTGGTCTGGAGCTGAGCATTGTCAACACTCAGGACACTGAGTCTCCCATCAAGCTCGAAGGTGTGAAGAAGAGCACAGAGAAGCTGAAGTTCGGCTACACTCGTGGCGACAATGGCTTCTACGAGGCTGAAGCTGTCGTTGCACCCGTTGATGTTGAGAAGGTTGATCGCATAGCTGTTGACAAGGCTGCCCTCAAGGAAGCTTATAACGAGATTGCAAAGAATCGCCTCAATGCAAACATCTCACAGGTAGCAACCGATTTCTATAAGTTTGTGAAGTCCGTTAAGCTTAACAAGAGCGGTCTGAAGTGCTCTTACACAGAGAACGGCAACACACACTCTGTTTACTCTAATTACAATCTGGCTGCTACAGCAATCGATCCTCTCGACTTCGCTTCTTACAAGGACCTGAACTACCAGACTGTTCCCGGTTATGCACGTGTCAACAAACTGCTCGACAGAATTTCCAACAGGGTCAACAATGAAGTACACGTATTCTTCAAGAACTTGAATGGAAACGGCATCACCGAGAAGCTCGCCAACCTTGAGATCAAGAAGATTGTCGTGAAGGACCTCAGCGAAGACCTCTTGGCAAAGTTCGACCTTGAGATTAACGAAGACTTCGAGATTGAAGGTCTGTCCTATCACCTGCAGCTGAACAAGGTTGTTGATGTTCCCGTCAAGTTTGATAAGGAGCTTTCAATTAACCTTAAGGGTCTGACAATTCCCATCAATATCCAGAAGGATGTAGAAGTTGACCTTACTGGTGTTGAGGTAAACACTCCCACTGTTGTCGTAACTGGTAAGGCTAGTGGTGAGGCAAATGCAGGAGCGGAAATAGATCCTGTAACAAGTCTGCCTGTAAGAGATCCGGTTACTAATGAAATTGTCTTGAAGACGATACTCGTAGTTCCTATCTATACAAGCGAAAATCCTGCACCGGGCGAGACTCCTGTAGGCTATGCACAACTTGATTTGGAGGACATCAAAGTTAATGCAGATATCAATGCCAGTGGTACTGCTGGTGATATCACGCTTAACGGTAACCCCGTCGCTCATGTTGAAATCAATCAGGATGTTACAATCGATGATGACCGATATGTTACATATGACTTGCATGTTGACGAGACCTTCCAGACAACTATCAACATCGACGAGTGGTTCTACTTCGGTGACAACGGTACAGACAAGAAGACCTTCCACTTCGAGAAGACAATCAGCATGAGGAATGCAGTCGAGGAGCTCTGGGGCAATGCTCAGGATGCAATCGGCAGTGTTAACACCATGCTGGATCAGCTCCGCGACCTGGTTGATGCCGTCAACAGTGCCCTGAATCAGATTAACAGCTACGAGGATAAGATCACAAGCACTGTTGATTCCTACATTGATCGGGTACGCAGCTACATTGACAGAATCAACAGTAAGATTGTCGGCTTTGTCAACAATACCAACAGCCGCTTCCAGCCCTTCATGGTTGCTGCAGACACCAAGGGTATCAAGAACCTGAGCGGTAGTAAGAACTATCCCACTCTGCTGACGAAGGAGATTTCTCTCTATCCCACTTCTAAGACAATGGAGCTCCTCGTTCCCATTGCCAGAAAGCATGTCGCTGTCACCAACGTCTTCAAGGGTGAGGCAAGTGCTCAGGGTGGCGATGCCGACTGTCAGGCTCGTCTGAAGGATGCCAACACCGGCAAGCTCAACACCGTGCTGGATGGTAACATTCGTCAGATTGCCCTGAGCGGCCTGAAGAGTGGCTATGTATACGAGATTGCATACTCTGGCCTTGACTTCCACGGCAACATTGCTACTCGCAAGTACTATGTCTCTGTGAAGTAAAAAACGAAACGTCGAACCAGAAAAAAGAGAACAACTATGAGAATTAAAGATATTATCATGTCTGTTGCCCTGTTTGCCGGATGCCTCACAGCATCCGCGCAGCAGGGAGCAGCTGCGCCCAGCGAGGAATTCAATCCTCACTGGTACGTTCAGGCTCAGGGTGGTGCACAGTACACACTGGGCGAGGTATGTTTCGGCGACCTTATTTCCGGTACTGCTCAGATAGCAGGCGGCTACAACTTCACTCCCGTTTGGGGTGTGCGTCTTGCTGTCAACGCTTGGCAGAGCAAGGGCGGTACTCATTTGGACTATCTCGGGCTTGGCGACAAGACCTGGAAGTATAATTATGTAGCTCCCACTGTTGATGTTGTCTGCGACCTCAGCAATTGGATTCTCGGCTACAAGGCAAAGCGTGTCTGCAACTTCGGTCTGCTGGCCGGCATCGGCGCCAACATCGGTTTTGGCAACGGTGAGGCCGGCGATGTCAGGGATGAGGTTTTGGCAGCAAGTGGCTATACACTTGACCCCGCCCACCTTATGTCCCTGTACTGGGACGGCACCAAGGCTCGTGTCGTAGGCAAGCTCGGCGCTTTCGTTGACTTCAACCTGAGCCGTCGCGTGTCTCTCGGCCTGGAAGTGAACTGCAATCCGACTACCGACAGCTACAACTCCAAGAAGGCCGGCAACGGCGACTGGTACTTCAATGCACTGGCTGGTGTGAAGGTAAGACTTGGCAAGGTGAGCCGCGAAGGTCAGCCTGTTGCTGCTTCTGCACCTGTTGTTGTAGAGAAGGTTGTGGAGAAGATTGTAGAGAAGCCCGTCGAGAAGATTGTCTACAAAGATGCTCCTGCTGCAAAGCGCGAGCCGCTCCGTCGCGACATCTTCTTCAACATCCGCGGTTCTCAGGTCAGCAAGACCGAGATGCCTAAGGTGGAGGATGTTGTGGCTTACCTCAACAAGTATCCCGAGGCAAAGGTTACCGTTACCGGTTATGCCGACAAGGGCACTGGCAACCCGAAGATCAATGTGGGCTATGCTCAGAAGCGTGCCCAGATGGTGGCCGACCTGTTGGTTAACTCGTATGGCATTTCCCGCAGCCGCATCACTGTGGACAGCAAGGGCGACACCGTTCAGCCTTACGAGCAGAACGACCTGAACCGTGTCAGCATCTGTGTTGCCGAATAATTACAGAGTTATCGGCTGATACAAGAGACATTCCCCCGTCATTCTGCTTCTGGCGGAGTGGCGGGGGAATTCAGTTAAGAATTAATATTTGCTTTTGTTTATTATGAATAGACTCTTCACATATCTGTTCGTTGCTTCTTTATTGAGCGTCGGAACAGTCAAGGCACAAAACGGAACCGGCTTTATCGGTAACGGCTATTACCGTGTCAGCAACCTTGCTACCAGTCGTTACATCTATGTGACGGACAACAAGGACTACTACGATATGGCACGCGACAGGGAAGATTTTCAGGCTATACAGTTATGGAAGGACGTCAACCGTTATGCGTCCGACCCAGGCAGTGTTATCTACATCGAGCAGGTGACCAGCGACCATTTCGACCTCAGGGCGCAGGGCACGGGTGTCCATTCGCTGACGGGCTACTATGTTGGCGTCACGAAGAGTTCCGGCACCTACATTGTCTCGGCCAGTGTGACTAAGGCTGGCATGGAGGTGACCAAATATCTGACCGATACCGAACAGAGTTCGTCGGACCAGGGAACTATGGGTACAACCGGCAAGCTGAACTACCGTAAGTGGATAGTGGACAAGATAGAGACGGACCATGCCACCAACTATTTTGGCATCAAGCCCACGATAGAGGTTGGCGGCAAGTATTATCAGCCGTTCTATGCTGCGTTCCCCTTCAAGGTGTCGAGTGCCGGAATGCACGTCTACTACTTAGAAGAGGTGGAGAGCAAGTACGCTGTCTTGAAAGAAATCGAGGGCGAGGTGCCTGCCGCTACGCCTGTCCTCATCGAGTGCGCTACGACCGATCCGTCGACTAACCGTATTGAGCTTCTTGCCTCTTCTTCGGCCAAGGTGACGGGCAACTTGCTTGGTGGCGTTTACTTCTGCAATGGCAAGCGCCCGCAGGAGTCGGTCGATGCCTACACAGCCTTCGATGCAGAGAAGATGCGTGTCTTCTCGGTTGTCGACGGCCAGCTTGTCATCACAAACAATGCCGATGCCCGCCTCAGTGAGATAAAGACAGTCGACTATACCACTTACTCCATGATAAAGGTGAAGTGCCTTCCTGCCAACACGAGTTACCTGAAGGCCGGTGCCGATACTCCGGCAGAGGTTCCTGTGTTCGTAGACGGCAATGTACCCGACGCCATTGGCAGCATCTTGGCTGAGCAGAAGCCGACGGCCGAGGGAGTCTATTCTCTCAGCGGCACGCAGCTCCGTTCTACAGGCGATTTGCAAGGACTGCCAGCAGGCCTGTATATCGTGAACGGGAAGAAAGTAGTGATAAGATAACGAAGAGACAGCCATATATAGTATAATAATATGTACGCGCGTATGAGGAAGCTTGCAACCGTTTTGTTCGTCCTGTCCGTGTCGGCTGCGATGTCGGCCCAGGAGGGCGGGAAGTCTTTCACTTCTGTGTTGGCCCAGAAGAACATCCTGAACCACATGGACGTTGGTGTCAATGTCGGCACGATGGGTGTCGGCGTCGATGTGGCGGTGCCTGTGGGCAACTATGTGCGCGTACGTGCCGGCTACCACTATATGCCTCGTTTCACCATCAACTCCGACTTCCCTGTCGAGACACGCGGCGGCAGTCTCAGCGAGTCGGACCTGAAGCGTTACATGGGCAAGATGAACCAGGTGACCGACATCTTGGAACAGAACGGTCTCAGCCTCGACAACTATCCTACGGAAAAGGCGCTGATAGACAAGTTCAATGGCGTGGACCTGAAGGACAAAGTGTCGATGGGAATGCGCCCCAGCATGCATCAGTTCAAGCTTTTGGTGGATGTCCTTCCTTTTAAGAACAACAAGCATTGGAGCCTGACGACTGGCATCTTTGTCGGTCCGGCGCAGGTGGGCGATGCTTGCAATCGGGACAGTGAGACGCAGCTGCTGCAGGCCATCAATGCCTACAACGACCTGTACGTCATGTCGTGCAAGTGGGATTTGTTTGGCGGCGCGGATATTTCCTACAATGGCAGGAACCTTCGCGAGACGTTTGCCCAGATGGGCGTTGCTGGCTTTCCTTTGGGAACGTTCAGCAGGGACGTTACGCGCGTTGTTACCGACGAGAACGGCGAGGAGCAGACGATTGTGGCAAGGCAGGGCACTAAGGCAATCATGGTGCCTTCTGCCGACGGCGCTGCACGTGCTGTGATGGAGGTAGCCAAGGTTCGCCCCTACATCGGGTTTGGCTACAATACGCATCTCTCTCGCAACAAGCGATGGCGGCTGAACGTCGATGCAGGCGTGATGTTCCTTTGCGGCGCCCCGAAGGTGTACGTTGACAACGTCTACACTGTCGACGAGACGCTCATCGACCTCGACAAAGAGATGTACGACATCGTCCGTGCCAACGAAAACTACGACTACAGTGTTCCAGAAGACCCTGTAACAAATCCGATGTATATCGTCGACACCCCTCTGTCGCACGTCGACCTGATTCGCGATGTGAAGGGAATCCCCGGCAAGGTGGGCGACCTGGTGGACGTTGTCTCCAAGTTCAAGGTCTACCCGAATGCTACGGTGACGTTCTCGTACAGGTTGTATTAAGGCCCCTCTCCAAACCTCCCCCAAAGGGGAGGCTTTTTTGTTTTTGGGGGAGGTTGGGGTGAGGGGAGGACCTCAGTAGCTCAGGCACGAGGTGGTGCCCAGGGCGGTGAGGAAGGCTGTGAGGGCGGCGACGGCCATCTTCACGAGCAGTTCGATAAATCTGTTTTTCTTCATTTGTTCTGTTTGTAAAGTTCAAAACCTTTGTTGACGATCTCTTCGGACAGGAGCATCCCGCACTCCTGTCGGGCCATTGCGCGGACGAGTGCCGGCCATTCGTGCTCGGTGAGCTGCTGCATGTCGCCGAGACCGGTCCACTGGCAGACGTTGCGGATGTAACGCTCTGTGTCGTTCTCCGTGGGCGGCGCCCAGCGGCGGATGATGTGGCGGATGCAGACTGCACCATGCACGACGGCATAGGTGCGGAGGATGCAGAAGGCGGCGCGGAGGCCCCATTCCATGCTCTCAAAGCGGCAAAAAGCCCCTCTCCCGACCTCCCCCAAAGGGGAGGCCACACTGGCGCAGAGGGGTTGCTCGCCTGGGTTTCTCCCCCCAAAGGGTGAGCCAGAGGGGGTCTCTTCCCCCTTCCACTTCTGTCCCTTGACTCGACGGATGTTCAGCGGGTTGTTGTTAGAGTTCATAGTTCATAATTCATAGTTCATAGTTAAGAGTTTTGCTTTTTTGTTTTCGCGGCCGGTCCCCGCCTCCCCTTTGGGGGAGGAGGGGTCAGGGGAGGAGAGGGGCTTATTCCAGTCCCTGGATGGTGTCCTGGTTCTTGATGACCTCGATGGCAGAGCTCTGTGCGGCGCGGGTGGGCACGAGCTGGAAGGTGGCTTCGTCGCGGAGGTTCAGGAAGCTCTTGCCGGGAGTCCAGCTGACGTTCACCTCCTTGATGTTGGAGGCGGAGAAGGCGTCGGCAGTCTTAGCCCCTACGGTCTTGAGCTGTGCCTGGAAGTCGCCCAGCTCGCCGAGCTTGACGCGCTTGCCTTCGAGGATGAGCTCGCGCAGGCAGCTGACGGCGATGGTGAGGACGGCGAGGATGTCTCCCTTGCTGTAGACGCAGCCGTGGCTGGTGATGTGGTTGGCGAAGGCGTTGATGTCGAGCACTTCGCTGGACTGTGCTACGCCGTAGGCTTTGGTTTCGGTGATGTTTTCCTTCTTGGTTCCGGGCTGTGCGGACATAATGGCAATGCTGTAGTTAATCATTGTTTTTGGGGGTTGGTGAGAGTTAATAAAAGATGTTAGTTGTATCAGAGAAGCGCTTCTACTTATATATACTGCGTTCTGGTCCGTTTGTAAACCCTTTGCCTGAAGTTTTCTTTATGTGGCGGATGTTTTTTCCCTCTGCACATATTAAATAATATACGCGCGTACGAAACAAAAAGACCCCTCCCGACATTTGGGAGGGGTCGCAGGAGAGGCTTTTGCTCTACCTCGGCACTAACAGAAACTTGTTGTGCCTACAAAAAAGACGCTTCCCACGGGGAAGTGCCTATGAGGATGAGTGGAGCCGATTAGAATGCGAGTTCAGCGCCAGCCTTGAACTTAACTACCTTCTTGGCGGGGATAGTGATAGTCTTACCTGTTGCGGGGTTGACACCCTTGCGAGCGCCGCGCTCTGCTACGGCGAATGTGCCGAAGCCAACCAGAGCTACCTTGTCGTCTGCCTTAACTGCTGCGGTGATGGCGTCCAGAGTTGCCTCCAGTGCCTTCTTTGCGTCTACCTTGCTCAAGCCTGCGCCCTCGGCGATCTTGGCTACTAATTCAGTCTTATTCATACTTGAAAATTAAATTGTTGTTTGTAATTTGGTTGTTTATTATGCTAATTCTATAGTTTTGCCTTACAAATATAGAGAAACTTGCTCTAACAGCAAAGGAATTAGATGAAAAAATGCTATAAATTGTGAAAATTTTATTTGTTTGATGCTTTTTCACCTTCTTCTCCGTCTATTTTTTGTACCTTTGCAGGCGAAAAAAGAAAACTACAGACCTATCGATATGAATAACATGCCTCCCATAACTAAAAACCTGCTCATCATTAACGTGCTATGCTTTCTGGCCAGCCTGGCATTCAGTACGCACGGCATAGACCTCGAGGAATTGTTTGGCCTGCATTTCGTGCTGGCTGGCCATTTCCGCCCCTGGCAGTTCTTCACCTACATGTTCATGCATGCCAACTGGCAGCATCTCTTCTTCAATATGTTTGCCGTCTGGATGTTCGGACGCATCATGGAGCAGACGATGGGGCAGGGGCGTTTCCTCTTCTACTACCTGACGTGCGGCCTGGGCGCCGGCCTCATGCAGGAGCTGGTGCAGCTGGTGGAGTTCTGGTACTACGGCTTCGGCAGCTACGACCAGGTGTCGCTCGGCGGGGCGCTCGTCCCCATGGCCGACTATCTGGACCGCTGGAACACCGTCGGAGCCTCGGGTGCCGTCTATGGCATCCTGCTCTCCTTCGGCATGACGTTCCCCGAGGAGCGCATCTTCATCTTCCCCCTGCCCGTGCCCATCAAGGCCAAGTTCTTCGTCATGGGCTATGCCGTCATCGAGCTCCTCTCGGCACTCTCGCAGAAAGGCGACGGCGTGGCACACATGGCCCACCTGGGCGGCATGCTCGTGGGCTTCCTGCTGCTCCTCTACTGGCGCGGCGGAGGCGGCAAGGGCGGACGCGGCGGCTACCGCAGCTACGGGCGAGGCGACAGCTCGTGGGACGGCTTCCGAAGCTGGTTCTCCTCGCTGGGCGACAGGATTTCGTCCCTGTGGAAACGCAAGGAGCCGCACATCGACGTCACCTACGGCGGGCAGTACAACCGCGAGACGGCCTACCGCCAACAGAAGAAACAAGAAGAGGAAGAGCTCAACCGCATCCTGGACAAGATAAAGAAGAGCGGCTACAACGAGCTCACCGACGAGGAGAAGCGCCGGCTCTTCGACATGAGCAGAAAATGAAACAAGGCCATAGGACCTATAAGACCCATAGGACCCATTAGACCCATAAGTTCCCAATGCAGAATTTTCTGAAGCGCTTCTCCATCAGCCTGTTGCTTGGTGCCAACGTCTGCACCACGCTGCTGCTGTGGCTGTGCGTGGCGCTCACCTTCGTCTCGCCCGATGCCATCCCGCGCCTCTCGCTCCTAACGCTCGCCTTCCCCGTCTTCCTGGCCGTCGAAGTGCTCTTCCTGCTCTTCTGGCTCCTGTTCTACGCAAGGCTTGCCTTGGTGCCCGTCGTCGGACTCCTCGTCGTTGGCGGCTACATCCTCGACTACTGTCCCCTGCGTCTCCCCGCCGAAACCGACGGCACGGACAGCGCCCTGACCGTCATCTCCTATAACGTAGGCGGCATGTCGGACAAGGAACAACGCGCTGAACTGCTCAGCTTCCTCGGCACCGCCGATGCCGACATCGTCTGTCTGCAAGAGCTCCCTGGGCATTTCATCGAGAACCACCGGAAGTGGGTCGACTCCATGTCCTACCACACCCTGCAGAGCGGCAGCGTAGCCATCCTCTCGCGCCGTCCCTTCCTGAGCGACACCCTGCACATCAGCTTTCCCACCCGTTCCAACAGCAGCTTTGCCTGCCTGATAGACCTCGACGGCGACAGCCTGCTCGTCGTGAACAATCACCTGGAGAGCAACCACCTGAGCGAGGAAGAGAAGAGCGAGTATGCCCACACCATCACCGACCCCCATCGCCAGACCATCAAGAGCAGTTCGCGCATGCTCGTGGGCAAGCTGAGCGAAGCCGCGGGCTACCGCGGAGCACAGGCCGACAGCGTCTGCGCCTTCATCGACCGCTATACCGGCCACCCCACCATTGTCTGTGGCGACCTCAACGAGACGCCCATCTCCTACGTCTACCAGCAGTTCGACCGTCACCTCGTGTCGGCCTATCGCGAGGCAGGCACCGGCCCGGGCTTTTCTTACTCCCGACGCTCCTTCCCGGTGCGCATCGACCACCTTTTCCACTCCCCCCATTGGACCTGCACGGCGTACCGCATCGACCGCACCATTTCGGTCTCCGACCACTATCCGCTCATCGTCCGTTTGCGGAAAAAAGTGCAATAAAACTCCTTTTATGCGTAAAAAAGTGGCAAAAACTCTTTTCTTTCAGGAAAAAAGCGTATCTTTGCACGCTATAATGCCCAAACAGAACAAAAACAAACAAAACATTAAATAAAATTACTAACAATGCAAAACAAAGGATTTGTAAAGGTTTTCGCGCTCCTGCTGACGCTGGTGTGCATCTTTTACTTGAGTTTCTCCGTTGTGACGAGTCACTTCGAGAGCAAGGCTGAGGCTATCGCACAGACCGAGGGTCAGGAAGCATCCGACCGTTATCTGGACTCCCTGCTCAACAACAAGGTGTACTGCAATGTGTGGACTCTGAAGGAGTGCCGCGAGATGGGCATCGGCCTGGGTCTCGACCTCAAGGGCGGTATGAATGTCATCCTCGAGGTAAGTGTACCCGACGTCATCAAGGCACTGGCCGACCACAAGGAGGAGACCGACGAAAACTTCCGCAAGGCCGTGGTGCAGGCAACAGCAGCCGCCCAGGGCAGCCAGAGTGACTTTATTACCTTATTTATTAAGAATTACAAGGAGCTGGAGCCCAATAAGGCCCTGGCCGAGCTCTTTGCCACACAGCAGCTCCGCGACAAGGTGACCACGAAGAGCACCGACAAGGAGGTGGAGAACGTGCTCCGCGCCGAGGTGAAGAGTGCCATCGACAACTCTTACAACGTGCTCCGCACCCGTATCGACCGCTTCGGCGTGGTACAGCCCAACATCCAGGCTCTCGAAGGCCAGGAGGGTCGCATCATGGTCGAAATGCCCGGCGTGAAGGAGCCTGAGCGCGTGCGTAAGCTCTTGCAGGGCAGCGCCAACCTGGAGTTCTGGGAGACCTACAACACACAGGAAATCGTTCCCTTCCTCATCTCTCTCGACACCAAGCTTGCCGCAGCGCTGAGCACCATCGACGAGACAGCTCCTGCCGACACAGCAGCAGCCGTTGCTCAGACCGACGAGCTTCCCATCGAGGAGAAGGCCGACACAGCCAAGGCAACAGCCGACCTGGCTTCTGCCGTAGCCGAGAAAGAGGGCGAGAGCACACAGAGCATGTCTGCTGCCGACATCGAGAGGGCTCGCAAGCGCAATCCCCTGCTCAGCCGTCTGCAGCCCGCTCAGGGCGCCTATGGCTGCGTGGTAGGCTTTGCCAACAAGCGCGACATGGCTGCCATCGACGAGCTCCTCGCTTCTCCCGAAGCCAAAGAGGTTCTTCCCTCTGACCTCCGTCTCAAGTGGGGCGTGAAGGGCATGGGCGAAGGTGCCGGAGCCAATGTCTACGAGCTCTATGCCATCAAGGTGACCGAACGCAACGGCCGTGCTCCCCTGGAGGGCGACGTTGTGACCGATGCCAGCGACTCTTTCGACCAGGCTGGTCGTCCCTGCGTAAGCATGAAGATGAACGTCGACGGTGCACGCCGCTGGGCAGCCCTCACCAAGGCTAACCTGAAGCGCAGCGTTGCCATCGTGCTCGACGACAACGTCTACAGCGCACCCACCGTGCAGAGCGAAATCACGGGTGGCAACTCCGAGATTACGGGTAACTTCACTGCAGAGGACACCCGCGACCTTGCCAACGTGCTGAAGTCCGGTAAGATGCCCGCTCCGGCCAAGATCGTGAGCGAGGAGATTGTAGGTCCCTCTCTGGGTGCCGAGTCCATCCGCCAAGGTATCTGGAGCTGCGTCATCGCCTTCGTTATCCTGATGTGCTACATGATTATGATGTACGGCTTCATCCCCGGCATGGTTGCCAACGGAGCCCTCTTGCTCAACCTCTTCTTCACCATCGGCATCCTGACCAGCTTCCAGGCAGCCCTCACCATGAGCGGTATCGCCGGTATGGTGCTGTCGCTGGGTATGGCCGTCGATGCAAATGTGCTCATCTACGAGCGCACGAAGGAGGAGATGAAGGCCGGCAAGAAGGTGCGCGAAGCACTGGCTGCCGGTTACAGCAACGCCTTCAGCGCCATCTTCGACTCGAACCTGACGTCCGTCATCACGGCTATCATCCTCTACTACTTCGGTACAGGTCCTATCCGCGGCTTCGCTACGACGTTGCTCATCGGTATCTGCGTCAGCTTCTTCACCGCTGTGTTCCTGACACGCGTAGTCTACTCGCAGGTGATGGAAAAGGACAAGTGGCTCGGCCTGACTTTCCGTACAGCCATCGGCGACAAGATTTCCTTCCAGAACCCCACTTACAAGTTCATGAGCGCCTACAAGAAGAGCTTCACTATCTTCGGCGCACTGGCAATCATCAGCATCTGCTTCATGCTCACTCGCGGCTTCAGCAAGAGCATCGACTTCACCGGCGGTCGCAACTTCGTCGTGCTGTTCGAGAACGAGGTGCAGCCCGAGGTTGTCCGCGGTCTGCTCTCCGAGGCCTTCCCCGAAAGCAACACCAGCGCCATTGCGCTCGGTACAGAGGGCAAGACCATCCGTATCTCCACCAACTATCGCATTGAGGAAGACGGCATCGAGGTGGACAGCGAGATTGAAAGCAAACTCTTCGAGACCCTGAAGGGCGGCGGTCTGCTGGCAGGCGACCTGACCTTGGAGAACTTCATCAACCGCGACGAGCGTGCCGGCGGCTCTATCATCAGCAGCCAGAAGGTAGGTCCCTCGGTGGCTGAGGACATCACCTACGGAGCCATCTGGAGTGTCATCCTGGCCTTCATCGCCATCTTCGTCTACATCTTCATCCGCTTCCGCAACCTGTCGTTCTCCATCGGTGCCATCACAGCCCTGTTTGTCGACATCATCCTCATCCTGGGTATGTACAGCATTTGCTGGGGCTGGATGCCCTTCTCGCTCGAGATCGACCAGACGTTCATCGGTGCCGTGCTGACCGCTATCGGTTACTCTATCAACGACAAGGTGGTTGTCTTCGACCGCATCCGCGAGTTCCTCCACCTGCACCCGAAGCGCGACAAGCAGGAACTCTTCAACGAGTCCTTGAACAGCACCTTGAACCGTACCATCAACACCTCTGTATCTACGTTCATCGTACTTGCAGTCATCTTCTGCCTCGGCGGTGCCAGCATCCGCTCGTTCGCCTTCGCCATGATTCTGGGTGTCGTATTCGGTACGCTGTCGTCCATCTTCGTGGCAGCTCCCACAGCTTACCTCACACGCGGTAAGAGCATCGTGGAAGTCGAAGAAGAGAAGAAGTAAGAAGCAGGAATCCGACGGGGTCTGACCCCTGCAGATTCGCCTTGATAGAAAGAAGGACGTGTGTCAAGAGTCATTGGCACATGTCCTTCTTTGTCTTTCAACACGTGGTTATTACCAGTACCGCCTGTTCGGCCGGATTTGCAATCCGGCCGTATCGAATATAGGGATTTGTAATCCCGCAATGATTATTGTTTCGCATTACAAATGCTTGTATTCGCTGCTGGCGGATTGCAAATCCGCCAGAACGGGGAAGTGGCTGTTCGGACGGATTTGCAATCAGGCCGTATAGAATATAGGGATTTGCAATCCCGCAAAGATTGTTGTTTCGCATTACAAATGCTTATATTCGCTGCTGGCGGATTGCAAATCCGCCAGAACGGGACACGGCACGCTCTTATGGCAAACACGCCTCGTGCTTATTTCCGAAGCGCCCCGTGCTTATTTCCGAAGCGCCTCGCGCTTATTTCCGAAGCGCCTCGTGCTTATTTTGGAAGCGCCTCGTGCTTATTTCCGAAGCGCCTCGCGCTTATTTCGGAAGCGCACGGCGCTTTTTGTCCCGCCGCACGGAGCTGCAAGTCAGAATCTGTTTCGTTTCCTTTGTCATGTCGAATTTTATCAGTAACTTTGCAGAAACAATTTACTTAAAGACATGGCAAAAGAAGCGCTGACACCGATGATGAAACAGTTCTACGACCTCAAGGCAAAGCACCCCGAGGCGTTGCTGCTGTTTCGTTGCGGCGATTTCTACGAGACGTATGCCGACGATGCTGTCATCGCTGCCGAGATTCTCGGCATCACCCTGACACGGCGGAACAACGGCAAGACCGGAGCCGCCGAGAGCACCGCCATGGCCGGCTTCCCCTATCACGCCCTCGACACCTACCTGCCGAAGCTCGTCAGGGCAGGCAAACGCGTGGCTATCTGTGACCAGCTCGAAGACCCGAAGTTGACGAAGACGCTCGTCAAGCGCGGCATCACCGAACTCGTCACACCCGGCGTCACCATGTCCGACACGGTGCTCAACCATCGCGAGAACAACTTCCTCTGCGCCATCCACTTCGGCAGACAAGCCTGCGGCATGGCCCTCCTCGACATCAGTACCGGCGAGTTCCTCGTCACGGAGGGCACCACCGACTACATCGACAAGCTCATGGCCTCCTTCGCCCCGAAGGAAGTCCTCTACGAGCGCGGCAAGAAAGGCATGTTCGAAGGCGCGTTCGGCACACGCTACGTCACCTTCGAGCTCGACGACTGGGCCTTCACCGAACAGACCGCACGCCAGAAACTCCTGCGCCACTTCGAGGTGAGCAGCCTGAAGGGGTTCGGCGTAGAGCACATGACGAGCGCAGTCGTGGCGGCGGGCGTCATCCTGCAGTACCTGGAGATGACGCAGCACCAGCAGCTCGGCCACATCACCACGCTGCGCCGCATCGAGGAAGACCGCTACGTCCGTCTCGACAAGTTCACGGTGCGCAACCTCGAACTGGTGGGCAGCATGAACGAAGGCGGCATTTCGCTCCTCGACATCATCGACCGCACAGTCACCCCCATGGGCGCCCGCATGCTCCATCGCTGGATGCTCTTCCCCCTGAAGGACCCCGCCGAGATAGGCCGGCGCCAGGACGTCGTCGAATACTTCTTCCGCGACCCCGACCTGCGCGACGCCGTGCTGGAGCGCCTTCGCACAGTGGGCGACTTGGAACGCATCATATCGAAGGTCAGCGCACGGCGCGTCACACCGCGCGACATCGTGCAGCTCCGCATCGCCCTGCAGGCCGTAGAGCCCATCAAACAGATGTGCCTCACCTCCGACGACCACACGCTCCACGACATCGGCGAGCGCCTCGACCTCTGTGCCGACATACGCGACCGCATCGCCCGCGAAGTGCGCCCCGACCCGCCTCTGCTCACCACCGGAGGCGGCATCATCATGGACGGCATCAACAGCGAGCTGGACGAACTGCGGCACATCGCCTACCAAGGCAAGAGCTACCTGCTCGAGATGCAGCAGCGCGAAATAGAGAAGACCGGCATACAGAGCCTGAAGATAGGCTACAACAACGTCTTCGGCTACTACCTCGAGGTGCGCAACACCTACCGCGACCAAGTGCCGCAGGACTGGATTCGCAAGCAGACGCTCACCCAGGCCGAACGCTACATCACGCAGGAACTCAAGGAGTACGAGGAAAAGATTACCGGTGCCGAGGAACGCATCTTCAGCCTCGAGGCCATGCTCTTCGACCAGCTCATCACAGCCCTCTCGGCCTTCGTCACCCCCATCCAGCACGATGCCTCGCTCCTGGCACAGCTCGACTGTCTCCTCTCCTTTGCCCAAAGCGCGCAGGAGAACCGCTATATACGTCCCATCGTGGACGACAGCGACGCCATCGACATTCACGGAGGCCGCCATCCCGTCATCGAGAAGCAGCTCCCTGTGGGCGAACGCTACGTTCCGAACGACGTCTTCCTCGACACACAGCAACAGCAGATCATCATCATCACCGGGCCCAACATGGCCGGTAAGAGTGCCCTGCTCCGCCAGACCGCCCTCATCACCCTGCTGGCACAAATGGGCAGCTTCGTTCCGGCCGAGCGGGCGCGTATCGGCTACGTCGACAAAATCTTCACGCGCGTCGGGGCCAGCGACAACATCAGCATCGGCGAGAGCACCTTCATGGTGGAGATGAACGAGGCTTCGAACATTCTGAACAACCTCTCCGAGCGCAGTCTGGTGCTCTTCGACGAACTCGGTCGCGGCACGAGCACCTACGACGGCATCTCCATTGCGTGGGCCATCGTAGAGTACATCCACGAGAGTAACAAGGGCCGCGCCCGCACGCTTTTCGCCACACACTACCACGAGCTGAACGAGATGGAACGCAGCTTCCAGCGCATCAAGAACTTCAATGTCAGCGTCAAGGAGGTCGACGGCAAGGTCATCTTCCTTCGCAAGCTGGAGCGAGGCGGCTCGGAACACAGCTTCGGCATACACGTAGCCAAGATAGCCGGCATGCCTCGCGTCATCGTCCAGCGTGCCGGAGCCATCCTCGAGCAGCTCGAAGGCTCCGCGAGCCACAAGGACCTGGCAGGCCGCATCAAGGCCGGCACCGACTCCGAGAAAGGCGTGCAGATGAACTTCTTCCAGCTCGACGACCCCGTCCTCTGTCAGATTCGCGACGAAATCCTCGGTCTCGACATCAACAACCTCACGCCCCTCGAAGCCCTCACCAAACTCAACGACATCAAGAAGCTGGTGAAGGGAAACAGCTAAGCCCGTGCATATCTCGTGGCGCCGTCAGCCTTTGTATGCCATGAGCGCCTTAACGTGTGGAAAAGCAAACGTGTTTACTCGATTAGCTCGAAGTGCTGGAAGTCCTTGCACGAAGTCCAGTCGCCGCCCCACTCAAAGCCGGCCTCGGTGAAGAGACGGAAGCAGAGGTCGTCGTGGGTAATCTTGTAGGGGAAGTCCCACGTACGGTCGCAGTAGGCCTCGGCGGTGGCGGGCTGAATGAAACGTGTACCGTCGTCACGATCCTTGTAATAGGGGTTGTAGAGTGTGTTGATGTCAATAGCCAGCCCCCGCGCATGTTTTGACAGATTAGTGCTGCCGGCAATGGTACGGTAGCAGAAGCACGACGAGTTATTGTCGCGCATTTGCGTCTCATCGTCGGCATCGTAGACATCGGGGAGCAGCATCCGTTGGATGGGATATTTGGCATCAAACAGTTGTCGCAGGATGGTGCAGACGCGCTCGGCAATCGACTTGTTGACTATCATCTCACCGACATGCATCAGATTGTCGTAGTCCCAGTGCAGGGCTCGGATGTGGCGCAGGTCGTCACGACCGATGTGGGGGTTTTCCTTGTAGGTTTTGCCTTGCATCCGTGTCCACACACCGTCGGGGATGGGTTCTGCTGCAAAGCACTTGTCGATGCCACCGAAGGCTTCTACGGTTGCAGCATCAATGGTCTTTCCTGCCTGCCACTCCGTGAGCACCGTCATGTCGGGCACACTTGGGTTATCACTATTGCTGCACGATGTCAGCACTGTTGCACCGCTGATTGCAAGGATGGCGGCCAGCATCCAAAATCTTTTCTTATTCATCTTTTTCTGGTTTTAGTGTTTCTTTTTCCATTCCCTCGCTCTGACGGCAATGTTCTTGGCCAGACACTCGCTGTAGAGCCACGGTTCGCAGCTGTGAATGTCGCCCACGTTCAGGAAACCGCGGAAGGGAGGATATTCCGATGCGCTGTAGTTAGTGGCCACCAGAACGTGATATTCTGGTGAGACGGTGATGGTGATGGTGTCGTGGAGCGTAGCAGGTGTGGCATCAGTGCGCCAGTTCACGGGATTAATACAGATGTCGGAGCCTGCAATGAGGGGCAGCACGTACTTCACGTCTTTTACGGTGTTGTAACAGATGGTGACGCCCGTGTCGGTCTCTCCTTCAGCGGGTCGGATGTGACTGCACTCGCGCATGTCCTGTTCCGTCACCTTATAGCCCAGCACGTAAGCGGCAGCCAGCTGGCTGTAAGTTTCGTCATCGATATGTTTCAGCAGCTCCACCACGGCCAGACCGCCCTGGCTGAAGCCTGCGATGATGAGCGGACGAGTCTTGTCACGCAGGGTCTGAAAGCGGTCGAATGCCTCACAGACATCGCCCATCGACAGGCGGGTGCGCTGATAGACGGTGTCCTCGCTGTTGGTCATGAAGGCCTGGATGGTTGTGTGTCGGTAGAAGGGTGCGAAGAACCGGTTGCCGGGCGACATATAGGCCACAACCTTGTTCATCTCCAGGTTGGCCATGTGAGCGCGATGCTCGGCATTCCACACGTCGGCATAGTGGCACACCTTGCCGTCCGCTGTCGTCCAGTCGTCC
The DNA here is from genome assembly GCA_017483665.1 of Bacteroidaceae bacterium. GTDB lineage: Bacteria > Bacteroidota > Bacteroidia > Bacteroidales > Bacteroidaceae > Physcousia. The sequence goes on from JAFUVM010000078.1 coordinate 44,767, forward strand.
TCCCACGTCGATACCACGTAGAAAATGTCGGCTCCCGTACCGTCCGTGTCACCGTCGGCAGTCACCCACATCGTCGGGTCGCCGTAGTCAGGTGCCTTCGGTATGTATCCAGCCGTCTGCTCCGACGGATTATCATTGCTGCTGCAACAGGTGATGACGCTTGCACCGCAAAGAATAATGATGGCGGCACACATCCATAATGTTTTCTGCTTCATTTCTTCATATTGAGTTTATTTCTTCATTGCTATAAACCAGTTGCTATCATGTCTATACAGATGTCCCTTTCAGGGATGTCGTAGGATGGGAAAACGTGCCAGAGACCTTCTCCGATGATCAGCCTGCTTTTGGTTCCGGCAGCTTTCATCTTTTCATGGAGCAGGGTAATGTCAGGACGCAAGATCTCGTCGGTTCCACAAAAGATGAGCGTAGGTGGAAGTCCCGCCATGCTGCCATATAGTGGACTGACGCGCGAATCCCTGACGTCCAATTCTCCTGCCCAAAGCTTCCCAAGACCTGCAAGTCCGTAGGCTGAGAGAATAAAGTCTCCTTCTTCCAGCGCAGGGATGGCGGGATTAGTCATGGTAACGTCTATCCAAGGCGAGAGCAAGACAAGCCCCTCCGGCATAGGGACTCCACTGTCCCGCAGGCTCTCGGCGAAGGCAAGAGCCAGGCCGCCACCGGAAGAGTCGCCCATCAGAACGACGGGTTTTCCTTCGCGCAGTGCCTCGGCATATACCCCCTGCAGGAATCGGAACGCATCGAGACAGATGCTTTTCAGCAGAATCGGATAAAGCGGCATGTAGACCTTGGCATTCATCCTCTGGGCCAGTTTGTCGCAAAACTCGATGTGGCTATCAAGGATGCCAAAGCAATAGGCTCCGCCGTGAAGGTAGATGACAAGGCAGTCGGCATTGTCGTTCTCCAGCGTATAGACATCATTATCGGCAATGACCATGTGTCCCTGTCGGTGCATGGTCTCCACCTCTGGATATTCTTGCTCCGACTGGCTCTGCAGGTACTCCATGAGCACAGGCCAGGTTTCCTCGGTGAAGATATATTTCTGTCCTCCAGCAGCCTTGATGTCTGCTCTCATCTCTGCTGCCTCTTCACTCATCGGTATGGTTACTGTCGACTCGTCGGCATCGGGCGTGACAGGATTGTCATTGCTACAGGCCACAAGGGACAGTGTGAAGAGTACGGTCAGTAAGAAAGATGCTTCCTTCATTATTGTTTGTTGTCTGATTTTGAGTTAAAAAAGATAACCTACAGAAAGGTACAGACAGTTGTTCTTTTCCGTGATGTCATCTATCTTGTTGTTGTTCGTCAGTCCCCATTTATAGCCGGCCTTCACACGGAAAGTTTCCTTGATGTCGCACCAGAGACCGCCGCCAAGTTCCAGTGATAACCGCCTGTTGTCGTTGTCGTAATAGTTGTAGGCGGGGTCTGTGGATGTGTCCTTCGACATGAGACCGTAGTAGATTGTCGGGCCTGCGTAGACCGAAAGGCTGAGAGCGTCGCTTACGGGGAATCGGTAATTGAAATCTATGGGGACAAACAGACCGAGCTCTTTGTACTTGGCACCGTCGCTGTTGTCGAAGGAGTAGCTAAGTCCCAATCCTGGGGCAACGGAGAGTGCGCCCGTCAGGTTCAGGTTATAGTCGGCGGCAGCCATGAAGCCACTATAGTTACTTGAAGACTTAACACCTGCAACCTTTGACTTCTCAGTGTTTAACAGATAACCCAATTGCACACTCATCTGAGCGTTTGCCAACATTGCCCACATCAGCGTGATGGCCAGTAATAATAGCTTTTTCATGAATGTTTTGTTTAAACGTTTATACTTGTGTATTGCCATTAAGTTATTACGAATAATATTGTTTCATCAGTTTACGTACGTAGAAACTGAAGAAAAGCTTCTCGACAAAGTTGGGCTTCTGGAAGACGATGCGAAGAATGACGTCAAGGGCGGCGAAGCGACCCGCCTGGGCATCGAAGGCGGCGTGATCGTCCTGTCCGGTGTATTCCTTGGCGAAGGCATCCCAGAAGCGGTGGAACTGCTCCAGGGTCATGTGGAAGATGTCCTGCACCCGCTTCATGGGAGCGTAAATGTGGCAGATGAGGAAGAGGTGACCAATGTCGAACATGGGGTCGCCATACGCAAAGCGATCCAGGTCAATCCAATAGTAATCCGCTCCGGTCTGGATGATGTTCCCAGGCTGAAAGTCGCCGTGTACGCAATGGCTGTTCTCCGGTATACTCTCGACGAAGGTGCGTAGCCGTTCCCTGTTCTTGCGGCTCACAAAAGTAGCCATCTCAATGGCCTGTAGCGCCTGTGCCTTCCTGCTGGGGAAGAATTCGGTGTTGCAGGGCGTAGCGAACAGTTCCTTCCCTTTGCAGCACAAGAGACGGGCCATCTCTTCGGTGCGTTCGGGTTCGTCGTGGCAGATGCGCGAGAGTGATTTTTTGTCCTTGATGCGCTGGGAGATGGTGGCATAGGCATCGCCTACCTGCACAATGCGATACATCGCGGGGACAGAAATTTCGAGGCTGGCGACGGCCTTGGAAACATCGTATTCGTGCTTGACGGCTTCCAATGTGCTCAGACGGGCATTATTCACCTTGAGGATTTCGTCCGAATCAGCCGAGGTGACATAAGTCTTCCCGTTGCCGCCCTCGCCAATTTGGGTGTAGTCGTTCAGATCAATGGTTTTGTAAGTATTCATTTATTATCGTTATTTTATTATCATTCTCAGCCTTCAGCATAACCTTTATTGCTTTTTCGAACCTTGTTTTATAAGGGCACGGAAATAACAGAGCGCATTCTCATAATCCATGAAGCGCGAGGCATCGGCAGCACCGTTGGCGTGTTTTGCTACAGCCACTTCGGGATGGTATTGCAGACCTATAAAGAAGGGCTTGTCAGTACGTTCCACCGCCTCGATAATGTCAATGCCGCCGGTCTTGGTGACAGCAGTCACCTTAAGTGGCGTTTCCTCCACACTCAGCACGGCCTGATGGTGCCATGATGGCACACGGCTGACCATTTCGCTGCCCACTATCTGCCTAAGCAGCGACGAAGGGTCGGTGACGGTGACATCATGAACGGCGAAGTCGCGCCCATGGTCTGATGCCGGTTCTGTGCGGTGCTCATCGGCATATGGCAGTCCCTGCGCCTCGAAATAGGTACGCAAATCCTGTATCATCTGTGCGCCAGAGACCACACTGAGCATCTGCATACCCCGGCAGATACATAATACCGGTAGTGTCGGCTCCTGATCCAAGCACCATCTCATCAGTATATAGTCCGACACATCGCGCCGTCCGTCACAGTTGCCCTCCGCCTCGATACCGTGCCAAGGCTCCGGAGTCTTATAGAACGTAGGACTGATGTCCGCACCGCCCGTAAAGACAAGTCCGTCCAATGTGGCGAGCAGGCTGGCGATGTCCTGCCCTGCAAAGGGACTGGTCTTTACCTTGTCCGCATACTCCTGAAGTACTATGCCATGCGCGTCAGTGTACTGTGCCAGCAACTCATCACCTTCGTATTCCATAAAGGGCGACTTCAGTAGTGGCAGTGGCACGGGTACGCCTCCCGCCTCGCGCACGCTCTGCAGCGCACTGGTGTAGGAGATGGACGTACTGTCGCCACGCCATGCGATACCGATACGGACGGGAGTGTCGTCCTGCCCGGCGGCATTATCGCTATTGCTGCACGACGAAAAAAATGCCAAACCGCAGATAAGTGCGATGGCGTATATAATAACAATTCTCGTATATTTGTATGTATATGCCATAATAGTTTTAATTAGTCCCAACCCTCATCATCGTTATTCTCCATATAGCGGCTCATGCCGTTATCATCCATGTCATCTTCAGATGCAGGATCGAAACCACGCATGTTGTCCGGCTTGTGGAGAGGATGACCTTTTCCATCAGGTGGAGGTGGCGGCCCGCCAGGGTGCTTGCCATCAGGAGGTGGAGGTGGCCGATGTCCATCAAACCTGCCACTGTCTGGAGGTGGCATTTCTGGACGCATAGAGTCAGATACCATGACATCTTCCACGTCACTTTGAGAAACGCCGTTTCCACTCTTTTTGCTATTACATGCCACCATAAGAAGTATGGCAAATGCAGCATAGATAATAAATTTGCTCTTCTTCATTCTGTAACCTCCTTATATTTCCTTATTGCATCCTGCATAATGTCATAGTGATCGAATGCCAGATGTGGCAAGTCTGACAGTGGCCACCACTCAGCTTTGGCAGCATCATCCTGACCACTAACGTCCTTCGGTTCATCAACGACAGCGAGGTAAGCAACGGTCACAGTCCTTCCTCGTGGGTCACGGTCAACCTTGGAATAGGCTCCTATCTGCTGTATCTTCGTCACTCGAAGCCCCGTTTCTTCCTCCAACTCTCTGATGGCGCATTGCTCCGTGGTTTCGTCCATATTCATGAAACCACCGGGAAATGCCCATCCTCCCTTGAAAGGCATGCTGCCCCTCTGAATAAGCAACACCTTCGGCTCTGCTTCTCTCGTTATCACGATGCAGTCAGCCGTCACTGCCGGTCTTGGATATTTGTATGTATATGCCATATTCGTTAATCTTCAGTCATTTAATCCTTTGCCGTTTCTTCGTCACTATAGCTCGCAATAAAACTATCTCTTATGTTTTGCCTATAGAATTGCAGAACCACTCTTTTCATATCTGTAGGCAGATAGCCCAAGGCTTGCAGTTGCATTTCTTCAGGAATACCCCAGATTGCTTCAGCAATACTACCTACAATTGCTCCGAGGGTATCAGCATCAGCCCCAAGACTAACTGCTTTCCGTACAGCATCCTCAAATGACGTGCTTTCACCAATAATCCACAGCGCAACAGGTACAGTTCCCTGACAAGTTTCATCAAATCTATTGATGACATCTTCTATTCTGATATTGATGTTATATCCAGCACGTCTTGCACAGGTCTCAACAAGATCCTTGATATGTTCTTGTGTAAAATTCGGGTGATAACACGGCAACTCTATTCCATATTGAATAGCCAAGGCTACTGTCTGAGCACCCTTTATGCCCTCTGGATGGTTATGAGTACATGCAGCACTCTTTTCTGCCACATCCAACAGATACTTAAACTCCAAGTCGATTGCTTCCCATGCCACAGGACTCACTCTCATTGCTGCACCATTACCGTAGCTCCCGTATGGCTGGGGATTGTCACTCCTTACCCACTGAGCAAATCTGCCGCCATAGCCTCCCATCGGATGAGGGTACTTGCGACACCATTCATGAATGTATTTGCCGAAGTCTTCTGAGTTATGGAGTATGGCATCAGCCACACCCACTGTACAAATAGTATCATCGGTAAAGCTGTTTTCATCCGACAGCCATTCAAAATTGTAGTCATTCGTGGGGTTAAACTCCCATCTGCTACCAACGATATCTCCTATAATTGCTCCTAACATATATCAGTCCTATGATTTTGCAGATATTAATTTCTTTAATTCAGCAATAGTCACTGTTTTCCCGTCTTTTCCTCTATGCAGCATTGCATGACAGTTAGGGCAGACTGGAACCAAGTCCTTAACAGGATTCAATTTATATTCTTTCCCTATCGTAGAGATTGGTACTATATGATGTACATGAATAAACCCTTTCCCCAGCTCTCCATAGATTTTTTCAAAGTTCATTCCACAAACGCGACATATGCAGCCATTTGCTTTTATACATTTATCTCTAGCATTCCTGTCTCTTTCATACTTGTTGACGTAGACCTGTTTCAAGGCACCTTCGTAATAGTTCCCTGTATCTGTAATTTCGTCGTAACCGTTTGGTGAACTACTGAATGCTGAAAGAATATACTCTAACAACTGTCCGGACAATTTTCTTGGCCCTTGCGGAACACCCTTCATGCCCTGCTTTTTTAATTCTTCCAAGTGTAGAGACATTGAGGTAGACTCCTCTAACAGACTTAACCTGTGATATAGCGTGTTTGGATCCGTTGCTCCCTTTGGGCTATGTTTCTCTCCCCAGAACTTATAATCGTTCATGGTGTCCCGATATGGTATGTTAATTGCGATGACTTCCGTCTTATAACAGATACGTTGAATCGGTCTTGTACGGTAGATAAACACAATATCACCTACTTTAGGGGAGAAACTACCTTGCCAATCCACAAGATTCGTTTCGTTCAAGCATTCTTCAAGCTTGAATATACTATCATTCGATGAAATGAGCCAGTATTGCTTTCCCTTATTCTCCAGTGTATTCATCTTATTTATATTTTAGTGATTCAACAAAAGCTCTTTCCATCCCTTGCATTTTTTCACAGAAATCTGCATACGAAGACGCTTCCTTACTTATCTCAACACCGAAAATTGAGAGAGTAGAAGTACTATCCTTCAGTCGTGAGGTTGGCACTTTCTCTTGTTTCTTCTCCAATGGTGCAACAAAGCCACCTCTGGTAGCATGAAGAGCATTTATATAGGCGATAACCTGATGCACATCGTCTCTGTCAACCTTAGAAACCTTGTCATAGCTGCCAAGTCGTTTGTACTTTGCATCCAGTACGAAGTCATCTTTATAGAAGTCTGGATAGCGTATGCCACTGTGGTCATCAAACAAGTAGATTCCACCCTTATGCAGCTTATTCTCTGGATGGGTAAAGCCAACATTGCTCAGAATGGTATTCACATATTCCTCCCAGAGCCAAGCACCATCAAATAGAATACCACATATTTCATCATCGCTCTCACCGTATTTCACTTCTTCCATTCTAAGAATCTGCATACAGAGCGTTTGAAGAGGACGATACTCGGTGTAATAAGGGTGAATCTTCATGCGGAGATTCCGGCTCATAATACTACCACGGTCATTCTTACTATATAAAGGAGTATGCTCAACGATAGTGTTGACATTCTCAATAGTCTCTTTGTCGATATTCAAGACGGCCTGGCCATACTTCTTGGTTTTCATAAACTCGATGGTATGGCGAATAAGTTCCGTCATGTTGTTATCGTGACTATATTCCCTTGTTGAATAGGCGATATTCCCAACAAAGGGGATATTTCTCGCTATGTGGCGGCCAATATCAATCGTCCCCTTCAGATTCGCATCGTTATGACGATAGTTCTGGTATTCCCTATAAACACCCTGACGCAAGGCTGATTTCAGAAAATATGGGAACATGAACATGATAAAGTCGAAAACATCCTCCTGCTCATTGTTGTGGCTGAGATTGAAGAGGTTAAATGAAAGCACTTTCTGAAGCATATAATGCAACAGGAAATCGTCACGCCCAGAATCAAATCTCGACTTTATCTTTATCTGGAGGTCACCAACACCGATAAAACCCATCACATTGCCCGTACTGATACGAACTTTCTCAGGGTCATCAGTATTCAGAATGCTCATGACAGAAGATTCCCCAATCCTATCATCAGATGTCTCAATGCTGAAAGGGAAGATAAGCAGGTTCTCGTTCTCACGACACAACTCTGCTATTGTCTTGTCGGCAATAGGAAACAGCACAGCCACATCATTCCTTTGGAATAACCCAGCATCCGGCTGTCCGATGTTGTTGTCTGTCAGATTAATCCTCATCTATCAACTCTTCATTGTCAGTTGTCGTTTCTTCCTTTGTTTCAAAATAAGCAACTTTGAACTTGTCAAGGATCTCACTCGTCTTACGGAATCCACGCAGGTATTCCTTCAACAGCGGCTCAATGTTCATTTCCCAAAGCTTATCAAAATTGCCTCCATTGTTACCCAATTTCAGGAAATAAGACGGACCAATCTGATAGGCAGCTCCTAGACCATCGGTCTCAGCAATGGCTTTGTTCAATCGTGACATCGTAGCCTTTGCCTCACTTGCACAGGGAAGCGTATCAAGCATGGCCTCTGTGTCAGCTGGTGTCACCTCTTTCCAAGTAAACCTCCTTCTCATGGCAAAGTCCATACTCTCAACAGAGCGGTCAATATCATTCATCGTTGCCAAGATATACACGTTTTCTGGTACATAGAAACCCTTGGCAAACACGTCCGTCTCTGGCACAAGGTTCTGGTACTGTGTCTGCACCAGATTATCCTTCTTGCCTCGATAGCCAGGATCGATGGCAAAGAACAATTCACCAAATATCTTCGATGCTTCGCCGCGGTTAATCTCGTCGATAATGAAAACAAATGGTTTCCTTTCCACTTTGTTGGCTTCCACAACAGGCATCTTCTGCTTCATGTCTCTGACCGCCTTAGTGATAACGTATGCGTATGAATCAGGCTGAGTTCCGAACTTGCGATGGAAATAATTGCGGATGTCTCTAACGATTTTCAAAG